>CAIYOY010000301.1 GCA_903927905.1 uncultured Verrucomicrobiales bacterium | reverse complement strand
GGCCTACCCGGACGTGACGAATGTTTCGCTTCAGGTCATCACCCTTTTTCCGGGCCATGCCGCGGAGGAAGTGGAGCGATTGGTCACGATCCCGATCGAAAACGAAATGAACGGGATTCCGAAAAGGACTTCGCTGCGTTCGATCTCCCTTTTCGGCCTTTCCCAGGTCACGGTCACATTTGAAGACGAGGCCAACGTGGAGTTTGTGCGCAATCAGGCGGCGCAACTGCTGGCCACGGTTGATCTGCCCGCCGGGGCCAAAGCCGGGCTGTCCCCCAACGCCACTCCCATCGGGGAAATCTACCGTTACACCTTGCAAGCGCCGGAAAATTTTCCGCTGGTGGAATTGACGGCACTGGAGGATTGGGTGGTGGAACGGCAATTCCGCACCGTGCCCGGAGTGGTTGACGTGGTGGGCTTTGGCGGGCCGACCAAGCAGTACCAGGTTTTGATCGACCCGATAAAACTGAAATCCTATGGCCTGACTTTGAACCAGGTTTTTACCGCGCTCTCGAATGGGAACCGCAACGCCGGCGGCTCCTACATCGAGCATGGGCCGGAGCTTTACATCGTTCGCGGTCTCGGTTTTATCCAGGAATTGGATGACATCCGGGCCATTGCCGTTGATACACGCAACGGCACACCGATAAAAATCAGCGATGTGGGCACAGTGCAGATCGGCCATCAATTGCGGCTGGGCCAGGTCGGGAAAATGGTTCCCGGCCTTCCGGACAAGCCCGACGCCGTGATGGGCGTGGTCATCATGCGGCGGGGAGAGAATGCCCTGGAAGTGTTAAAACGCGTGCGGGCCAAGGTGGATGAAATCAATGAGAGTTATCTTCCGTCCGGGGTCAAACTCGTGCCGCATTATGATCGGACGGACCTGACCGAAAGAACATTGCAGACGGCGCGGCATAACATGGTGGAAGGAATCGGCCTGGTCTTGCTCGTGCTGATCTTGTTTCTCGGAGTGGGGAACTATCGGTCGGCGCTGATCGTGGCGGCGGTGGTGCCGTTGTCGTTGCTCGGGGCGTTTCTGCTGCTCGATCTCAAGGGGATTCCCGCCAACCTGATTTCACTGGGAGCGATTGACTTTGGCATCATTGTGGACACGGCGGTCATCATCATGGAGGACGTGCTGCACAAGCTGGAACAGGACCGGGGCCGCAGCCGCCGGTTGGATGAGATCATCGTGGAAGCGGTGGATCAAATGGGTCGGCCCATTGTCTTTGCCAAGGTGATTCTGATCACGGCATTCATTCCGTTATATACTTTACAACAAGTGGAGGGTCGGATTTTCCGCCCGATGGCGCTGACGCTGACCTTCGCCCTGCTGACCGGCACGGTGCTGGGGCTGACCCTCGTGCCGATCCTGGCCAGTTTCTCCCGGCGCAAAAAAGCGGCTTCAGGGGAATCCTGGGTGGTGCATCAACTCAACGCCTGCTACCGTCCCCTGCTGGACCGCGCGCTGGGGTCGCGCCGGTTGTTCCTCGGCGGGGCGGCGGCCATTCTGATCGCCGCCGGTTTCTTGATGGCCAATATCGGCACCGAATTTTTGCCCAAACTGGATGAAGGCTCGCTCTGGGTGCGGGGTTTCATGCCGCAAACCATTTCCCCGAGCGAAGCGGAACAACTCGGACAAAAAGCCCGGGCCATTCTCGCGTCCTTCCCGGAAGTCAAAACCGTGGTTTCACAATTAGGCCGCCCGGACGACGGCACCGATGTCAACGGCTGGGACATCATGGAAAGCGCGGTGGAATTAAAGGATCGCGCGGAATGGAAAACCGCCGCCACGCGCGAAGGATTGGTCGAGGCGATGAAGCAAAAATTGGCCGCCATACCCGGCATGGAATTCCAGTTCAGCCAATACATTGAGGACAATGTGAACGAAGCCGTCTCCGGCATAAAAGCGGAGTTGAGCATAAAGATTTACGGCGCGGATCCGAACGAGTTGCAACGCCTGTCCGATCAGACGGTGGATATCCTGAAGAAAATTCCCGGCGCGGCCGACGTCGGCGCGGATCAATTGACCGGCCAGCCGCAAGTCCAGATCACCATCAATCGCAGCGCCATCGCCCGCGCCGGTTTGTCGGTTTCAGACGTGCAGTCAATCATCGAGACGGCCCTGGGCGGGGCCGCCGCCACCCAGATTCTCGAAGGTGAACGGTCGTTTGATCTGGTGGTGAAATTAACGCCCAAGGCCGTGACCGATCTGGACGCCATCCGCAACATCCCGGTGTTCGGCTCGAACGGCGAGCGACTGACCCTGGGGGCCGTGGCCGCAGTGGACGTGCGACCGGGATTTGCCCGCATTTTCCGCGAGGAAAATGCGCGCCGGACGGCGGTGAAATTTTCCGTGCGCGGCCGGGACCTGGGTTCCTTGATCGCGGAAGCAAAACAAAAAGTGGGCGCAACGGTGAAATTGCCAACGGGTTATCGCATGGAATGGACCGGAGCCTTTGAAAATCAGCAACGGGCCATCCGGCGGTTGTCGGTCATCGTGCCGATCACGCTGACGGCGATTTTCTTTCTGTTGTTCATGGCGTTTGATTCGGGAATGCTTGCGTTCCTGATTTTGCTGGTGGTGCCGTTTGCCGCCGTGGGCGGTTTATTTGCCCTGCCGGTGACGGGCTTGAACCTTTCCGTTTCGGCCCTGGTGGGATTCATGGCCCTATTTGGCATCGCCATGCTCAACGGTGTGATTCTGGTGGAGCGGATCCGGGAATTGCAGGGCCGGGGTCAAACCCAAGCGGAAGCGATCCGCAACGGGGCCATGTCGCGCGTTCGCCCGGTGGTGATGACGGCGTTGATGGCAGCGCTGGGTTTGTTGCCGATGGCGTTGTCCCAGGCAGTCGGCGCCGAAACCTCCCGACCCTTTGCCGTGGTCATTATCGGCGGGCTCTTCACGGCGACTCTGGTGACCTTGCTGATTTTGCCGATTCTCTATCCGATTTTTGATCGGAAAGCGCCGGAAAAAATTCCGGCGCAGGAATAACGGAGGCGGGGCTACTTTGCGGGAAAACGGAGCGCGGGTCTGTGACCCGCAGCGGCTTCGCCAGGCAAAAGGTGGTAGAGTTATTCAAAGCGTCTCTACCAGTTCACGCTGCTGCGGGTCTGTGGCACAGTGCCAAGACATCGCTTACAGCCAGCGCCAAGACATGGCTTACAGTTTAAAAATTTTTACTGGGGCAGACTGGGGTCATGGCATGGCATACCGGTTCTTTAATCACCGTCCGCGAACAGTTCGTTTTGGCGGCATTG
>CAIYOY010000300.1 GCA_903927905.1 uncultured Verrucomicrobiales bacterium | reverse complement strand
CCGAGGACGACCGCACTCCGGGGAAAGCTCGCTCTTGAATCTCACGGCATATAACGCCTACCCTCTTTCTCAATGAGCAAACCTGCCTGTCCGATGTGCGAGATGACTGATGTTTTGGATCACCCTGAAAAGTGGGAATGTGTCACTTGCGGTCATGAATGGGAACGCACGCCGGAACCGGAAGCACCCGCTGCCGCTCGCGTGGTCAAGGATGCGCATGGCAGCGTGTTGGTGGATGGCGATTGTGTCATCTTGATCAAGGATTTGAAATTGGGCGGCGGTTCGCAGGTACTCAAAGGGGGATCAAAATCAAAACCGATCCGGTTGGTGGATGGTGACCACGAAATTTCGTGCAAGATGGATGGAATTTCCATCGGGTTGAAGGCGTGTTTTGTGAAGAAGGCGTGAAGCGTGGTTTTCAACGGAGCGCGGGGCTGTGACCCACAGCGGCTTCGCATGTAAGGTGGTCATGGAGTTATTCAAAGTGTCTTTACAATGTCACGCGCTGCGGGTCACAGACCCGCGCTCCGCCAGATTCAGACCTTGAGCGAGGCGCGGAAGGCGCGGGCGGCGTAGTAGGATTGCGCGCCGTTGTGACCTACGAAGACGCGGCCGTAGCGACGATCACAATAGAGCGCGCCGCCGAGTTTTCTGATGTCAGCAGGGGTGGCAATCCAGCTCGAGGTTTTGGTATCGAAATTTCCGAGCTTTTGCAGTTCCAGATATTCTTCTTCCGGCAAAAGTTCAACGCCCATGGCTGCGGCCATGTCCATGGCGGTGGTTTTGGGTCGGTGTTCTTTCCGTGATTCCCAACCTTCGCGGTCGTAACAAACACTGACGCGATCTATGGGAGTTTCCGCTGAACAATCAAAAAAGATGTATTCGCCCGTCTTCTTGTCGTGACCGACCACATCCGGTTCACCGCCGGTTCGCTCCATTTCATTGAGCGACCACAGCTTTTCAGCATTGGCTTCCAGTCTCGATTGGACTTTGGCCCACTCCAGCCCTTTATGACGGTTCATGTTTTTCTCAAAACGGGTTTTCAACGCTTTGAGCAGGTCTTCGCGTTGTTTTAGAGGCAACTCCTTTTTATTGTTCTTCATTTATTTAGCGAAGGAGTGAGTCTGCGTTTTTTTTGAACTGCGCTTGGGAAAAGTTTTGGCCAGCCGGACAAGCTGTCCGACTTTGCAGATTTTTTCCTCGAACGGCTCGCGGGCGAGTTTTTGGCGCATCTCCAATTTCATGATGTTGGTGATATTGATTTGCGAGTGCTGAAGAGGTCTAAAAGTTTTTGGTAGTTTGCATCATAGTCACGATCACGGTGAATCATTCGGTGACAATTTGCGCATACCATCACCAAATCTTCTACCTTGGTTTCTTCCGCTCCTGCACGTTTTGAGATCGGCTTGGTATGATGCGCCTCGATGAAATCTATTCCGAGCGTTCCATATGTCCGATGAAACGAAAAACTACAGACCGTGCAAAACAGTGCGCCATGTTTTTTAAGAAACTGGCTCTTCGCAGTTGCGACAAGCGCGCGATCACGCTCGCGAAACCGGTGAATTTTTTCAAGAATCGCCCCTTCCATGCTGCCGCCTTTTGCTGGCTCTTGGGTCAGGTCTTCATCTTTCCAAAGTTCTCGAATGCGGCGAGCTTGTAATCCGGGTAAAAGAAAAACAGCACCGCTGCGCACAGTTACAATTTGAGATTTAGCGAGAACGGTGTCGCTCAAGAAATAATCTTTCAACAACATCCCATTATTTCCACTCACTCGCACGTTTGTGAGGTGGATGCCGATTTTGACTTTCGATAATTCCGAATAGCCAGGACGCCAGAGTTCATCTGCAATATTTTCGGGGTACCTGACTCGGTCTTTTTCTGTGGCTGGCTCAGTAATATAACCGCAGGCGATAACCCCGGATTCAACTTTAGCGCTACCCATTGCACGCCAAATAAACACCTCGTCGCCTATGGTGGCTTTTTTCTGCCATGCTTCCTTTTTAATGCTCCAATAAATATCCGTGAACCGCTCAACGTAAGTCGTAACGTCAAATTGGTCAGGATTAGCTTGGAGCAGCCAAGAATTCATAATCACGCTTTCGCGTAAACCTCTGCGCCTTTGTCGGCGAATTCTTTGGATTTATCTTCCATTCCCTTTTTCAGGGCTTCTTCCTCGGCGATCCCTTGTTCGGCGGCGTATTTGCGGACGTCTTCTGTGATCTTCATACTGCAAAAATGTGGGCCGCACATGCTGCAGAAATGTGCGCTTTTGGCACCTTCTTGCGGGAGGGTTTCGTCGTGGAATTCGCGGGCGGTCTCCGGATCGAGCGATAGGTTGAATTGATCTTCCCAGCGGAATTCGAATCGCGCTTTGCTCAAGGCGTTGTCGCGGTATTGCGCGCCGGGGTGGCCTTTGGCGAGGTCGGCGGCATGGGCGGCGATTTTGTAGGTGATGACGCCGTCTTTCACGTCCTTTTTGTTCGGGAGGCCGAGGTGTTCTTTGGGCGTGACGTAGCAGAGCATGGCGCAGCCGTACCAGCCGATCATCGCGGCGCCGATGCCGCTGGTGATGTGGTCGTAGCCGGGGGCGATGTCGGTGGTGAGAGGTCCGAGCGTGTAGAACGGGGCTTCGTGGCACCATTCGAGTTGTTTCTGCATGTTCTCCTGGATCATGTGCATGGGGACGTGGCCGGGACCCTCGTTCATGACTTGGACGCCGCGAGCCCAGGCGCGTTCGGTGAGTTCGCCTTGCGTTTTTAATTCGGCAAATTGCGCTTCGTCGTTGGCGTCGGCGATGGAGCCGGGGCGGAGGCCGTCGCCGATGGAGAAGCTGACGTCATAGGCGGCCATGAGGTCGCAGATGTCGTCCCAATGGGTGTAAAGAAAACTTTCCTTGTGATGGGAGAGGCACCATTTGGCCATGATGCTGCCGCCGCGTGAAACAATGCCGGTGGCGCGACGGGCGGTCATCGGGATGTAACGCAGGAGGACACCGGCGTGTATGGTGAAGTAATCCACGCCTTGCTCGCATTGTTCGATCAAGGTGTCGCGATAAATTTCCCAGGTGAGTTCCTCGGCTTTGCCGCCGACTTTTTCGAGCGCTTGATAGATGGGGACGGTGCCGATGGGGACGGGGGAGTTGCGCAGGATCCATTCGCGGGTGGCGTGGATGTTTTTGCCGGTGGAGAGGTCCATCACCGTGTCTGCGCCCCATTTGGTGGACCAGCGCATTTTCTCCACCTCCTCCTCGATGCTCGAAGCCACGGCGGAGTTGCCAATGTTGGCGTTGATTTTCACGAGGAAATTGCGCCCGATGATCATCGGCTCGACCTCGGGATGATTGATGTTGGCGGGAATGATCGCGCGTCCACGGGCCACCTCGTCCCGGACGAATTCCGGCGTGATGAACTTCGGCATCGCCTGCGGGAACCGTGCGAAAACGCCGGGTGCGTCGGCGCGACCATCCGTTCCTGCAT
>CAIYOY010000299.1 GCA_903927905.1 uncultured Verrucomicrobiales bacterium | reverse complement strand
CCCGGATGGCGATGTCTTCTTTCTCCGTCACGCTCCCAATCTCAAGGCCAAACCCGTCGTTTTACTCCATGTCCCCGTGTTCTAACTTTTTTCCGCTTTTGACCGCACACTCTTTTCCGCTTTTGAAAACTACACGACACTCGTCCATTTTTGATTTGCATCGGATGCTGAAATCGTGGGGAGAAGGCAGCGAACGCAGCCTCCCCGGGCAACCGGGCAAGGGTTCACCCGCCACGACCAACGAAGCCACCTGGAACGACCGCTTTGCCCTGGCCGCGCAACCCTGGACCGTGCCGGGCGCGGCCATGACCAACGACTTTTCCGCGCTCAGCAGCGCCGAGCAATTTGTCGTTCACGCCGGCCAATCGCCCTACGTTTTCAGCAGCGACCAGTTGACGGCGGATGTGCAATTGTGGGCGGATCATCCGGCGGCCAATTTTGGCTGGCTGCTGATGACGCGGGATGAGACCGTCATTTCCACCGCGCGCCGATTTGCTTCGCGCGAAGACAGCAACAACGGGCCGCAACTGGACATTGTTTTTCTGCCGGCGGCGCATGTTGATTCGCCGCAAATTGTCAGCAACCGGTTTACCTTTTCGTTTTTTGTCTTTGCCGGACAATCCTATGTTGTGCAATCCATCCGCGGATTGGAACTGACCAATGACTGGATGACGCTGACCAATATCGGCCCGGAATTGATTGACACGACTGCGGTCATCGTGGACACGCTTTCCACCAACCGACAGTTTTACCGGGTTTTGTCGCGATGA
The DNA here is from genome assembly GCA_903927905.1 of uncultured Verrucomicrobiales bacterium. Taxonomy (GTDB): domain Bacteria; phylum Verrucomicrobiota; class Verrucomicrobiia; order Limisphaerales; family Palsa-1400; genus CAIYOY01. Next base: position 13,351 of record CAIYOY010000299.1, on the reverse strand, counting down.
ACGTGATGTTAAAAATTTCGTAAACCGCCTTCATAACGACAATACGTACGCGGCAAGGTCATCCAATTGTTCTTTCGTCAGATTTGAGGTCGAACCGTGTTCATGCCTCTGATTTCTGGTGGTCATCACATCGCGCACGGTCGCCGCAGAACCATCGTGCAGATAGGGGGCCGTCCGCCAGGCTTCGATCAGGCTGGGCGTGTCAAATCGGTCGGTCGGTTGGTCGTACGTGCTGACCGTTCCGATATCATGGGTTTTCAAGTCGGTATAAAGCGGTGGCCGATGGCATTCCGCGCAACCGATATTTTCAGCAAAGAACAATTTTTTGCCGCGCCGCGCCGCCGCCGACAATTTGCCGTCAACCAACTCCGGACTCGGGATCGGCTTGAGCGATTTAAGATACGCATCCATCGCCGCAGCGGTTTCCTCCGGTTGCACGGTGAACAGGCTGTTTTTGATTCCGGCGCGGACAGAAATTTCCGCCGTTTCACGCACGGCCAGCCACATGGAGGGCGGCGTTTTGTGCGCCAGCAAAAGGCTCTTCGCATTTTTCGGATTGCCGATGCCGTCGTTCAAATTGTCCCAGTTCAATCCGTCCACCCGGGCATCGGACGAATGACAACTGGCGCAACTCTGCCAGCCCTGCATGCAGAGCGTCGCATCGTTGAAATTTAATTCACCCTGGCGAACGACCGAGAGCGGTTGCTTTGGGCTGAGCGGAATCGTGGTCGGACTCGGATTCTTGGCCGCGATGTCAATCATGCTAAGCGAATCGGAAAAATAATTGGCGGTGTAGGCGCGCTGGCCGATGAGCACCAGGGCGCGCGGTCCCTTTTCGTCCGCCAATTTAATCCGCCGCCTCAGCCCGACGAGAAATGCGAGGTCGTTCGGCACGTCCGTCGTCGAGCGCGAAACGGACGTGTTATAAACCTCGCCGGGCGAACCTTTGGCCGGAACGCGCGCCAGCTTGGCCAGCAGCCCGGTCGCGTCAATGACCGAAATTTCGTGCGTGCCGGCGTGGGTGACGCAAAGGGATTGGCCATCGCCGGTCCACGCGACGGCCCATGGATTCCCGGCGCCGGAATCAATGTTGTCCAGCAGCACGGTATTGAGCAGCCGGCCTTTTTCGACCTCGATCAAACTGAGCGCATTGTTATTGATCCACCCGCGCTCGACCTGGGTGGTCGGCAGATGAAAGTGCGAAAGCAGATGTGTGACAGCGGCATATTTGCCATCCGGCGAAATCGCGATATCACGCAAAAGCCCGCTGCCGTTGGGCAGGAATATTTCTTTGACTGTCCGGCTGGCAAGGTCAATGACGCTGACCGAGGCCGCGACCACCTCTCCATCCGCCGGGCCGGTGTGAATGTGATTGGCCGCGAACAATCTTCGTCCGTCTCCGGTCAGGGCCAGCGCCACCGGCTCGCGCGGAACCGGAATGCGCGCCACTTCCTTCTGCTTTTCCAAATCAATCAGGCCAATCGCATTGTTGAAGCGATCGCAAACGTAAAGCATTTTGCCGTCCGGACTGCAAACTGGAGCCATGGCCGTGTGGCCCGCCTTAATTTTTGCGATGATTCTTCCCCGAGCCAGATCAATGACGCAGACCGTGCTTTGCGGGCTGGCGCAAGTGACAAAGAGGCGGGAGTTATCGTGAGAAAGGGCGACTCCCAGCGGGGAATCGGGAACAGAAATCGTGCTTTTAACTTTCTGGGTGGCGGTGTCGAAGATTAGCACCCGGTCGCCCGTCGCGCAGGCGATGCAGATGGTTTTCCCGTCCATCGTCGCAGCCATCGCGGTTGGCGACAGGTAACCGGTTTGGCTCTCAAGCTTGACGGCGAGAAGCGGAAAATAGGCGAGGCAGAGCAGGGTGCTTAATAAAATGGCGTGGCGTTTCATTTTTAATCCTTTGTTTGCGCGACTTGACGGAGGCCGGCTTTGGGTTTTTCCAATTTTGCGCAAGCCGCCAGCAAGGTGCGGCGCGTGCTGATTTCTGGATAATTGGCCGCCAGCGCCCGCAGTTCCGGCAGGCTGGAAGGCGGGGCCATCAATTCGAGCGCCTTGGCGGCGGCGTGACGGACGTCGGGGGCGTTCTCCAAGTTTCGCACGACGCCCATCAACACGGGAACGGCGCGTTGATCATGTATTTGACCTAGCGCCCAGGCCGCCGCCGCGCGCCAGCAGGGCGTGTACTCAAGTTGTAAAAAATGGATCTCCGGCTGCGACGGATCAGGACGGCCGTGCCGCGCTTCGTTCAGGTCGTCACTCAAAACGGAGAGGAGAGTGTCAATTGAAGCATGGCTCGAAAGCTGGCCCAAGGCCCGCGCGAGGTAGAACAAGGTCCAATGGCGAACCGGGGTCCAGGTTGGGTTGCCGAGGGTGCGATTGATCGGTTCTTCGGGCATCGCGCCAAAGCGGGCAAATGTGGCGCGCACTTGCGGTTCGCTCGCCTGGTCGCGACAGGCCAGCGACAAAATTTGCGCGGCGCGATTTTCGGGTCCGGGATGTCCGGCCCAGGCGGGGTGCGTGGTGGAGATGGCATCTTTGAGTTCGGTTTGTGCTTTTGCCTTTGGATCGCCGAGGAGCGCAAGGCAGGTTTGGACAACTTCCGGGCCGCGACCACTGCGGCGGATGAGCCGGCCCACCAAGGTTTCGTAATCATCGTTGTCCGGAAAAAGCGCCCGGTCGGGATCGGTCGGCACGGAACGGATGAGTTGGGGCACGATGCCGGTCGCGTGGGTTGATCCCATCAGGTCGAGCGCGGCGATGATGCGCGCGTGCAGCGGCGAAGAGTGGCAGGCGTAGAGCGCCGGGTGATCGCTGTACCATCCGACATAATTCCAGTAATCTTGCAGGGCCGCGAAGGTTTCGATGAGCGCAGTTTCTGCTTCGGGCGTGGCGATGCGGCCCAGTGATTCAATGGCGGCTTCAGCGAGGAACAGGTTGGCTTTTGTTGGATTGATGTTCGCCGTCAGCAGTTCGCGCAGGAGCGGCACGGCCTTGGTGTCGCCAAGCTGGCCGAGGGCGCGGACGGCTTCCTGCAAAGTGCGCGGGTTCAGCGGTGATCCGGCGGAAAAGGTGAAGTTGTCCGTTCGATTGGCTTTGTCGAAGATGGGGTAGGGATTATTTTCTGCTTCCTTTCTCACCAAGTCACGCAGCGCGGTGCAGGCGGCCTCGCCGCCGATGTGGCCGAGTGCGACAATCGCGCGCCGGTCCGGCGTGGCGAGACTGTGGATTAGATCTTGCTCGATCGCCGTCCACGAATTGGTCGCGAACCACTTTTGCGATGCGGCCGCGTGGCCGGTAATATTTTCGAGCGCCACCGCCGCCGCTTGACCGGCCACGGCATTCTCGTCGGCCAACGCCGAAAGCAATGGCGTCACCGATTCGCGCGTGCCGCACGCGGCCAGCGCCAGCGCGGCGGCGACGCGGACTTCGCAATTGGTGTCCTGCAATTGCCCGGCCAGCATCGGGGCGGCCTGGTGCTCGCGGAAAAGGGCGAGGCGTTGCGCGGAGGAAATCTTCACGGCGGTCTCCTTGCCGGCCAGTTGATGGAGCAAGGCGGCGATCTCGTCGCGGCCCGAAGCCAGCGGTTCGGCGCGCAGATTTTGTTGATTGAGCGAGGCACATTCGCGGAAACGCTCGAACTGCAAATCCATCAAGCCGGTGACGCCGGGGTTGTTGCCTCGGAAATGATGCGCTTCGCCCTGGCCCAGCAGTTTCAAAGGCCGGGAGTGGAGCGCGATGGCATTGCCGCCAGCAAAAGGTGGAGAGGCATCGCGCGGATTGTGACAACCGATGCATGAGCGATGCTCGCCGGGGCGAACGTAGATCCAGGACATTTCATTCAATTCCGAACGGCCCTCGGCATCAACGGCCTGAAGGGCGAGCGGCATGTCGGCGGGCACTTCGACAAAGAACGATCCATCCGCAGCCAGCGGCACGGTGCCGAGTTCCACCGTTTCGTTGCCGGCATGAACGATGTGCGAATGTGAAGATCTTACGGTCAATGGTATGGCTCCGAGCACGCGGATGGCCCGGACACGATCCCAGTCGGCTTTGGTCTTGGTGGTGAAGCGGGCATTCTGACAAAAAAGAAATCCGGTGGCGCCCGGCTGGTCCACGAGTTTTTGATCCACGTAATCAGGAATGACCGGAGGGCGAGGGCGCGCACCCAGGAAAACAGGCGAGTGAATCCCGCCGTTGGTGGATTTAAAAATACTGACCACGCGATCGTCGCGTGGATCAATCACGCCAAGCACCTCGGACACCATGCGGTGGCCATCGGGCTGGAGCAGGGTGCAAAGCAAACGTCCATCCGGGAGCGGGGCCAGATCGCCGAGCTGTCCGGGCAGCCGGTGAAAATCCTTCTCTGCGCCACCGGGCGACGCGATGAAGTTTCCGCGATTGGAGATGAAAGCGAGACTGCCATCGGGCAACGGGGCGGGACTGCCATAACCAAACGCCCGCAAGCGCACACCATAATCCGCGCCGACATTCGCTCCGATTTCAGTCAAGCCATCGGTGCCGTCGGGACGAATGACGTGCAGGTGGGTCTCGACTTTTCCGCGATCAAAAAAATTGTCCGTGCGGATGAAAACGATGCGGCCATCGGCCATGACTTTCGGCTCGTTGTCGAAGATGAGCGTCGAAGTGATGTGGTGGATGTTGCTGCCATCGGGGTTCATGCGAAAAAGCGCGCGCGACGGCGGGCTGTGGTATTCCTCAAACGTGCCGATGCGCGTGGAGGTGAAGGCAATCCGGCCATCGGGCAGTTCCACCGGATCAATATCATGGAACGGCCCGTCGGTCAGTCGTTGCGGTTCGCCGCCGGCGGTGGGGATGCGGTAGATGTGGAAAAACTTTTCTCCTTCGCGGGCCATGGCCACGAGCAGTGATTGTCCATCGTAGGAAACGCTGGGCGATCCCATCACGCCCGTGCCGGCGTCGAAGAGTAATCGAGGTTTGGCGTCAGGGTCCGGCGACAACGTGTAAAGCTTGCGGCCGGTTTTGGAAGGGCAGGGGAGATCAAATTCCGTGTAAGCGCGCGTCCAATCGCCCACGCGGAAACAGACGCCCCAGGCATCGCCGCGCAACGGAACATACACGCTGCAATCGTCGCCCAAATAGGCCACGCCTTCCGGCCAGGAAAAGCTTTTGTCCGGCTGGGCGGCTTCGACCTGATTGGGCAAGACTTTGGCACGCGCGCGCTCTGCGGCCAGGGACCAGGCGACAGTTCCCCAGGGCGACATGCCCATGGGGCCGACCACCCGGGCCTGCTGCCATGACGCGTCTTCGACAAATTCCGGATGCGAATAATCCGCGCCCTTGCCCGCTTTGGCCACGCGCCAGGATCCGTCGGTGACGAGTTCGAGCGGCGCCTGTTTTGCCACCTCCACCCGCACGGCGGCCACCACTCCCCGCACCCCGCCCAGATCAATGCCGTGAATGCCGATGATGTTTTGTCCCTTGGTCAAACGCGAACTGAGGTCATACCGCTCCACCGATTGCCAGACCTCGGCGCCTGCGCCTACGTCGCGGCCGACGAACGCGCCGTTGACATAAAGCTCGTAGCCATTGTCCGCCGTGATGACAATGGCGGCGGCGGCGGGGCGTTCGGCCAGAGAAAATGTTTTGCGCAATTCGCAGGTGGAACTTTTCTCGTCGCCCCAAATCCAGGAGGCTTTTTTCAGGTCCGGCACCGGGATCGGCGTCTTTGGTTTGGCCATCAGAGAAGGCGCCAGCAGGCTGCATAACACGCCACCTAGACCCGCGATATAATGTATCTTTTGTATATAATTCACACCGGTTTATAAGGATAGACTCGGCGTGCCGGTTCCATTCGTTGACTTGAATCAAACTTCTAAAAACAAGCCGGGGATTCTTGCTGGCCACGTGCTGCGCCTCGCAGAGGCGCGGTCCGTTTAAAAATCGGACAGGAGAGAGCGGAGAGAGCAGAGGCCGGAGCAAAAAGGATGTTTCCGGATTTTTTGCCGCGATTCTGTAAATGGCATCAGCCGTGCCGGCTTGATTTTATAAAAATTGAGAACGGAGCGCGGGTCTGTGACCCGCAGCGCGTGGCCAGCGAGAAGGTTCAGAAATTAACTCGCCGCTCATACGAGGAGTTTTTTTCGATTTATCATGTCAATTCCATTTCAACGTGCTGCGGGTCACAGACCCGCGCTCCGCTGAATTTATTTCGCGGCGATATGAATTGATATTGCCGCGATCTGGATTCATATCGCCTGATTATGGATTCGTTTGGCCGCGATATGGAATGATCTGGCCCAATTATAAATGCTTGTCTCCGTAAAAGGGCAGGGGCAAGCTTTGGCCATCAGCAAGGCGAGGAACGGTTCTGAGCCTGTCCGGAAACCAATTGTAATAAAATGAGCATGGAATCATTCAAACAAAAAATCGGCGTACTCCTAGGTAGTGCAATTTATATTTTCTTCATTTTCGCTACTATATTCGGGATTGTACGAGGATTCCACAAAGGAGTTGGCCAAGGCGTGGCTTCTGTTTTTATGCCGCCATATGCTTGGTATTTAACTGTGGCCGTTATTTGGGAGCCGCCACAATGGAAAGAGGATTGGAATAAAAACACGAGAGCGTTAGCCACAGTGCTTGTTTACGCTACTGATATGAGTGCTGAAAACAAGCTGTTTATAGGGTCTAAATCAGATGAATTGAAGGAATGGGTGAGACATATTCCAAAAGAGAAACGCGCTGATCTGAAAAAGGATTCTAAGACGCTCTGCCAAGAATATAATAATTATGTCAAGTGGACTACTCTGCTGGTCATGGCCGGCCAATCAAATCAGCCATATACCAAAACCATTTCATTTCCTCAAAATCCGTCTTTTGAAAAAGTCCTGCAGGAGACGATTGGCCAACAGCAATCAGATTTTGATGCTGTTGTAAAATTGATTAAGGACACGCCAGATGGGATGGAGAACATGAAACTTGGAATGCAGTCTTATTATGGGAGAGTTGAGGCAACGCAAAATCAGAGAATTGAAGCAGTTTTCTCAGAGTGAAAATTAATCCTAAATGGATTGCTTTTGAGGATATCGAATTTCTGTTCTCTGAAATGTCCTCTGTTTTCATTGTTCACTTTTCCCGGCAATCGGCTATCATTTCCTTAATCCATGTCCCATCCCGTTGACCCATTTCAATTGATCCAAATTCAGCGGGACGGAACCGTCGCCACCGACCTGATCGTGCCCCACGACGTTCAGTAATCCTGCCGGCTCACCGCCCAATACTTCAAAGTCTCCGCCTGCCAACCGCCCTGGGTCGGTTTGGTGAAATCAGGAATATACCGCTCCGATGGAGCTTTTTTATAAAGAGGCGAATTTGCTACAAATAGGTCGCTCCTACGGAGCTGGGGGAGTGCCGAATCGGAGTTCGGCGCTCCTGTTCAAAATCGGAGCGCGGGTCTGTGACCCGCAGCGCGTTGAAATGGAATTGGTGTGATAAATCGAAAAAACCTCCTCGAGTGAGCGTCGTGTTAATTTCTGAACCTTCTCGCTCGCCGCCTGCTGCGCCTCACAGAGGCGCGGTCCTTTCTCTGCCTTGCTTTTGATTCAGGTCAATCAATACTCCAGCTCATGAACGTCTTATACCGCATGTTGAGATCAGTTTATTTGCTGTTGGGGATGGGTTCACTGCTGGCGCCGGGCGTTTTTGCCCAGACCACCAATCAACCGGACATCTTTTCGGTGCGCGATTTTGGTGCCAAGGGAGATGGGAAAAGTGACGAGACGGCGGCATTTCAAAAGGCATTGGATGCAGCCAGCGCGGCGCACGGCGGAATTGTTTATGCGCCAAGAGGAAATTATTTTTTCTCCGGTCACTTGACGGTCCCGGGCGCGGTCACTTTGAAAGGCGTTTGGGAATCGGTTCCGTCGCATTTGGGCGTGCGCAATCCGGGCCTGCCGAAGCCGACGGATGATGGCACGACGTTTTTGGTGACGGAAAATGCGGGCGTTGAAAATGGCGCTCCGTTCATCACGCTCAATAACAACAGCACGCTGAAAGGCGTGGTTATATATTATCCGGAACAGAATCCGAATGAGGAGCCGAAGGCGTATCCGTGGACGATCGCAATGCGTGGGAAAAATCCGGCGGTGCTGGAGGTGGAGTTGCTCAACTCTTACAACGCGATTGATGCGTCGAAAAATGAGCGGCATCTGATCCGCAATATTTCCGGCCAGCCGCTGCGGCGCGGGATTTATGTGGATGACATTTATGATGTGGGCCGGATCGAGAACGCGCATTTCAACCCGTGGTGGAGCATGAAGCCCAAACTGTTGGAATGGCAGCGGAAGAATGGCGAAGCGTTTATTTTCGGGCGGAGCGATTGGCAGTATGTGCTCAATACTTTTTGTTTCGGCTACAAGATCGGCTACAAATTCATTCAAACTTCCGCCGGGGCTTGCAACGGGAATTTCCTCGGCATCGGGGCGGACGATTGCGGCACCTCGCTGGTGGTGGAACAGAGCGAGCGGATGGGCGTTTTGATTTCCAACGGTGAATTCGTGTCGTTCAATGGGCCGGATCCGACGATGGTTGAAGTGATGACGGGCAATACCGGCAGCGTTCGTCTGGTGAACTGCGCGTTCTGGGGACCATGCCATCAGATTGCGAAAATCGCGGGGCAGGGGACGGTCGGTTTCACCGACTGCACTTTTGTGCAATGGGACCGCAACAACGAAAACCGCCATGCCTTGCAAATTCAAAGCGGTACGGTGCTGGTGCGCGGCTGCGAGTTTCAGCAGGACAAGCCGCACATTGAGTTGGGTGAAAAGGTCCGGCGCGCGGTGATTTCAGATAATGTGGCTCCGGGAAAACTGCGCATCACCAACCGCAGCGCCAGGAAATTTCAAATCAACAACAACGCGACGGAGTAGAAGCAGCGCAGCCAAGATTTTTTAAACTTACCCTGCCTGGACACATTCCATGCCCAAATGCTGGCGCAAGGCCCAAGTCATCCGGGCGGGATTTAAGAGGGTGACGCTCTTGCCGTTGACATAAAGCAGATCTTGGGCGCGGAATTTGGCGAAGGTCCGGGACAAGGTCTCGCTGACCGTGCCCAATTCCGCCGCCAAGACACGCTTGGTTCGACCTAGTTCGATTTTGGCCGGTTTGGCGCTTTCGGGGTCGGGACAATGCTGCACCAGCCAATGGGCCAACCGCGTCTCCACGTCTTTGAGTGTCAAATCTTCCAGTTGGCCGATAAGGGCATGCACATGAGTGTTCATCGCGCCCAGGAGTCGCAGTGCCAGTTCGGGTTGTCGCCGCAAAACTGTGAGGAAGGCGTTTTTTTGCACCAGCAACACTTTGGATGGCTCCAGGGCGCGGGCGTCAGCGGGGTAAACCTCATCCGACGCCAGGGTGCCTTCGGCCAGCGATTCACCGGCGCGGAAAACATGGATGACCTGTTCTTTGCCGACGGCGTTGACGCGGTGGACATTGATCGCGCCACTTTGCACGATGTAAAAGCCATAGGAGGGATCGTGTTCGCGAAAGAGGTATCCGCCCTTGGGCAATGTTTTCAACACGGTCCAGTCGGCAATGTAATTAATGTCCGCCTGGGGCAAGCCATTAAGCAGCGGGCAGGCGCGCAAAGTGTTGGCCACGGCAATCTGTTTCAATTCTACAGGCGTTATCATGGCCCCAGTCTGGGTCGGGCCGCTGTTTTCCTCTACGCGTAAATTGCGCTTTCGTTGTCTTTTTTTGGCTTATCGCCGGACTGATTATTCGGAATCAAATTTCCGCAGTCTTACGGTTAAAAGGTGAAAACGCCACGGCCTCCATTTCCATGAGCAAATCCTGGCGGCAGACATCCGCCTGGAGATAAATGGAGGGCACACCGGGGAGGCGCTCCTCGCAGATCCGGCGGCACCTTTCGTAATCCTGCGGACGTTTCACATAAACCCGAAGTTTGGCAATGTCCTTCAGGGTTGCACCACTGTTTCCCAGTCCGTGTCTGGAAAAGTTTTCGGCAGAGATCAGATTTTCGATGTTATCAATGGTTTGTCGCGTTTGGCCGACAATGTCATCGGGGTGGCAGGTGATGGAGTTGAGGATGCTCGCCGTGCCGGAAACCAAGGTAGAAACGAAATGCCCCTGCACCACGGCCATGGCTCTGGAAAACTTGGGGGATTTTGGGGAATACATTCCCTGGTAATCGTAGGCTGGCGTTTGCCGGGGATTCTCGAGGGGCTGGACAAACACATCGGAACGGTCTGACTGCAAGGCCATGCAGCACATGACCATCCTCGCACCGGAGGTTCCGATGCCGGTGCTGGCCGGATAGATTTTTCCGCCGGTGTTGCCGGCGGGCATCCGTCCGGCAAAGGGGATTCCATTAAAGAATTCCGTTCTGGCCCGATTCAATTCCTGGTAACGCTGTTGGTTGCTCGATGGTTCGAGGGCAGTGATCTGGTTGACATAGAGCCAGGTCCTCACCACCCGTTCAAAGCCGACTCCCGCTAAAGCCAGGTTTCGCTGCATGGATTTGAATGCATCCATGGACTCGCCGAACGCTTCAGTTGAGCTTTCCCCGGAGGTGATCCCGGCGCAATGAATCCACCTGATGCCATCGGCTTCCACCGCGACCACATGGTTTCCCCACCGTTTAACCGTAACCCCTGCGCCACCGACCGTCCAAAGCTCCACGCCAAGAGCGGCCCCGCAGCATGGAGGCTGAACCACGCAAGTTATGACCGGCGCTGCCGCACCAAAGGACGTGTTGATGATCTCCCGGCATTCGACCTCATCCTTGGCATTCTTGAGAAATACCATCATGGTGGTGCATTGCAGGGGCAGCGTTTGCCGCTTCATAATGCAACCGACCTGGGCGAACAGCTCCTCCGCCTGCCGGCGAAAACCGGCGCGACTGGCAGGAGTGGCAATCAAAGCCATGCGCGCCATCGAACCAAGGTCCAAAATGGAATGTCGTTCCGGTCCCAATTTCAGTTCACAGGGAAGGCCGCACGGAGCAGGAATGGCGCAAGGCTTCGGGAAGGTTAAGCGGCAATGTTCCTGTTCCTTCGCTTCCTTAGCCAGCGGGGTGCAGCATCGCGCATCCACCTTGCAACCTTTCTCGGCGCAATGCTTCATTCCCGTGACCGCTTGATTGCCATTTCCGTTCAGCATGTCTTTATATTTAATTTGACGATGTGCCTATCCTGGGCAGCTTGACTTAGGTCAAGCGGGCAATTGGGGGGAAGAAGCGATCTAATGAGGCACGGCATCTTCTCCTTTCCCCGGCCCAACAACCCTCAACCATCTCCTTACGGCGCAACAATTTCAACCGGGATGGGCGGGTCACGCCTCTGATGCAAAGCGTGGCGCGTCGCCTTTTTTGGTTGAATGATCGTCTTTCAATCAGAGGCACCATGACCGCGTGGAAACGCTTGACTTGAATCAAGGAACGCGGTCGGTGGGATGCGTCCAAAAGCCATAGAAATGAAACAGGCCAAGAAAAAAACCGCGCTCATTCCAACTTTGCTCCTGCTTAGCCTGTTTTCGCTTAATCTCTTCGCCCACACGCTGCCCATCAGCTATCTCACGCTGCTGCCCGATGGAAATTATTTGCACCTCGAATTGACCTTGAATCCTTTTGAGTTGGGTTCTTTGGCCGGGTTCGACGCCAATAAAAATCAGGAGTTTGATTCCGCGAAAACGCAGGGGGCGGACAAAATGTTGAGCGAACAAATCCTGCAGCATTTAAAAATAAAATCGGGCGGGCAATTGTTGACTGCGGAGACGGCGGGTTTGTCGGGCGAATCAGGCAGCCATCATATCATCTTGCGCGCGCATTTTCGGGTGCCGAATCCGCAGGCGGTGATCACGGTTGAATCAGATTTGACCGGCATCACGAGCGCATCGCATTTGACGGAAGTGACGTTTGGCCGGGAAGGTCACAGCCAGTTGGCGCGACTCGATTTTCAGACCACGAAGGCTGTCTTTGGAGAAGAAACCAGGAAAGCCCGGACAGCCGTGCCTGCGCCCAGCCGCCAGGCATCGCTGTTTTACTTTTTCATGATGGTGTTGGGTGCCGTTCCAGTGATTTGCCTGCTGCTCGAATTTCTGACGGCCATGCTGAAACACCTGCGCAAACAACTGGTCAGACATTGAGGCAAATCCCATGAAAGCCATGAATCACTTTATTCGAATGTTCGCCACGGCTTTTGCCCTGTTCAGCGCCATCTGCTCGCAGGCTCAACCTGACCCGTCTGCCATTTGGAACATCGGTGAAGCCAACGATTCATCCATCGAATTTGCGCCCGGGTGGCGCGACGAGCTGACTTTCACCATTGGCAAAAGTGTCGTCAGCCGCGACTTCGCTGGGCATCACTCCGGCTGGGACCGCGAGCGGCCTTACCACGTTGTGTTTGCTCTGGCCGAACCAAAAGGGACTTACGAACTGGTCCTCGATTTGATTTACAATTCCACCGCGCCGCGTGAATTGAAGATTCAAGTGAACAATCATACGGGAATATTTTCCCTGCATCCGGTGGCGTTCAAACGCAATCTGGACCGCCGGGATGGGAACGACATCATCCTTTGCCGCGAGCAATTCGTGGCGCGCATAGATGCCTCCCTGCTTCAGGCCGGCGAAAATAAAATCTCCCTCACCCCGCTCGGCAACGGAAATTACGACTACGATGCCTTGTCTTTTCGGTCGGCCACAGCCGGCAGTCCGGAAGCCATTAAAATCGAGCCAACCATTTTCTTTCATAAAACGAACGGTGTGTTGAAGGAAATTTGCCAGGTCAAAATTCCATTCAGCCGGTCTTTTGCCCGCGGCCAGGTGGTGGTTCAATTCGATCAGCAGAAATTTTTCACGGCCTTGACCAACCGGGGTTGTGATTTTGGTGTGCTCACCGTGCCGGTCGAAATTTCAGCGGACATTCCAGCCAGTCAGGCACAGGTGGCAGTATCATTGGGTGATCAAACGGTCAAATCGGTTTGCGATTTCAAACCCGGCAAGCAGTGGAAGCTCTATGTCTGCCCGAAAGTCCACAACGACGTGGGCTACACCGATCTGCAACCCCACGTCAATGAACTCGACGTGCGCAACACCGACACCGTGCTGGATGTTTTGTCGAAGTATCCGTTTTACAAATTCAATTTTGAAACCTCCTGGCTGGTGGACAACTATCTCAACAGCCGCACCAGCGGCGCTCGTGACCGGTTTTTTATGTTTGCCCGCGAGGGCCGGGCGGATGTCAACGCGCTTTATCTCAATTTGATGACCGGCATTTGCAGCGGTGAGGAGTTGCATCGGGCGCTTTATTTTGCCTACGGGCTGCATCGCGATCATGGGGCCAATTTT
>CAIYOY010000298.1 GCA_903927905.1 uncultured Verrucomicrobiales bacterium | reverse complement strand
GCTGCGATGGAGCGCAAGGGTGATATTGATGGTTTTGGCGTCGCCCAGATTTTTTAATCCGATGGTGCTTTCGCTGCCGCCCCCATTCCGGTTGCTCCTTTCCACGGCCCGATTTTGGTCATCGGTGATTTGCAACACGGTCAACCGGGTTCCGTCTGGCGGTGGATCCAAACGAATTCTGAAGTCCGCTTCATCTTCCCAGCTCTGCCGAGTTTGCCCGTACTGTTTCACGGCAAACACTTTTATTGCAGTTCCATCAATGGTCGTTTCCGCCGCTGGTGCTTCTTTCATATTTCGTTGATAGCGTTTGCGTGAATCGCTTTTAACGATGGGAACTTCCTTGGCCGTCCACGTTTCCGCTTCGGTAAAGCCGGAGGTGCGGGAAAACTCAGTCCTTACTTTCCAAGCCGGTTCATCCGGCCAAAGACTCCATTGATACAAAAAAGTGGTGTTTTTTCCGGGCCGGTTGCTCCAACTGTAATTGGCCGCTTCGTTGCCGGTGGCATCGCTGGTGAACGTTTTCATTGGCTGCCAATTGGTGACGGCTTGGCCGTTTTGTTCCAATTGAAACTCGACCTGCACTCCTTTATTGCTGGGGTCCTTGTCCTTCTTTCCCGACCGGCCGCCAAAAGAAACGCCATATACGAAACGGGTCAGCGTAACCGTCAGGTCTCCGTTGGTCTTCGTGGCGGGCAATGATTCCGGGGTCCAATCAGACGGCGGCGGAAGCGGAGCGGGATTGTGGATGACCATGGTGGTGGCGCTCGCCTCCTGCCTGCCCTTGTTCCATTCCCGCACGCGCAATTTTATCTTTTTTTCCCGCCGGGGAAAGGCCGGGAAGGTGACTGCGAGGTAGGTTTCTTTTTTGGAAGGGGCCGCTGACTGCCATGAGGTCCAACTGCCGACGCAGGCCGTTTCCGAATTATCATAAACCAGCAGTTGAAAATTGGGCCATTGATTGGTTCCGCGGATTTGTTTGAACCAAACACACAAGGAATCGTTGGTTGTCGGCCTTGGTCCGCCCCGTCCCATGCCTATGTCTATGTCTCCGTCCTTTTTTCCTGGAAAAACATGTTTTTTGCCGTAGGTCACGCCGACCAGCGACAACTTCGTGCCGTCGGTCAGAGTGAAAGTGGTCGCGCCAAAAGGTTTAAGCCAAAAAAACAAGGCCACCATTCCCCCCAGCAAAAAAGGAATTGTCCAAAGTAGAATCTTTCCTGTCCGTTGCACCCGGTCATTTACTCACTGCTGACTTCGACTGGCAAGCCGGTAAATTTATTTTACAAACTCAGTTTATTTTTTTTTGGCATTTGCCACGCCGACGGCGCTCTAATTTTCAGACCGCAATAGTCTGCAAATATTCCAGTCCTACGGGTCTAAAGAAACGGTTACGGTATTAACGGAAACGCTCTAGTCGAAGCTCTTGTTTGGCTGGGGGCATTTCCTGGGTGGAAACGGTATTGGTGAACTTCGCTGGTTTGGCGATGAATTCAGCGAATCGGCTTCGGTGCAGGGCGACAGTGACGTTTATCGTTTTAGCAGCACCGAGCTCCCTCAGTCCGTAATTATACTCACCCGCAGCCCAAGAGCCGGCCATAGGGCCACCAAACTGTATTTCCCGATTCTGGTCATCTGATATTTTCATGACGGTGAGTCGCTGACTGTCCAGCGGTGACGCCGCCCGAATCCGCAATTGATCGTCTATGCCCACAGCGTGGTTGTGCTCGAAACGTTTGACCGAATAAATCTTTAAGTGAACACCTCCGTTGGTCGTTTCAGCAAAGGCTGGAATTGTTTCATCATAAGGGCGAAGATCTTGGTGGTTTCCTGGTTCCATCGGGATTCCCTTCACGGTCCAGCAATCAGCGTCGTCGAACTCGGAAGTGCGGGAAAACTCGACGCGCAATTTCCAGGCCGGCTCGTCTGGCCAAAGCTTTCCCCCAGTAATCATCACCGCTTCCCATTTTTCCCGCCGGTTGTTCGCGGCACCGGAGAGGAGATGATTGCCGGTGGCATCGGAAGTTTCAATGCTTACCGGTTGCCAGTTGGTCACATACTGGCCATTTTGTTCAATGTGAAACGCCGTCAGCACTCCCTGGTAGGAAGGATCTTTTTCGGCCTGCTTTTTGAAGCGGTCAAAGGGAACACCGTAAATAAAACGGGTCAGGCTGACATCCAAGTCTCCGGCTTTTTGGGTAATGGGCAAGGATTGAGTAGTCCACTTGGCAAAAGTGCTTCGCTTGGGATTGGAAATGATGAATGATGCTGAGGATGATGGTGGTTGCCCATTGGTGTTCCATTCCCGAAAGATAAGTTTGATTTTTGGGTCGCGCCTGGGATAGGCGGGAAATTTGAAGCCAATCAATTCCTCATTCGGCTCATCGCTTGGTTGTATGAGCACGCCGGGGTCGCTACTCACGCAGGCAGTTTCAGCCTGGTCGCAAACTTGAAGGCCGAAATGCGGCCGCCAGCGGCCTTTTCCTTTCTCGTGTCGCAGCCAGACGCACATGATGTCGTTGGTGGTGGAGAAACTCAAACTTCGCAGGCCAACCTCGGGCGATTGTCCGGGAAAATCGTGATGCTGGCCAAAGGTCACTCCAGCCAAAGTCACCTTGGTGCCGTCTTTTAAAACGGTGGTTTGTTGAAAGAACGGGAAGGCCCCCAACATTCCCGCGATCAAAAACGGAGCTGTCCAGAAAAGGATTTTAAGTTTTTTCCCGAGCATGTTGATATTACGGCCTTTCTTTGCCCCGCTGGCAAGAATTTAACTTTTTAAGAAATACCCCCGCTGCTTGTCACTGATCGTCACACCCAACGTTTCCATGACTTGGAGTAGGTCTTCCCAGACTTTGCGCTTTTCGGTGTTTGCTTGATTGCGCAGGAGATAGGCGGGATGAAACGTCGGCATGAAGGGGATGCCGCGATAGGTCAGGAATTTGCCGCGCATCCGGGTGATGCCGGCGCCTTTGCCGAAAAATCCTTCGATCGCCGTCGCGCCCAGGCCCACGATCGCTTTGGGTTTGATGATGTCAATCTGCGTCTGCACATAGGGCAGGCAGGTGTTCATTTCTTCGGGTGTCGGCTTGCGATTGCCGTAGGTTTGGCCGGGGGTGTCGGGGCGGCATTTGAGGATGTTGGCGATATAAACGCTGTCGCGGGTGAAGCCCATCGCAACGATCATCTTTGTCAACAACTGCCCGGCTGCGCCGACGAACGGTTCGCCCTGCGCATCTTCATCGGCTCCCGGAGCTTCGCCGACAAACATCAGCGGCGAATGAATGTCACCGACTCCGAAGACCACGTTTTTTCGCGTGCGCGCGAGGTGTGGACATTTTTCACAGACCATCGCCTTGGCGCGTAGCTCGGCCATGGCGACTTCTTTTTCTTCGCGGGACAAGATGGGGCCAATGGGAATCTCGACGATCACAGGAGCCGCTGGAGCGATGATTGGCGTTTCAGCGCTAAAAATTCTTTCGGGGGCAACCGGGCGAGCAGGCGCTGGGGCGGCAACGCGGGTCGGCGCGACATTTTGCAACAGAGCGAGCGTGTCCGTTTCGATGCTCAAAAAACGCGTGCCCCGTGCTTTCAACGATTGCAGATGGTCAATCGTGGAATCCAAAAGGCGCTGATAATCTTCCGACATGCGAGGAGTGTAGCTGATGGAAGCGAGGATACACGGGAATGTTGTTAATTGTTATTCACGTGGAATTCACAATGGGCAAGGT
>CAIYOY010000297.1 GCA_903927905.1 uncultured Verrucomicrobiales bacterium | reverse complement strand
GTCAAAATCCTTCGCATCGTCCGGATCAATCGTCACCACATTATGCGCCCGACAATCCACCCGTCCCGCGATCTCGTCCGGCGTCGGCGCTCCATTTGGCCGACTCCTCGCGATACCCTCGGCTTCAGCCAAAACTTCTTTCGGAAAATGCAGCGGCAAATTGTAATGCCGCAACACCGACAGCATATCCACTCCTTCCGCATCGGGCGATCCAAGGACTTCAATGACTTCCCCTTCCGGGTTGCTATTGCGCGATTCCCAATTCAACAATTCCACCACCACCTTGTCGCCGATATTCGCCGGCCGCCCCACATCGCGCGGCGGCGGCACATAAATATCATGGGGAATGCGCGGATCATCCGGGACCACGTAGAGAAATTGCCTGCTGCTTTGCAGCGTGCCGACGATCTGAGTCCGCGCGCGTTCCAGCACGCGCACGACCGAACCTGTCAACTCATCAGCATCGCGTCCGGGCCGTTTCACCTCGCGCCGCACCAAAACATGATCACCGTGCAACGCCGTGCCGGTGGCATTTTCGGGCACGACGATTTCCTGCAACCCCGCTTCGGACGGTTGCAAAAAACCTTTGCCCTGCCGATTGATCCGCAGAACACCCGGAATCAAATCCGCGTCGCGCGCTATGATATAACGGTTGCCTTTGGTCCGAATGATCTGCCCGCCCTTCTCCAAGTCCGCCAGCGCGGCCTGAAGTTGCTGTTGCTGTTGCGGGCGGAACCCGAGACGCCGGAGCAACTCGGGAACATTCGAGGGCGCATAATCCTTGCGCCGGAGAAGTTTTAAAATCGGTTCGTCCATACCATGTTGCCCCCAAATGGGGCGCGCGCACAGGCATAACCATCCGCCACAAAATACCGGGCGGCCCAAAAGCGAGGGTTAGACCTCAAGCTTTTTTCTTCGCGGCGGCAGCCGTCTTGGCGACGGTCTTCTTGCGTTTGATGTAGGCCTTGCGGCGTGAACTTTTAATGCCTTTATTATATTGCTTACCCATAATTTCTTTACTTTCTGATCTGAATCTTGTTTGTTTGGCTATGAATATGAAGTCTAGGAGAGGTTCATTCAACATCTATTTCACCATTGCGTTGCTTTTTGTTGTGGCCGGTTGCCGCACCAGCGGTCGGCCAAGCGACGAAAAAAACATGAGCGCCATGCATTTATTCCTCGAAACCACCGAGGACGGCTCCTCCGCCAACGGTCGCGTCCTCGTCACCCGCCAGAAAATTCCCATGATCGTCCAGCGCGAACCTTTCCTGACCGAAATGGATGTCGCCCGCGCTCAAGTCGTGGAAGATCAGGGCGGCTTCGCCATCGAAATATTTTTCAATGAACACGGCACCCTCGCCCTCGACATGGCCACCGTCGGCAACAAAGGCCGCCACATCGCCATCCGCACCCAATACCCCGACTTCACCCGCTGGGTCGCCGCGCCAATGATCACCGGACGCGTCGCCAACGGCGTCCTCCAATTCACTCCTGACGCCGACCGCAAAGAAGCCGAGCGCATCGTCGCCGGCCTGAACAAAGTCGCCAAGGCCGCCAAGAAAGCCGCCAAACGCTAGAGATGTTTTCCGTGCCGCCCGATGATACGGAATTAGGAATGAAGAAAGCTTTGCTTCGCAGGGCGTGTTTGGTCTTGGCCACTCTTTTTGCGATCACCGCCTCCGCCCAACCCATTCACTTCCCCACCGCCAACCACGCCCTCTACGAGCGCGGCGGCGAAGAAAAATTCTTCGTCGGCACCACCGGCATGCCCTGGACCAGCGGCACCTTCGGCTGCGTCCGTTCCGGCGGCCATCAGATGCACGAGGGCCTCGACATCAAATGCCTCCAGCGCGACAACCACGGCGAGCCCACCGATCCCGTCCTCGCCACCGCCGACGGCACCGTAGTCTATTTCAGCGACAAACCCGCCCTCTCCAACTACGGCCGCTACATCGTCCTCCGCCATGTGATTGACAACTTGGAAATCTATTCCCTCTACGCCCACCTCCACGAAATCCGCCCCGGCCTGAAAATCGGCCAGACCGTCGCCACCGGAGAAAAAATCGCCATCATGGGCCGCACCAGCAACACCCACGAAACCATTTCCAAAGAACGCGCCCACGTCCACTTCGAGCTCAACCTCCTCTACACCGACCGTTTTGGCCGCTGGTTCAAAAAAAATTCCCCCAACGAACATAACGACCACGGCGATTTCAACGGCCAAAACCTCGCCGGCATTGACCCTCGTCTCATCCTCCTGGCCGAGCGCGATCAAGGAGCCAAATTCAACCTCCTCACCTGGCTGCAAAGCCGTCCCGAACTCTGCCGCGTCTTCGTCCGCAAAACCGACTTCCCCTTCCTCAAACGTTACCCTGCCCTCGTCGCTCCGGCCTCCGGCAAAAAACCCATCGTCGGCTACGAAATCTCCCTCGACTACAACGGCGTCCCCCTCCGCTTGACTCCCCGCGCCGCCGACGAAATCAAAAGCAAAGCCAAATACCAACTCCTTTCCGTCAACGAACCCGAGCAACAAAAAAAACCCGCGCGCAAACTCGTCCTCAAACGCGGCTCACACTGGGAACTCAACACCCACGGCCAAAACCTCCTCAACCTCCTCACCGACTGATTCCACCACGACTCGCTTCCCTGCACTGCTTCGCTCATTTCTGAAAGGATTTTTCTACTTTAATCATTTTGCCATTAATTATTTTGCCTTGATGTCCTTCTTGTGATTTTGTCTTTTTTCTGTTCGCATGGTTCGTGCGGTTCGCGGTTTAAAATTCTTCATTCTGTTCATCTTGTTAATCCTGTCTAAATGTCCCCCTTCCGTGTCCATCCTGTAATCCGTGGTGTCGCGGGGCGAGCAAAACAGGACAGTTCCTGTAGTT
>CAIYOY010000296.1 GCA_903927905.1 uncultured Verrucomicrobiales bacterium | reverse complement strand
TCGGCGATACAGCCGACTGCCAGTCGGCACTACGGTGAAGCAGCGAGATAAATTCCTTGTAACTGATTCCATTCTCCCTTGTAAAATCCGCCTCATTCCGATTGAATAACGATGAAAACTAATTTGTTATGCTGCCCATTAATGCCAAAAGAACTTATTTGTGCCGGACGTTTTTTAAATTACTGCTCCTGGCCATGCTCCCGCTGATCCTCCTCTGCGAACCGCTCCGCGCCGCCAACTCTTCTCCGCACGGTGCCAACAAAACCATCTCCATTTCCGGCACGAACACCTATACCTTCCAGACCAGCGATTTCGGTTTTGTTGACACCGACACGCCCCCCAACGGTTTTAACGGCGTCAAAATCACCACCACGCCGACCAACGGCTCGCTGACCTGGAACGGCTCCACGCTCCACGCCGGGGCACTTCCCTACCTCAACACTCCGGCGGGAACCAATCTCACCCGTTCACCATTGAGCATCCCGTGGGTTTCGGTTGCCTCCTCGACCAACGGAGCGAAGCTCGTGGCCGGGGCCAGCGGTCAACTTTACACCTCGGTGGATTCCGGCGTGACTTGGCACGAACAGGATGTCGCCGGCACCTGGCTGGTCGCCTCCTCCGCTGACGGCAGCAAACTCTTCGCCGCCGATCGAGACACGATTGGAAGTGTTTACACCTCGACGAATTCCGGGACGAATTGGACCAGCCGCACCATCAGCGGCACGAGTTTCAACTGGGCCGGTGTGGCTTCTTCGTCCGATGGCAGCAAGTTGGCGGTGGCTGATTTCACAGGCAATGTTTACACCTCGACGAATTCCGGGACGAATTGGACCATTCGGTTCGCCAGCATCACCGGCTTTGCCGGTTTGGCCATGTCCGCCGATGGAACCAAAATGATCACCGTGAGCAACTTATCCATCCTTGTTTCCACCAATACCGGCAATACCTGGCAGGTACGGTTTACTAACGGGTTTAACCCAGCGACAATCGGCATGTCAACCATTGCCATATCATCTGACGCCACCAAGTCTTTTGTTTTCATGCCTGATTTCCTTTACATTTCCACCAATTTGTTCGCCAGTTGGACGAGCCCCAATGCCCCGGCCAATGTGGGCGCCTTCGCCAGCGCCGCTTCATCGTCTGATGGCAGCAAAATCGTGCTACTGGACGGCTTGGGCAATGGCACTAACGGCGGAAAAATTTATACTTCATCAGACGGAGGACTGACCTGGAACGCCCGCGAAAACAATCGAGCCTGGGTCCAGGTCACTTCCTCGTCGGATGGGACGAAACTCGTCGCCGTCGAAGATCCAGAAGTAAACTTTCTTGGCGACCATGGCGGCCGAGTTTATACCTCCACCGATTCCGGCGTCACGTGGACTCCGCAATTCTCCGATGCCGGTCGCAATTGGTTTTATTCCGCTTCCTCCGCCGATGGCACACGCCTGGTGGTGGTGGATGATGGCGGGAACACTTTTACCTCCCCTGATGGCGGGGTCTCATGGGTCCAGCAGAATGTGATCGGTGGTTTCATCGCTTCATCGTCCGATGGCAGTCGGCTGGTGACGGCCTCGGATCAGATTTATATTTCCTCTGACTACGGCACCAATTGGACGGCGCGAGGTCTGGGTGGCAAGGTTTGGGGCGGCGTGGCCTCCTCGGCTGATGGCCGCAAGCTGGTGGCGGTGGACAACGAGGCCAATCCCTCCACCGGAGGGCTAATTTATGTGTCAGTTGATTCCGGGACGAACTGGACCGCTCGAGGCAGCAGTCATTATTGGACCTGTGTAGCATCGTCCTGGGATGGCACGCGACTGGCGGCGGCGGATGGAATGTTTGGCAGCGGCAGGATTTATACCTCGATCGATTCAGGGACGAATTGGACCGCGCAAAGTCAAAGCCCGAGCGGATGTATGTGTGTGGTTTCCTCATCGGATGGCACGAAATTAGTGGCGACCGACCAAGTATTTACCTACATCTCCAGCAATGGCGGCACCAACTGGATTACAAATGGCGTATCACTTTACGCAATCGTTTCCTCCGCCGACGGAACCAGACTGGCCGCGATCAGCTATGGAATAACCAACGCCTTCCTTTATATTTCGACCGATTCCGGCCTCTTTTGGACGCAGGCAGGACCCGCAGGACAATGGAACACCCTGGCCATCTCTTCCGATGCCGGCAAACTTTTCGTCGGCGAAGCGACCGGCCATCTGTTCACTTCGGTTGGAACCAATGTGCCGCTGGTCTATACCGCTTCTCCCGGCCTGTCCGGTCAACCACTTGACAGCTTCACCTTTCAGGTCGAAGACGACGGTGGCACCGGCAATGGCGGCGTCAATCTCGATCCCACCCCGCGCACCATGACCTTGAACGTCGCCCAAGTTCCGTATATCAGTCAGCAACCCTCAAATCAACTCGCCTACCTGAGCGGCAATGCCTCTTTCACCGTGACCGCCATCGGTGCCACCAGTTACCGCTGGCGATTCAACGGCCAAAATACCACCAACACCGGTTCGACCTTGACCTTGACCAATCTGCAAACGGCGCAGGCGGGCAGTTACACTGTTGTCGTTTCCAACGCGACCGGCTCCGGCACCAGCGCGCCAGCGCTGTTGACTGTTGTGCCCGCGCAAATCCAATTCATCCGCTCCACCGTTTCCACTGATGGCCGCTTGCAATTGAACATCCAGGGCCTGCCGGGTGCGGCATTTGTCATTGACACCAGCACCAATCTTTTCAGCGCCTGGCAGCCTTTGGTCACCCTGACCAACACCACCGGAACCATCCAATACCTCGACCTTCCCGTCAGCAACTATTACCAACGCTACTTCCGCCTCCGCCCCTCACCATGAGGTGCAATTGCGTAGCGCCGACTGGTAGTCGGCTGTATCGCCGAATGTTATTCGGCAGAGCATATCAGGCGCAAAAGCGTCAACCGCACAAAGGAACGCGGCATTCATGCCGCTTCAACGTGGATACGAAAAACGTCGCATAATAGATTATTGCAATAATGTAGTCACTGCATTATCTTCCCCGCATGAACAGGGCAACGGGACATATCGGCGCAAAACAGGGTGGGGGAGCTGCTAAGCTCCTTTTTCCGCTTTTCCAATCTTCGATCTCAAATCTCAGATTTTCCATGATTCCTCTTCTTCCCATCATCTCCCATCCCTCAAACCCCATCTCAACCTCGAAAACCGTCGTTTTAACCCCCGTCAAACTACGCGAAACTCGACCTAACGACAGTCAACGACACCTAACGCGACCTAACCCCACGAAAAAACAAAAATCCCCCATTGAACGAAAACCCCTCCAAACCACTCAAATCACCATGTGGCGCCAGAGGAATTTACGCTGTTGCAACCTGTTGATGGTAAGGCTACATTAACCATTCGATTTTTGGACCGTTTAAATGCACCTTTTAAAATCTATTTTCGTCGTGTTTGAAGTGCTGATGCTCTTCAACTTGCTCATTTTTGTCCATGAGCTGGGGCACTTCCTGGCCGCGCGTTTGTGCGTGATGAAAGTGGAGCGCTTCGCCATCTGGTTCGGCAAACCGATCTGGAAGAAAACCATCGGCGGAGTGGAATACGCCCTCGGCACCATTCCGGCCGGCGGTTACGTCTCCCTGCCGCAAATGGCGCCGATGGAGATGATCGAAGGCAAATCCGATGCCGCCGTTGCCAATCTTCCGCCGGTATCCGCGATGTCCAAAATTATCGTCGCCGTCGCCGGACCACTTTTCAGTTTTTTACTCGCGGTGGTGTTTGCCGTGATCGTCTGGGGTGTGGGCAAACCGGTGGATGCTGTCGGCCAAACCACCACTATCGGTTGGGTGGATCCTACCGGTCCGGCGTCGAAATCCGGTTTGCGTCCGGGCGATGAAATTCTCGAGATTGACGGACACAAAGTGACCCAGTGGATGTCAAGCGGTTCTGATAGCGTCGTTTGGCGCATTGTTACCAGCGAAGGCGAATCTATCTCCGTCAAATATCGTCGTGGGGACCAGGAATTGGTGGCGCACCCGGTTCCTTATCATAAGGAAACACATTGGTATGAACGGAGGTCCATGCGTCAAATCCTCATGAGTTCAGCGGAAGAAGTGATGATTTACGGGATCGCCACCAATAGCCCGGCCAAAGAAGCTGGTTTACACGAAGGAGATCGCATCGTGGCTTTGAATGGCAAAAAAGTTTTTAACGCCCCATCGGTGATCGAGGACCTTGAGGCTTTAACCAACGCGCCTCCCAAAGCGGAATCCTTTACCATCAAACGCGGCACAAATCTTTTCGAGGTTGCCATGACTGCAGTCAAACCGATCAGACCGGCGGATAGCAAACCCTCCTTTGGCATTCTTAGCTGGCAAAGCGATACCAACATCATGATCCAACATCCAACCCCGCTTAGCCAGATTCAGGCCAGCCTCGCTCAGATCAGTGGAACAATTGGCGCGTTATTTTCCCGCAAGTCCGAAATAGGCGTGCAACAATTGGGCGGAGCAATATTGATTGTACGCGTGTACAAAAACATGTTGGAAAATGAAAATGGGTGGCGAATGGTGCTATGGTTCAGCGTGGTGATGAATGTGAACTTGGCCTTGCTGAATATGTTGCCATTTCCCGTACTTGATGGCGGACACATTACGTTGGCTTTACTGGAATTGATTCGCCGCCGCCCCGTCAGCGCGGTCATTCTGCAATATCTCCAGACCGCCTGCGCCGTCGCCCTCATCGGCCTCATGCTTTTCCTGGCCTTCTTTGATGCCGGTGATTGGGTGCGGAGCGCACGAAATGGACACGATGAACCGGTGGTCTTCGCCCCCAGGAAGTAAAACCAAATCATGAAGTATTGCGATTCCCCTTATTTTCATCATCGTCGTAAAACTCGCGAAGTAACCGTCGGCAATCCCGCTGACGGCGGCGTCATCATCGGCGGCGATCATCCCGTGGTAAAGCAGTCCATGCTGACTTGCGACACGATGGACACTGCACTTTCCGTCAAACAGACCCTCGAACTCGTCGCCGTCGGTTGCCAGATCGTCCGCATCACCGCCCCCACCGTCAAAGACGCGGCTAATCTCAAGAATATCGTTGCCGAACTTCGCGCCCAAGGCTGCAAAGTTCCCATCGTCGCCGACATCCATTTCAAGCCCGACGCCGCCATGGAAGCCGCCAAATGGGTCGAAATGGTCCGCGTCAACCCCGGTAACTACGCCGACAAGAAAAAATTTGCCGTCCGTGAATACAGCGACGACCAATACGGAGACGAATTGGCCCGCATCGAGGAGCAATTCACCCCGCTGGTGACGTTGTGCAAAGAACTGGGCCGCGCCATGCGCATCGGCACCAATCACGGCTCGCTCAGCGATCGCATCATGAACCGTTACGGCGACACGCCGTTGGGCATGGTCGAGAGCGCCCTGGAATTTGCCCGCATCGCGCGCAAAAACGATTATCACAATTTCAAATTCTCGATGAAATCGAGCAACCCCAAGGTGATGATCGAATGCTATCGCCTCTTGGTCGCTCGCTTGAACGAACTCGGCCCCGACTGGAATTACCCGATCCACCTCGGCGTCACTGAAGCCGGGGAAGGGGAAGACGGTCGCATCAAGAGCGCGATTGGAATCGGCTCGTTGTTGTGCGATGGACTGGGCGACACCATCCGTGTTTCCTTGACCGAAGATTCTCCTCATGAAATTGCCGTCTGCACCGATCTCTTGGCGCAGATTCCAAACCTTACCGTTTCTGAAATCTCAAATCTCAAATCTCAACTTCCTCAAGATTGGTCTTTCGATCCATTTCACTTTGAACGTCGTGAAACACCCGAAATCGAGTTGAACGAAACGTCCAAATGCGGCGGTGAACAAACCGTCCGTGTGGTCGTGACCCGTGGCACCTGGGAAAAAGTTGCCCCAAAAATCCGTCCCAAAGACGATGTCAAACCCGAAGCGGTTTATGAAGATCTAAACGTGTTCGAGATTGATCCCACGCAGGATTTCACCATCAACTGCGCCACTCAACTGGTCACCGTCAAAGACGGAGTAAAACTCCCCGCCATCACCGCCTTCCGCCTGTTGGCTGCAAAATTAAAACGCCTCGGCAGCAACAATCCGATTCTCCTAAAGGATTGCATCAATTTTGAACCCGTTCCGCTCGAACCAAAAATCGCCTTGCTCCGTGCCTCCGTCGTCATCGGCTCCTTGCTGGCCGACGGCATTGGCGACGCCATCCTCGTGCGTGGCGAATCTGGCGGCGGCCAAAGCCTGCGCCTCGCCTACAACATTTTACAAGCCGCCGGTTGCCGCAGCTTCAAGACCGATTACGTCGCCTGTCCGTCCTGCGGCCGCACACTATTTAATTTACAGACCGTGACCGCGCGCATCAAAGACCGCACCCAGCATCTGAAAGGCGTCAAGATCGCCATCATGGGTTGCATTGTGAATGGTCCCGGCGAAATGGCCGACGCCGATTTCGGCTACGTCGGTGGCGCCCCGAACAAGATCAATCTTTACGTCGGCAAATCCGCAGTAAAATTCAACATCCCCGAAGCCGAAGCCGTCGAGCGTTTAGTTGACTTGATCAAAGAACACAACAAGTGGGTCGAGCCGGAGGTTTTGGAAGCAGCGATGGCTTAAGTTTTTGATGGATTTAAGTGTGGCGGCGCTCTTTGGGAATCTTCCCCAGGTGATGAAGCATAAACGCGTGCAAAAACTGCCGCAGTTCAGTTTCCTGTAATTTGCTTAAACGCAGCCGGAAAATCCCCGGCCAATCCAGCTCGCACAACTTTTCCAGCAATTGTTTACCGCCCGCGCTGAGTTTTGTGTCGGCCAGATCTGGCTTCATCCCCAATTCGTTCAACATCTTTATTTCAAAAGCAAAAATGGTTTGTGGTTGCGCCGGTTGTTTCGGCAATTCTTTCAGCAACGCGACAAACATCTCGAATAACCCCGGCAACGGAGTTTCGGTCTCTGTAGTTTGCTCAATCAAGGCCGCACAATAAGCCGCTTGTTCCAAGTGGGGCAGATCACGCCTCAAACTCGCATGAGTTTCTAACAGCTTCACTTCCCGTAACGTATGCAACTCGGAACGTTTGCTCCGCGCAAAGTTGAATGCCACAACGTAAAATAAATCAATCTGCCCGCGAAAAGGTGATTTGGGTCGGCGCGCTCCTTTGGCGACCGTGGCCACTCGACCGAGATCCGGTGTCAACCATTGGACGATCAGACTGGTTTCCGTCAGGGGACGCGTGCGCAAAACCAACCCGGTCGTTTGCTCGACGTTCATTTCGGCGTTGATTTTGGGACCAGCGAAGCAATGGCCGGTGCCGCGTGATCGGGCGAAATGGCGCCCAAGCTGATGATGAATTTAATCCCATCCGCTACTGTCATGTCCAGTTTGGTGATCTGCGATTCCGGGACGAGGATGAGAAAGCCGGAAGTTGGATTAGGTGTGGTGGGAATGAACACGCTGATCAACGTTTCCG
This sequence comes from uncultured Verrucomicrobiales bacterium, assembly GCA_903927905.1. GTDB lineage: Bacteria > Verrucomicrobiota > Verrucomicrobiia > Limisphaerales > Palsa-1400 > CAIYOY01. Next base: position 3,523 of record CAIYOY010000296.1, on the reverse strand, counting down.
GCCCCAGCCCATGTTGTTCGCCAGTTACAAAACCGATGGAGCGCGCCAAAGGGTGGGGGAATGTCACCAGCACGACTTGTTTGAAAGAAGTTTTGTTATTGGAAAACGATTCATTGACCTGCTTGACTGTGCCGTAAATTTTGTTCAACAGCGGGATGCGCATCAGCGCATGGTCGGTCCATTCGATCATCTTTTGCCCGAAATAGAACCGGCCATAACGGCCGACCAGACAGACCATCAACACCGCCAGCGCAAAAGCCGCGCAACTCCAATACCAAAACATTTCGCCGGTGCCCTTATCATGGTGGGTCAGAGTTTTGGGCAAAAAGAAGAGCAGTTTATCAGTCAGGTTGGAAACGTTGCCGAACAGCCAAAGCACCGCCATGACCGAAATCACCGCCGGCATGACGATGGCGAGACCGGTGAAGAAGTTGCTTCTCCACTGGCTCAAGGTGCTATTTTCTTTGGGCGGCATATTCAACACGTCCCAGCTTGCCCAAAGCAAAACACTTCGACAATTCCTTTAGCAAACGATTTTCTTCCCGCTTCATAACGCGGCGGGCCGCCGGTTTCAAATCGTCATGCCCGCGCAGGTGCAGCACACCATGAACTACATACCGCACCAGTTCCGATTGCCAGGTGGTGTGGAATTCCTTTGACTGAACAACTGCATCATCCACGGAAATATAAAGTTCGCCTTCGACTGTCTTACCTCTTTTCCCTTCGCCGTAATCGAAAGTGATGACATCCGTCGAACCCTCGTGTTGCAGAAACGTCATGTTCACCCGTGCCATTTCTTCCGCGCCAACCAAGTGAATCGCCAGTTCATAACCCGAAACTTTTGGCAATAAATCTTCCAGCAAGCATCGCGCAATTTTTCGCAAAATAGCCACTTGGATCTTGCGCGACTTTTGCCGGTTAAATACGCGCACAAGGCGTGGTGAAGATGTTTTCAAATCCGCAATCCGCAATCTGCAATCTGCAATCATTCCTTCTTCCCCCGATGTTCTTCGTAAGCCCCGATGATCCGTTGCACCAGCGGATGCCGCACCACGTCTTTCCGGGTAAACTCAACGATCGAAATCCCTTCCACGTTCCGCAATGCGTGAGCCGCTTCGATCAATCCGGAACGTTTGTGCGATGGCAAATCAATCTGGGTGGCGTCCCCTGTGATGACCGCTTTTGAATTGATGCCTAACCGAGTCAAAAACATGAACATCTGTTCCGCCGTCGAGTTTTGCGCCTCGTCCAGCACGATGAACGAATTGTTCAACGTCCGCCCGCGCATATAGGCCAGAGGCGCGATTTCGATCACCCCGCGTTCCGTGTGCTTTTGAATATCCTCCGCCGGCATCATATCGTGCAGCGCGTCGTACAAGGGCCGCAGATAAGGCGTGATCTTCTCGTAAAGATCCCCGGGCAAAAACCCCAGCGCCTCGCCCGCCTCCACTGCGGGCCGCGTCAAAATCAATCGCGAAACCTTTTCCTCCTTCAACGCCGCGATGGCCATGGCCATGGCCAAATATGTTTTACCCGTCCCCGCCGGTCCGATGCCGAAGCAAACATCATGATTTCGGATTGCATCCACATATTTCTTTTGTCCCAGCGTCTTGGGCAACACCGCCGCCTTTCGCGCCGAAGTGATGATCCGATCCGTCAACAAGGTGCGCAAAGTGGACACCCCTTCGTTTTTGACCACCTGCAACGCCTGGGTAAATTCGCGATTTTTCACCGCCGCGCCGCCTTTGACCGATTCTTCCAACAATTGAAACATCTGCTTCGCCCGGTTGATTCCCTCCGTCGCGCCATCCAGCTTGATCCAATTTTCCCGCGCCACCACCTTGATCCCCAATTCCTTTTCCACTGCGGCCAGATTGTGGGAATCATTGTTGAACAGCTGCTGCGCCAGTCGCGCGTTTTCAAAAGTAAGTGTTTCCGAAGCCATAGAAAATTATTTTGCCAATTCTGCGCGCAGCTTGGCCGCAATGTCCAACAGCGCTTCCGGCACCACGGTCGTTCCGGCCAGCACCGGCATAAAATTTGTGTCTCCATTCCAGCGGGGGACGATGTGGATGTGCAGATGATCTATTACGCCCGCACCTGCGCACGCGCCCAGATTCATCCCGATATTGAACCCCTGCGGCTTCATCAAAGTGATCAGCGCATTTTGGCAGCGGCGCACCAGCTTCATCAGATCGCCCAATTCCTCCTCGGTCAAATCATTGAGATCTGCCGTCTGTTTGTACGGTACCACCATCAGATGACCGCCGGTGTAAGGGTATTTGTTCATCACCGCATAACAGGTGCGATCGCGAAAAATGATCAGATTCCCTTCATCATCCAGCGACTCTGCCATCTGTCGAAAAAGCGAGGCGTCCGCCCGGACCGGTTTGGGGCCGAGTATATAATCAATCCGCCATGGCGCGTGCAATGGTTCCATCCCGCAACGCTAGTGTTTGGGGGCGGGATTGTCAAAACTGGAGAGCGATCCCGTCAGTGAAATATATTTCTTTCACACCCCGTTCGTAACCTGTTAAATCAAGGGGTGATTGACGTGGAATCATTCAAAAACCTTACCTTGCATGGCGGGTTCCAGATCGTCGGGATTGAATTTACTTCTGACCCGATGGTTGATGCCTTGGAACGGGAAGCAATTGCCAAGACACGGATTGTGGGCCTGAAGTTTGATCTGTTAATTCGTGCAGCATTGAGTCAGGAGGAGTTGTCCATCACTCTGTATCATGAAATCCTTGAGGCGGTGACGGTGGCAAGTTTTGATCCGCCGGACAGTGTGATCGAGTTTAACGAAGGGGATTTTGAGCGGGTGGCCCATGAGATGCAGGCCAAATTGGGCGAAGCCTCGCCACAGAACCTAAACCGAATGTTGCAATCTTTCGGATTTCGTGGAGAATAACAATATGGTTGATCGCAGTAATATCCAGGTTGAATTGATCAAGCTCGTGGGCGGCGAGCGGCTCCTCCGTCTCACCGAACCTTTGTCCGGCTTGGCTTTGGAGAAGAAGCTTGATCCGCAGAAACCCGTGGTCAGCCAAAAGAAAAATCTCCTCGGCGTGTTTGAAGCGGCCTTGGCACGGGCTGAGTTGACCCCGGCTTAATTACTTTTTTCAACTCGCACAAATCCTTTCATCTATATGAATTCTTCTGGCATTACCTTCCAGATGTTAGAGCCATGGGTTTCCATTCAGGAGGAAGAACGATTTGCCTTAGAAACTGAGCTTTCAAAGGAAATGAGGTCTGATCACGTGCTTTCTGACTTCAAGTGCCGTGCTGTAGCGCGCCGACGTGATTGTGATGATGTTTTATTTGAGACGAATTCAACCAAAGGATTGCTTGTGGTCGTGCATCTTACTTGGAGTGGAAAACCTGATCAATTTCCACAGTGGCCGACGACGCATTTCTATGCTTCATGGGAGGATTTCAAGGAGCAGGAAATGATTCCTGAGAATCAGGCATACACTGCATAAGAGTTGTCCGGGTGTGATTTTAAATGCCGGTCAATTTT
>CAIYOY010000295.1 GCA_903927905.1 uncultured Verrucomicrobiales bacterium | reverse complement strand
GGTTGCGGCGCCGGGCTCCGCGCACCGCCAGAGAACTCCAGCAAGCAGCCAAGAAGGCTTTCAGCGCCATCTCCCCCGCTGACTGCCAGGGCTTCTTTTTAAACGCCCGCTACGCTATATAATTTATGGAAACGCTCTAGCCACGCAGTTCAAAGCCACGCCGCCAGCCAATACTAAATTTTTTTGGCCGGTCCGACGGTGGATTTCGCGGGCCATGCGCATCATCGCTTCCTCGGTCACGCTTTGAATGCTGGCAGCCAGATCCATGTGGCGTTGTTCCAGGTTCGCTTCCGGCAAGCGAGGTGGACCGCCAAAGAGATCGTGGAAATTGTCATTGGTCATGGTCAGCCCCTGACAGTAATTGAAATACTCCATGTTCATCCACAGGCTGCCATCGGGTTTCAAGTCAAGTAAATGCTCCAGGATCAATTCCTGATAAACCGGTTTTCCATAAGGGGCCAGGCCCATGAGCTTGTATTCCCCGCTGTTCACTTTGAATCCGCAATAATAGGTGAAGGCCGAATACAGCAGGCCCAGTGAATGTGGAAATTCCAGTTGAGCCTCCAGCCGCAAACGGTTTCCTTCGCCGACTCCAAAAGTGCATGTGCTCCATTCTCCGACGCCATCCAGTGTCAGGATCGCAGCCTGATCAAATGGGCTGGGGAAAAACGCGCTGGCGGCGTGGCTTTCATGATGTTCGACAAAAACCAGTTTGGCGCGGTCAGCCGCCGGGAGCCGTCGGCGCAACGTTTGCTTCAAGAACAATTTCTCTTTCAACCATACGGGCAACGCCGTGCGAAAACTGCGGAAACCCTTTGGCCCAAAACCAAGATAAGTTTCGAGGAGGCGATCGAACTTCAACAACGGTTTTTCGTAATAGGCGATGTAGTCGAGGTCGTCCTCGAGGTCGCCCAAGCAATAGTGAACGGCGTGCGTGGGAAAACTGGAATCGTGTTTCAGGCGGGTGAAGCGTTCTTCCTGGGCGGCGGCCACGATTTTTCCGTCCGCCACCAGCGCGGCGGCACTATCGTGGTAAAAAGCTGAGATGCCAAGAATCCGCGTCATTTAAGGCAGGAGCTTCTATCAAACCAATCGGCGACACAACTGAAATAATTGTCATGGCACAGGCAATCGTCCACACCGACTTTTCAACCCTTTTTCTTGACTCAAACTTTTAAAAGCCATTATAATCCGACTAGGCAATTTTGGCTTTAAATTGCCTAGTCGGATAGCACAGATCAAATTTAAATTAAATTTATTGGATTTAATTAGGGTGCCAAATTGTGCCCTGTCGCAAGTCCGCCATCTGCTCGACTTTCCGCCCCAGCGATGGCACATTTGTGATGTGTCGGTGAACAAACTTGAACAACTCCAGAATCTGCTGCGCTCTTACGGCTCCTGCCTGATTGCGTATTCGGGTGGGGTGGATTCGGTTTTTCTGGCCTATGTGGCGCATCAAATTTTGGGCGGCAAAGCATTGGCGGTTTTGGCGGATTCACCGAGTTTGCCCCGGCGCGAACTAGCTGAAGCAACCGCGATCGCTGAACAATTTTCCATTCCTCTGCGCATCGTTCGCACCAATGAATTCAATAACGCCGAGTATCTAGCCAACCCCAATAATCGCTGTTATTTCTGCAAGCATGAGTTGTTCGCGGAATTGGAGCCGTTGGCGCGGGCGGAAAAATTTGCGGTGATTGCTTATGGGGAAAATGCCAGTGATGTGGGCGACCATCGTCCAGGGGCGAAAGCGGCGGGGGAATTTCAGGTGCGCGCGCCGTTGAAGGAAGCGGGTTTGACCAAGGCGGACATTCGCGCGTTATCCGCGCAGTTAGGTTTGCCCACCGCAGACAAGCCGCAGATGGCGTGCCTGAGTTCAAGGATTCCATACGGCGAAACGGTCACGCCGGAAAAACTGTTGATGATCGAGCAGGCGGAATACGTCCTGCGCGACCTGGGGTTTTATGATGTGCGCGTGCGACACCATGAGTTAAATAGCAAACAAAGCCTGGCGCGGATCGAAGTCGGGGCGGAAGAAATGCCAAAATTATTGGCCAAAAATAATTTTACTGAAGTGGCCGATGCTTTGAAAAAAATCGGCTATGCCCATGTCACGCTGGATTTGCAGGGGTATCGCCGGGGCAGCCTGAACGAGCCGATAATATTCCAACGAGCCGGAGTCGCTCATCAGGCCTGATCCAAACAAGCCCGGATCATTTCCGCCGCTGTGCGCGGGGAAAAAGGCTTTTGCAGGAAAGTAAAATGTTTGGCGCTCCCATCTGTTTCGGTCAGTTTGGAGCTGTAGCCTGAGGCCAAAATGATTTTCAAGGCCGGTTTTTGTTTTTGGAGTTTCTCGGCCAGTTCCAGGCCGGTGATCCCTCCAGGCATGACCATGTCCGTAAACAAAACCTCTATTTCATGGCCGTGGTCGGCCCAGATTTTTTGCGCCGCCGTCCCGTTTTCCGCTGCAAAAACTGTATAACCAAAAAGTTCAAACACCTGCTGGCAAATGGCGCGAACCCCCGGCTCATCTTCGACCAACAGGATTTTTTCTTTGCCCCGGCAGGCTTTTTCCACCGGTTTTTGTTCTCCTGCCAGTGCCGTCCCGCTGGCTATCGGCAGGAGAATTCGGAAAGTGGTTCCCTCGCCCAGTTGGCTGGTAACTTCAATCCAGCCCCGGTGTTGTTCCACGATGCCGAAAACCGTGGCCAGGCCAAGGCCGGTGCCTTTGCCAACTCCCTTGGTGGTGAAGAACGGCTCGAAAATCCGCTGGAGATTTTCCGGAGCGATGCCTTGCCCGGTATCGCTCACGCTCAGGCAGACAAACTGTCCGACCCGGGCGGAGGGATTCTGTTGGGCGTGCTGGTGATCCACCGTTTCGACACTGGAGTTGATGATGAGGTTGCCGCCACTGGGCATGGCATCACGGGCATTGACCACCAGATTCATGAGCACTTGTTCGATCATCCCGGTATCGGCTTCAATGTACGGCAGGGCCGGGGAAAAATTATTTTGCACCTGAATGTCCTCGCCCACAATCCGTCGCAGCATTTTGGTGAAGCCGCCGATGGTTTCATTGAGGTCAATGGGTTGTATTTTCATCGCCTGCTGCCGGCTGAAGGTTAGGAGCTGGCGGGTCAAAGCCGTGGCCCGATGAGCGGCCGCGCCGATATCGGCCAGGTAACTTTTTGCCGCCGAAGAGAGGTTGGGTTCCATCCACAACAGCATCTCCACACTGCCTCCCATGATGGTCAACAGATTGTTGAAATCGTGGGCCACGCCCCCGGCGAGCTGGCCGATGGCCTCCATTTTTTGAGCCTGGCGAAATTGGGCTTCGAGCCGTTCCCGTTCCACTTCCGCCGCTTTGCGGCGGGTGATGTCTTCTTTGACGGCGATGAAATGGGTGATGATCCCCTCATGGTCGCGAATGGGTGAAATGGAGGCAGCTTCCCAGAACAGCTCGCCATTTTTCTTTTTGTTGTGAAATTCGCCCTGCCAGACTCCGCCCTTGGCGATGGCTTGCCACATGTCCTGATAACCATGGTCCGAGGTATGGCCTGACTTTAGAAACCGGGGATTTTTGCCGATGGCTTCATCCCGGGAATAGCCGGTGATTTCGGTGAACTTGGGATTGACGTATTCGATGTTGCCTGTCAAGTCGGTGATGACGATGGACGCGGGGCTTTGCTCCACCGCATGGGAAAGTTTCTGGATCTGGGCCTCGGCGCGTTTGCGTTCGGTGATGTCCCGCACCACGGCTACGATGTATTGCCGGTCCAAATGGAGGAAGCGGGCGTTGACCTCGACTGGAAAAGTCGTCCCGTCCTTCCGGCGGTGAATACCCTCGAATGATTCGGCTTGCCCCGCTCGCACCCGTTCTCGTTTCTCCGGCCATCCCGCCGCCGTCATGGTTGCGTCAATGTCCGGAACGTGAAGGGTCAGGATTTCCTCCCGGCTGTAGCCCAACTCCGCGCAGCCTTTGTCATTCATGTCCAGAAACCGCCCGGTGTCCGGGGCAATCACTTCAAAGGCGTCATTGGAATTATCCACCAGGGTGCGGAACAGCCGGAGCGAGGCCTGGGCGTTTTTTTGCACGGTAATATCTTCGGATATGCCCGCCACGCGATAGAGTTCCCCCGCCGGATTATAAATGTAGCTGCCGCGGTCATGAATCCATCGAATGTCGCCATCGGGCCGCTGGATTCGGTACTCGATGTCGTAGGGTTCTCCGCGAGATTGACCATCCACGGCGGCTTCCACCCGGGCGCGATCTTCAGGAATCACGGCGTCCATGAATGATTTGGGGTTGTCATAAAGACTCTGGCACGTTCGTCCCCAAACCCGTTCATAGGCCGGGCTGACATAGACGGTTTCCCTCAGATTGATACTGGTCAGCCAGGAGATTTCATTGATGCTTTCCGCCAGTTGCTTGAAGCGTTGCTCGCTCTGCAGGATGGCATTGGCTTGGGCGGTCAATTCGGCGTTTTTCTGCTCCAGTTTTTGCACCAGCGCCTCATTGTAAAATTTGATCAGGTCCAATTCTCCGCCGTGGCGCGGAGGTTGTTTGTCCCGGCTGGGCCGCTGGCGGGTGACTTCTTCCAGGGCCTTGAGGATTTGTTCCGGATTCGCCCGTTTGGTGAGGTATTTATCCGCGCCCAATTCCATGGCCAAAAATTCGTCGTCCTGCGAGTTGAAATTCGCGGTGTAAACAATGAAAGGCATCCGGGAAAACCGGGGGTGACGCCGCACCTCCTGGCAGAGCCGGTAGCCGTCCATGTTCGGCATCAGGATGTCCGAGATGATCGCGTCCACCGGCTCTTGTTCCAACCGGGCCAGCGCCGCCACTCCGTCCCGGGCTTCGACCACGTCAAACCCGGATGATTGCAGCAATTGTTGCAACGATTGCAGGTTTGCGGGCCCGTCATCCACAATTAATATCTTCATAGGGTGTGCACGTTTTAATGTGCCGCCAACTCTGCCGGGGCGAGGAGTGTCTGGCTCGCCCGATTTTGTCAAACCCGCAACAATTGTTGCCCGGTTGGGTGCGCCTCCTCCCGTAATCAGAACCTTCAAAATAGGCTTGGTTCTTGCCAATTTCCGGGTAGCGGGTTCCAGGCGGGTGCGGGAAAATGATTTAACGGCTTCCAAACGGTTTGGATCCAGAAAGTTGTGTGGCGTTATGAAAGTGTTAGTGCGTCATGTCCGGAATCAGGATTATATTGTTCGCCGGAACAATCCGGTTGAATGGTCCAAACTGGAACATGAAGCCATGCCCTTTCCCGATTTGGAATCAGCGGCGGCCTATTGCTCCACCCTCTCGCTGGACCCCGTCGAACTCGTGGTCAAGTATGGCTTGGATAAAACCATGGTCTTTCCATTACCCCTCAGGGATTTAAAGACTAAATAGATTCAGCCCCATGGCGTTTGCGGGGGTGTTGCCGGGGCGGCCTCAATGAATCGATTTTGCTGAAACGCGTTACAGAGCCGGTGGCGGCTCGACAGCTGTTTCCGCGCTGGGGCGGGGACGATGCAACACCATGACGTTGCCGACCCGCATGATCAAATGACTGCCAGTTTTTTCCGCCAACTCCGGGGCCAGTTCCTTTTTCTGATCTTTGAAATCCACGAATTTAATTTTCACCAGTTCATGCAGTTTCAGGGCGTCGTCCACGGTGCGGATGAAGCCTTCGCTCAAACCAGACTTGCCGACTTTCAACATCGGCTCTAAAAGCTGGGCGGCGGCTTTAAATTTTCGGATCTGCGCATTGTTCAACGGTTCAATCATGTCAGGTGGAGTATAAACGGAGTGGGGGAAAAGAACGAATTCAATTTGCGTTGAATTGACGGTGCGATTGGTCCAACGAATCGCGCAGGGTGTGGTCTGAGGTGAGAACGATCATTCTGGCGACATCGGTTTGGCCGAGGTTCAGGATTATTTTGCCGGCGGATTTTTCCCAGGTGACCGGGGTTAATCCTTGCGGCGTGATTTCAAAGATGTCGTCCGCTTTGAGCCAGCCCGGCGGGGTGATGCACACGACGGTTTGGGGCAGGGGAACGACCACGGTGCCGAGGCGGTCGCAGGCGATGTTGTCGTTGACAGCAATTAATACGAGGGTGTTGGTCCCGCTCAAAAGGGTGCGGGTCCACAATTTGGCTTTGGTTTCCACGGGGACTTGGGCGGGGCAGCTTCGTGTGATGACAGGGCCTGCGGTGCGGATCTGAGCGCCCAGCAGGCCAATCTGATGCCACAAGGCGACTGCCGCTTCGTCTTTCGCGCCGCAGCCGTAAAATTCGCCGGTCGGCGTGTACCACCAGTAAGAAAAACCTTTGGCCCCGGCCCCCAGCGCGTAGAACAGTTCGACGGTTTTTTCCGCCGGAGTGGCGAAACGGAAGCCGCCGTCTTTGGAATCGTGTCGCACGGAGTTGAGGATGAAGTGGGAAGGTTTTGGAGCGCAGGCGGAATTGCAAATGGTGGCCACGCCGAGGACGTAGGTCGGTTTGACGAAGGCGGCGGCCCGGGACGGTTTTGAATTCCAGACGATGCGTTGTTGTTCCTGAAAGTAAGGGTCAGCGCAACAGATGTCCGGCAACCGCGCATACATGTACCAGTTTTCGGGTTTGTAAGTGTTATCCAGATTGAGGAGTTGCGGCGGTTGCGGGTCTTGGGTGCGCAGTTCATTGCTGTGGCGCACGAGGTCCCGGCCAAGCGCGCCGAGGCGTTGGTTTGGCTCGAGATCGCGCGCGGCGGAATCGTGGGCATCGGGTTCATCGTAGAGGAAATAACACAAGGGGTTGATGATTTTGCCGGGATTTTTGCGCATGGCGCGGATGCCGGTGGTTCGCGAATGTTCCACCCCCGTCTCGCCGGAGAGGAATTTGGCAACATCACCGCCATAAGATTCCATGACAGCGTTGACGTTGTGACTTTTGAGATCGCCGAGGTAGTAATCCACTTTTTCTTGCGCTGTTTTACCCACGGTGCTGTAACCCCACATGCCGTAAACCAATTCATCGCTCCAAGTTCGAAGGCCGGTGATCGCAACCGAGCCATCCGCATAAACCGCGCGGAAGCAATGGAAGGAAGCCTTGGCCAGAGGGTGGGCCGGGCGGATGACCAGGGGGATGATATTCACTCCGGAATCAGCCGCAGCGGTCGTCTGTGGCGTGACGTCCGTATCATCGAGGAAAATTTTCACGGGTGTCACGCCCGGCGCGGGCGAATTTTGCAGATAACAATAAATCCCATCCAAAGACGGACTAAAGCTGATGCCGGCAAAGGACGGGGTTGGGTTGGTGGAAACGACGACCGGGCAAATGACATTGGTCGCCAGGACGGCCAGTTGAATCGCGTTGGTGCGGACGTTGCGGCGCAGACGCAAGGTGATTTCGGCAAAGCCGTCCGGAGGCACAGAAGCCGGATCGGCTTTCCACCAGACCGGATCGCCGGCGGCCTTCAGGCCCTCGATTTCGATTTTGGAAAGCTTGGAGAAATGAATGTTCGCCGGGTGCATTCGACCGGCCTTATGGTCGCCAAAAGCGATGGCGTCGTTCAGGCTGGTCCCGGCGAATTGCAAATCCGAAATGGCAACCGTTTGCGCGGAGGTGTTGCGAATATAAATTTGGATGTAAGCGCCCAAAGCGGGTTGGGGCGAGACGGTCAAGGGTTCGCCGTTTTGGTCTTTGAGCGACCAAGATTCCGACCAAAGGTTTTGGAATTGAGGAAATGGGACATCTGCGCGATAGGCTGAGCCGATGACTTCGAGAGGAGATTCCGCGCGGCTGGTTTGGATGGCCATGCCAAGCATGACGGCGAGGGCGCACCATAGTTGTTTACAGCAATTCAACATCAGGAAAAGATGGCTCTTTTTCAGAAACTAACCAAGAAGTTCCTTGGCCCGGCGAATGGCCTGTTCGAGGTCCGGCAAAATATTTTCCTCGCCGATGTGCTGATGAAAATCAGCCTGGGCGATCAATTTGGCCGGCTGATCGCGAGTGCCGCAAAGGAGGAGGTGGCGGTCGGAGCGCAAGAGGCGCCGGGCAAGGTCTTCCAGCGCATGCAGACCGGTGGCATCAATGGCTGTCATGTTTCTAAGACGCAGAACCACGACTTTGGGCAACTGGTCCCAATCCTCGTCAATGACGGAAAGTTTATCGGTCGCGCCAAAAAGAAATGGCCCGTGGATGCGATAGACAGCCACGCCTTCGGGCACGGAGTGAACCTGAAGGCTGTGGGGAAAACCGGCCTTGATATATTCCGGGGTGACCCGCGCCACGCTGGAGGTTTTCGTGACCCGCTGGATGTAGAGCAGCGCGGCCAAAATCATGCCGGCCTGCACGGCCACCGTCAGATCGGCAAAGACCGTGAGGGCAAAAGTAATCAGCCAGACGGCGATGTCGGCTTTGCCTAATTTAAGAATTTCGGGAATCTCGCTCCATTCGCCCATGTTGTAGGAAACGGTGAGCAGTAGCGCGGCCAGCAAAGTGAGCGGAATATGTTTTGCCAGCGGCGCGGCCACCAGGAGGATCAGCAACAGGGTCAGCGCGTGAATCATCCCGGCGACGGGAGTTTTCGCGCCGGAACGAATATTGGTGGCGGTCCGGGCAATGGCACCGGTGGCCGGAATACCACCGAACAGCGGCGAAATTAGATTAGCCACGCCTTGGGCGAAAAGTTCCACGTTCGGTTTATGTTTGTCGTTGGACATGCGGTCGGCGACGACGGCGGAAAGCAGTGATTCAATCGCGCCAAGCATCGTGACCGTGAGAGCGGAGGAAAGCAGCGGGAGGATCAGGTCGAAACGGATGGTCGGCATTTTAAAGTGGGGCAGGCCGGAAGGAATGCCGCCGAAGCGGGATTCTATCGTTTCCAAAGGCAGCTTCATGCTCCAGGCGAGGGCGGTGCCAAGGAAAAGGACAATGATGGAGCCGGGCACCTTTTTGATATACCGCATGAAGATGATCAAGATGGCCAGCGATACGGTGGAGAAGATGGTGGCGACGGACGAAAAAGTGTTCCAGTGAGCCACGAGGGTTTCCAGGCGGGCGAAGAATTCCCCAGGAACGTGTTCAATTTTTAGGCCAAAAAAATCTTTGAGCTGCGTGCTGGCAATGAGGACGGCGATGCCGTTGGTGAACCCGATGACCACAGGCCGTGGAATATATTTGATTGCCGTGCCCAGGCCGGTCAGGCCGAGCAGCATCAAAAACACCCCGGCAATCAAGGTGCAGATGACCAATCCATCCATGCCGTGACGGGAGACAATGCCGGCCACGACCACCACGAAAGCACCGGTCGGCCCGGCAATCTGGGTTTTGGAGCCGCCGAGCGCCGAAACAATAAAACCGGCGACGATGGCGGTATAGATGCCAGACTCCGGCGGGACGCCGGAAGAAATGGCGAAGGCCATGGCCAACGGCAAGGCCACCAGGCCCACGGTCAGGCCGGCGATCAGGTCGGAAATAAATTTTCGCCCGGAATAGTCCTTGAGGCAAAGGATGGACTTGGGGAGAAAGGAATCGTCTTGGGCGACGGGTTTCATAGGCTAACGGCTTTGGCGGATCTCGGCCAGAATACCCATCGCTTCTTCCAAGTGGGCCTTAAAATAGCGACGCATGGTGTCGAGGACCTCGACCAGCATGGGGTCGCGCAGGGAATACCAGACCTGATTTTTTTCTTTGCGATGGAGGACCAACCGGCGGGCGCGAAGCAGGCTGAGATGTTGGGAAAGATTGGCCGCTTCCACGGGAATTTTGGCCAGGATGGCGCTGACCGGAAGCTCCCCGTCGCGCAAGACTTCGACGATTTGAATGCGGGTCGGATGGGCCAGAGTTTGGAAGACTTCCGCTTTGAAGGCGCGAAGGGCATCGCTTTGGTCGCTGTTGAGCTTGGTTCTCATGTTGAGTAAGTATATTCGCAATTGCGCAATTACGCAAATAGAAATTCAACCAGCCGGCTTAATTCCCTTTTGGAAAAAACTGGCATCCGGCCGGACTTTTCTCCAACATCGCTGGCGCTCGTGCATGGGCATTTGTATGAAAGCAAAAATTATCATCACACCAAAGAAGGCGGTCCTTGATCCGCAAGGCAAGACCGTCCAAAGCGCGCTCGAACACATGGGCTACACCGGCATTGGCGCGGTTCACGTCGGCAAATATCTTGAGATCGAGCTCCCCGGTACCGACAAGGAAGCCTGGCGCAAACAGGTGGACGAAGCCTGCCATAAAATTTTGAGCAACCCGGTGATTGAAGATTATCAATTCGAAATCGAGTGAACTTCGCCATCCTCCAATTCCCCGCCTCGAACTGCGACCAGGACGCCCTGCACGTCGTGAAAAATGTTTTCGGCCACAGCGCCAAATTCGTCTGGCACAAGGACAACTCGCTCGCCGGCTTCGATGCTGTCATCGTGCCTGGCGGTTTCAGTTATGGCGATTATTTGCGCACCGGGGCGATTGCGCGATTCAGCCCGATCATGCAGGCGGTGCAAGCCTTCGCGGCTAACGGCGGGCCGGTGCTTGGTATTTGCAACGGTTTCCAAATTTTGTGCGAAGCCGGATTGCTCCCCGGCGCGCTCATCCGCAATCGCTCGCTGCAATTCCGTTGCGAACATATTTTCCTGAAAACCGCCGCGCACAATTCCCCGTTCACCAATAAGATTCCGGAAGGCAAAATCCTGCGTGTGCCCATCGCTCACGGTGAAGGCTGCTATTTTGCCGACGAAGCCACTCTGGAAAAATTAAAAGCTAATCGCCAAATCCTCTGGCAATACGTGGATGCCAAAGGCGAACAGACCGAGTCAGCCAATCCCAACGGCTCGCTCCAAAACATCGCCGGCATCTGCAATGAAGCCCGCAACGTCGCCGGCCTCATGCCCCATCCCGAACGCGCCAGCGAATCTGTCCTCGGTGGCACGGATGGTAAATTGATTTTTGAGAGTCTTCTGTCGTGGATGGAAAGTAAAGCGGCGGTCAAAAGCAACCCCGAGAAAATCACCCTTGGATTGGCCGTGGGAAAAGTGTAAAAGTTACTTATGAGCTTCATAGCATTGAAACGCGAGATTTTGGAATTGTCGGTCAAGGAACGATTTCGGTTAGCAGGTTTTTTGGCGGATCTGGAGAAGGAGAAGGAAACCAGCTTTCGCAGGACGGTGGGTCGCCGCATGGCCAGAATGGATGCTGGCAAGAAGGTAACCATGGCGCAATTTGAGGAGCGGCACCGATTGCTTAAGGCGAAGGGGAATTGAGAACGCATGTCTTACCGCTATGTTCTTGATGACGATGTTGCGGAAGATATTTTTACTTTATCGTCTCGGCAACGCGAGCAATTCATAATAATTTTTAGGGCCTTGTCCCAAGATCCTTTCCAAGCTGGGGAACAAACGTTTAAAGATTCAACCGGCAGAGACATCTATAAGAAAAAATTTGGTAAATGGCAGGTTTCCTTTTGGTCTGACCATGCAGTTAAAGAAGTAAGAGTTGTTGGAATTCAAGCCCTTAAAAAATGACCGAACCCACCATTACTCCTGAGTTAGTCAAGAAACACAACCTCACTCCCGAGGAATACGAGAAAATTCTCGGCATCATCGGGCGCGCGCCGAGCTATACCGATTTGGGTATTTTCTCCGTCATGTGGAGCGAGCATTGCTCCTACAAAAACACGCGGCCGCTGCTGAAAACGTTTCCGACCAAATCGCCGCTCATCCTCGTCGGGGCAGGGGAGGAGAATGCGGGCATCATTGATATCGGTGACGGGATGGCCATCGCTTTCAAAATTGAATCGCACAATCACCCCAGCGCGGTGGAGCCTTTTCAGGGAGCGGCTACGGGTGTGGGCGGAATCATTCGCGATATTTTCACCATGGGTGCGCGTCCGGTTTGCGCCATCAATTCCCTGCGCTTCGGGCCGATCACCGGGAATGATGCGCAAGTCACCAATAATCGGCGATTGTTCAGCGGTGTGGTTTCCGGCATCGCCCATTATGGGAATTGTTTCGGTATTCCCACCATCGCGGGCGAAGTTTATTTTGATAAATCTTACGAGGGAAATCCATTGGTCAATGCCTTCTGTCTCGGGGTTTTGCGCCATGACCAGATTGCGCGCGGTGCAGCGAAAGGCGTCGGCAATCCCGTTTTCTACGTCGGCCCCGCCACCGGTCGCGATGGCTTGGCCGGAGCCGCCTTCGCCTCGCAAGATTTAACCAAAGAATCCGCTGATCAACAACGCGGCGCGGTCCAGGTCGGCGATCCGTTCATGGAGAAACTTGTCTGCGAAGCCTGCCTGGAATTGCTCGCCACCGACGCGGTTGCCGGGATTCAGGACATGGGCGCGGCGGGTTTGACGTGTTCCACTTGCGAGACGGCCGCCCGTGCCGGTACCGGTATTGAAATCGAATTGAACAAAGTTCCGCAGCGCGCCCCCAACATGACGCCGTACGAAATCATGTTGAGCGAATCGCAGGAACGCATGCTCATCATCGTCAAAGCCGGGCGCGAAGACGAGGTGAAGCGGATTTTTGATAAATGGGATTTGCCTTGGGCGCATATCGGGCACGTGACCGATAGCGGGCAGATGGTGGTGAAATTTAACGGCCAAGTCGTGGTGGATCTCCCCGCGAAAAAACTCGCCGACGAAGCGCCGGTCTATCAACGCGAATCCACCGAGCCGGCTTACCTGCAAGCCGTCCGCGCGTTCACTTTGTCCGGCGTTCCCGAATCTACTGATCCCATCGCCGACCTGAAAAAGCTTCTCGGCTGGCCGACGATCGCCTCGAAGAATTGGGTCTATCGTCAATACGACCACATGGTGCGCGATGGTTCCACCGTCTGCCCAGGCTCCGATGCTGCGGTTTTCCGCCTCAAAGCCGACTGCGTTCCCGGTGGCGGCGACGCAAAAAATGTCCCGGAAAAATTCATCGCCATGACGGTGGACGGCAATGCCGCTTACGTTTATCTGGATCCTTATGAAGGCGGCAAAATCGTCGTGGCGGAAGCGGCGCGAAATCTGGCGTGTTCCGGCGCGGTGCCGCTTGGCGTCACGGACAATTTGAATTTTGGCAATCCATTCAAGCCGGAATTGTTCTGGCAGCTCAAGGAATCCGTGCGCGGCCTGGGGG
>CAIYOY010000294.1 GCA_903927905.1 uncultured Verrucomicrobiales bacterium | reverse complement strand
GGGTCTGTGACCCGCAGCAGCTTCGCCAGCCAGAAGATTATAGAATTATTCAAAGCGTCTTTACCATTTCACGCTGCTGCGGGCCACAGACCCGCGCTCCGTTTTCCGTAAAGTTGCCTACCACCTTGAGGATTGACATTTTCCACATCAACGATACTATTCTGATACTAAATGCCGCGTAAAGTGCGACAGTTAATTGCTGATTTGGAAAAAGCCGGATTTGCCAATCGCGGAGGCAAAGGAAGCCATCGCAATTTCGTGCATCCAAAAGGCTTGCGGGTAACGATCAGCGGCGGGGGCGGCGACGATGCCAAACATTATCAGGAACGAGATGTCCGCCACGCCTTGCACGCGGTTAAAGCCAGTGAAGTATGACTAGCAAACAAATTAAACAAGAAGCAGCCCGTTACACCAAATTCGTGGAATGGAGCGATGAAGATCAATGCTTCATCGGTCGTTGCCCGGAAATCATGGGCGGCGGCGTCCATGGCCCGGATGAAGCCAAGGTTTACATGGAACTCTGTCAGGCGGTGGAGGAGATGATCGCACTGATCCACACCGATGGTCATCCCCTGCCTGAACCCCTGTCCGCCAAAAAATTCAGCGGCAAATTTATTTTGCGCGTTGAACCCGCCTTGCACCGTCGTCTGGCCGCCAAAGCCTTGGCCACCGGAGAAAGCCTGAACACTTTTTGCTTAAAAACTCTTGCCAAGGCTTGAAGCTTTTGCTGGCGTCGCTTCAGTGGTAGGGCAACTTGTCATCTCCGGTATTTCCTCACAATTGCAAATACAATTGCAGCACCTAAAAGTACAAAATAGATCCAAGGATTATTTTTAATAAATTCGCTTACCCCACCACTACGACCACCATCTGTAAAGTTACTCGCAAACAACGGTTGGTATAAGGACCTCACTTTTTCCTCCTCATTTCCGTCGCTTCTTCCCTCAGTTGATAAATTTTGCGCTCCAATTCGTCTTCCGCCCTGGCCTTCTCCAATTGTGCCAACCGTTCTGGTTTTCCCTCGTAATAACGCCGATACATGATTTCCAGCACGTCGGTCGTATATTTTTTATTTTTCGTCATATTTCACTCCCGATATGGATATTTCCACCAACTGACCACTGACCACTTCCTCAAGTATTATGCGCCCAAGTCTCCTGCGACACATTCAGAAAATTCTCAATCTGATCAATCACCGTTGAATCATTGAATTTGCTCAACACCTCCTGCTGCGCGGCCTCCGCCATTTGACACCGCAACGCCGGTGAAATCTGCATTTCCTGGATGCGATAAGCCAATTGATTTTCGTCCCCCGGCGGGAACGTCAGCGCATTTTCCCCATGCCGCAACAACTCCTCCGCGCCGCCCGCCGTCGAGCCGATCACCGGGATGCCGCAAGCCATCGCCTCCAGCGGCGTGAACGGAAACGGCTCGGCCCATTCCGGCGTGTGCAACAAAACATCGTGCCGCTTGTAGATCGCCGGCAAATCATTCTTCAAATTCGATACCCCGAGAAATTCCACCGGCAACTGATTGGAAATGACAAACGTGCGCAGGCTCGCGATGTATTCCGAGGTGCCTTTGCCATAAATGCTCATGGTCGCGTTGATCTTGGCCGCGCGCACGATCTTCAACGCCTTCAACGCCGTCATCACGCCGCTTTCCTTGTTCAATTGCGCCACCACCAGGAACCGGGTCATCGGCACACTGGTCGGCTTGATCTCGCCGATGAACGACGGCGCAGGAATGCACGGATGAATGATTTCCGCATGACCGATGCAAAAACCGGATTGCTCGGTCAACGTCTTGAGTGCTTGACTGCAAAAATACATCCGATCAAAGCGAAATCCTGCGATTGAATTCATCCCTGCCGCCGCCCGCGCCTTGGCATCGCCGTACAACGCCGGAATCCGCTCGTAACCCTTCATCATCCGCGTCGGCGCCGTGACATCCAGCCGTCCGCGTTCCCCGCTCATCTCCAGGGCCGTGCGGGTTGACGATTCCATAAAACCCAGCGAAGGCGCATTCCAAAACCGCAGCCACGGATCTTCGGCGACATTGGCCGAAAGCCAGTGATCGTACACATCATAAACCGTCGGCACCCTGGAATTGCGCAACGTAAAAATAAGCGATTTCGAAATCCCATTCAGACTGAAAACCTGGACCACATCCGGCTGAAATTCCTGGATCGTCTCCAGCAGCGCCTGATTATTCTGCAACTCGATCGCCTTCATGTCTGCCACCTTGGTGACCAGCGGATGTTCATACATGCCATTGAGCAACAACCGCCGTTCCACTTCCCCATCGCGCATCTCGCTGCGCAAACCGTGGGAAGAAGTCAGGATGCGAATGGTATGACCGCGCAAACGAAGCGCATCCGTCACCGTTTGACAGTGGATGTCAAACGTGCCCGCATGATGCGGCGGGAATAAATTGGTTAGCGCCAGGATTTTCACTTGTCAGCGGCGACATTAGCGGTTCGCTCCAAATTTGTCCAACCTTCACATCAGAGCGGTTGCTGGTGGGGTGAGGCTACTGACGAACCGGGGTTGATTCCGGGGAAAACCAACTAATTGATGTTTAGTTTGGAATTTAAAACTTAAAATTTGAAATTTGTTTCGATTTTCGGGTTTCGGAATTCGAGTTTCACCAATCACGGCAACTCCAGTTCAACCGCCCGCACAAACTTCACCGCCCTAACCTTATCCCCCACCCTCACCCTTCCCGACCTTACCACCTGCGCCATCACCCCCTGCCGTTTGTCCTCCATCAATTTCCTCAACCCCGGCGCGATCCGATCCATCTTTGCGCACGGCGTCCGCGCATCATAAAAAAGCACCGCCGCCTCACCGATCTCCACTTCCCATCCAAGCAATTCTATCAAATCAATCCCCTGCGTCTCGATATTCGACCGCACGATCCCCGCCGGAATAGACTTCAACCCCAACGCCGCCGCATGTTCCGCCACCTGTTTACGTTCGATGATACTGACCTGCCGTTTACTCAATCCACCCATACTGCTGACACGTGCATAATAGCGCGGATTCCCCACGATCCCCTTCCCTTCCTCCAGTTGAATTTCCTCCACCGCCTGAAACGGCTCACCGCCCTTGGCCGGATGCAAATGCAGCGAAGCCACGACGCCAGAACTGGTATGCGGTTCCATTTTCATCAAAGCTGAATACCGTGATTCACAATACCGGTCAACGCCACAAAAGATTTTAAGAGAATGGTGAGAAATAAGCGAATCGTGTCCACCATGTCCACGACAGCCCCGCCAATTCCTGCCAAACTCCCTTCATGAACGAGACATATTCATCACTGATGCCTGCGCCCGGCCGATTGGTCGCCGTCCGGCTTTCTCCGCCTTCGTTCGCATGTTTCGTGTTTTTCGCGGGCAAAAACTCCTTTTCCACCCTCAATTCTTCACAAGGGAAAACAAGCCAAAACAAGATAAAACAAGGTAGAACAAGCCAAAACAAGGTTCGTCCCCGAAAAATATTTCCAATTCTCCGCCGCCGTCGGCCCACATTCCCCGCTTGCCCTCCCCCGTTCCATTTCTATAATGCGCCGATGCTCGATATAAAAATGATACGGGACCAAACGGACTTGGTGAAAAATCGCCTGGCCAGCCGCCATGCCGGCGATGAAGCGAAGATCGATGAAATCCTCGCGCTCGACGATCAACGCCGCACGGCCCTGACCGAAGTCGAACAACTCAAGGCCACCCGCAACAAAGTTTCCAAGGAGATCGGCGCCCTCATGGGCCAGAAAAAAATCGCCGAAGCCGACGCCAAAAAAGCCGAGACCAAACAGATCGGCGACCGCATCAGCGAACTGGACAAAACGGTGGAGTCCACCGAGTCAGCCCGAAATTCCAAAATGCTCGAGATCCCCAATCTGCCGAATGAAAAGGTGAAGATCGGCAAGACCGCCGAAGACAACCCTGAGATCCGCGTCCACGGAAACAAACTCGATTATTCGTTCAAGCCCAAAACCCACGTCGAGCTTTGCGAAAAACTCAAACTCATTGATTTCGCCCGCGCCGCCAAGATTTCCGGCAGCGGCTATCTGCTTTACACCGGTTGGGGCGCGCGCCTCGAACGCGCCTTGATCCAGTTCCTGCTCGATCTTCACACCACCGAACACGGCTACACCGAAGTTTCTCCGCCGTTCATGGTCAAGGCCGAATGCATGGAAGGCGTCGGCCAATTTCCGAAGTTCAAGGATCAATATTATGGCATCGCCGTCGGTGATGACACCAAAGAGCTGGGAAAACTTTATTTGATACCGACTGCGGAAACTCCCGTGGCCAACATCCATCGCGAAGAAATCCTCAAGGAGAGCGAACTGCCGATTTATTACTGCGCCTACACCCCCTGCTTCCGCGGCGAAGCCGGTGCCGCCGGGGTCGGCACGCGCGGCATGATTCGCGTCCATCAATTCGACAAGGTCGAACTGATCAAAATCACCAAGCCCGAACACGGTTACGAAGAATTGGAAAAACTCGTGACCAACGCGGAGAAGGTTTTGCAATTGCTCGGCCTGCATTATCGCGTCATCCAGCTTTGCACCGGCGACATGGGCTTCGCCAGTGCGTTGACCTACGACATCGAAGTCTGGTCGCCCGGCCAGGACCAATACCTCGAAGTCTCCAGTTGCTCCAACTGTGAAGATTTCCAATCGCGCCGCATGAGTCTCCGTTACAAAACCGAGGCTGGCGAAAATAAATTCCCGCACATCCTCAACGGCAGCGGCACCGCCCTGGCACGCCTGTTCGTTTCGCTAATCGAAACGCATCAGCAACCCGACGGCAGCATCAATATCCCGGCCGCCCTGCAGCCGTATTTGAAAGCCGATAAAATCCCCTGCCCCGCCTGAAGCGCCGTATGACCGAGGGCTTAAATCATTCCAACCCGCTGAATAAAATTCTCCCTCTCCGCTCCATCGGATGGAGGGGAGAGAGCACCGCGAGCGGTGCAGCAACCAACCGTACTGACTGCCGGGGTGAGGTGAGGTCTTCTCCTTTTCCTCTCCACTTCCAAACCATGGACAGTGTCAAGGTGCGCCCCGCTAACTTTCCCTCATGAAAATCCTGCTCGCCAGCAGTGAGGTCCATCCTTACTCGAAATCCGGCGGGTTGGCCGATATGGTCGGCGCGCTGGCCAAATTCCTGGCGCGCGCCGGTCATCAAGTCGGTCTGGTCACCCCGCTCTATCGCGGCATCCTCGAACGGTTCCCGGAGATCAAACCATTTGACTGGAACCTTGATATCCTCCTCGGCAACACCCACATGAAAGGCGGCGTCTTCGTCCACGAAGCCGCGCCAAACCTCACGATTTATTTCATCGACCATCAACCGTTTTACAATCGCGCCGGTCTCTATAACGAAAACAACACTGATTACCCCGACAACGCCGAACGTTTCATCTTCTTCTCCAAAGCCGTCGTTCACCTCGCGCGTTATCTTCCGTGGCAACCCGAACTCGTCCACGTCCACGACTGGCAGGCCGGCCTCGTCCCCGCGCTGATCAAAGACCACGCATCCCGCGATGGCTGGAACACTGCCCCACCCTCGTGCCTGACCATTCACAACCTGGCCTATCAGGGCGTTTTTTCCGCCGCAAAATTTACCCTGACCAATCTGCCGCCGGATTTTTTCCAGCCCGATGGCGTGGAATTTTATCGTCAACTGAATTGTCTCAAAGCCGGCATCTCCTACGCCGACCTCATCACCACCGTCAGCCCGCGATATGCCCGCGAAATCACCACCGAACTCTTCGGCTGCGGCCTCGATGGAACCTTGCGCCGACGCCAGGATTCCCTCATCGGCGTCCTCAACGGCGTGGACTACGACGAATGGAATACCGCCAGCAACCCCCATCTAAAACAACCGTTCACCATCGGCAGCATCACCGGCAAAGCTGCGGACAAAGCCGAACTGCAAAAAGAACTCGGCCTGCCCATCGCGCCCAATGTGCCGCTGTTCGGCACCATCACACGCCTCGCCCATCAGAAGGGCGTGGATATCGAACTCGGTGCCCTCGAAGAAATGCTGGCCGCCAATATGCAATTCGTATTGCTCGGCACCGGCGGCCATGAATTTGAGCAGGGCTTCCGCAAACTCGCCCGCCGTTACCCGGACAAATGCGTCGTCAAGATCGGTTTCGACCAGGGCCTGTCCCATCGCATTGAAGCCGGTTGCGATTTTTACCTGATGCCCTCGCAATTCGAGCCCTGCGGCTTGAATCAAATGTACAGTCTCCGTTACGGCGCGATCCCCATCGTCCGCGTCACCGGCGGCCTGGATGACTCCGTGACCGACGCCTCCGAAAACGAAGAAAAAGCCGACGGCATAAAGTTCACCGAATTCACCGTCCGCGCCCTGGCCAAAGCCATCCGCAAAGCGCTCTTTCTTTACGACGACCAGGAACTCCTCCGGCACTACCGCGAAAACGCCATGACCAAAGATTTTTCCTGGGAGCGAACCGCAAAATCCTACGAAGATATTTACCAGCGATTACTGAAATAGTGAGCGAGGCTTGGAACAATTTTTCGTGTCATTCAATAATTCCGTGTTAGGTTGCCCCGACATGATTTTAACGGCGGAAGAAATCGAAAGCTTGGTCAACGTGCGGAATCGTTCCCCGCATCAGCTTCTCGGCATGCACCCGCTGGGAGACGGTTCGGGCGTGGTCGCGCGCGTTTTCGCTCCTGGTGCGACAAAAGTCGAGATTACCCCCACGCACGAAAAATCAAAACCATTCATCAAACTGCAACAGATCCATCCGTCCGGTTTGTTTGAAGGAACCAGTTCCGCTGCAAAAAAAGTTTATGCCTATGACCTCGGCATCACCTGGCCGGATGGCAACAAAACGGTGACCCGCGATCCCTTTTCCTTTTTGCCGACGCTTGGAGAAACCGATCTGTATCTGTTCGCGCAGGGAAATGAGCGGCGAATCTACGACAAGCTCGGTTCGCATCTGCGCACCATTGACGGCGTGCCCGGCACCAGCTTCGCCGTTTGGGCGCCCAACGCTCAACGCATCAGTGTGGTCGGCGATTTCAATGGCTGGGACGGACGCCGTCATCCGATGCGGTTGCTGGGCGCATCCGGGGTTTGGGAAATATTCATCCCCGGTGTCGGCGAAGGCGCGCATTATAAATTTGAAGTCCGCGAATTGCACGGCGACATCAAACTCAAGACCGATCCGTTCGGCGTCTTCTTTGAAACGCCGCCGAAAAATGCCGCCATCGTCTGGAACAATCGCAAGACCACTTGGACCGATGAAGCCTGGCTGAAACGCCGCACCGAACAAAATCCATTCCGCAGTCCGGTCAGCATTTACGAATTGCACATCGGTTCCTGGATGAAAAAGAACCAGGTGGAATCCCTCAGCTATCGCGAAATGGCCGAACCGCTGACGGCCTACCTTCAGAACATGGGCTTCACTCACGTGGAGTTCATGCCCGTGGCGGAACACGCGTTTTATCCGTCGTGGGGTTATCAAGTGACCGGTTTTTATGCGCCGACCAGCCGCTTCGGTACGCCGGACGATTTTCAATATCTTGTCAACGAACTGCACAAAGCCGGCATCGGCGTTTTAATGGATTGGGTCCCGGCGCATTTTCCGCGCGATGACTGGGCACTCGCGAAATTTGACGGCACAGCGCTTTACGAACACGAAGACCCGCGCAAAGGGGCGCATCAGGATTGGGGCACGCTGATCTTCAATTACGGCCGGCACGAGGTCAGAAATTTTCTCACCGCCAACGCCCTCTTTTGGTGCGAACGCTTTCACATTGACGGCCTGCGGGTGGATGCCGTGGCTTCCATGCTTTACCTGGATTATTCACGCAAGCAGGGCGAATGGATTCCCAACCAATTCGGTGGCCGCGAAAATCTGGAAGCCGTGGAATTCCTCAAACACTTCAATCACGTCGTGCAGACCGAACATCCCGGCGTCATCACCATCGCGGAAGAATCCACCGCCTGGCCGCAAGTCACGCGTCCGCCTTATATCGGTGGCCTCGGATTCACGTTCAAATGGAACATGGGCTGGATGCACGACACGCTGGATTTTTTCAGCAAAGACCCGGTCCATCGCAAATACCATCAGAACGATCTGACCTTCGCGATGGTCTATCATTATCACGAAAATTTCATCCTGCCGCTGTCGCACGATGAAATCGTCCACGGCAAAGGCTCGCTCATCCGCAAGATGCCCGGCGACGACTGGCAGAAATTTGCCAACCTCCGCACCCTGCTCGGTTATCAATGGCTTTTCCCCGGCAAACATCTTCTGATGATGGGCTGCGAATTCGGCCAGGTCGCCGAATGGAACGCCAACGCCAGCCTTGATTGGAATTTGCTCGACGAGGGCCCCTATCATCGCGGCCTGCAACGTTTCCTGCGTGATCTGAACCGCTTTTATCGCAGCGAATCCGCTCTGTGGGATGCCGACTATGATTTTCGCGGGTTCTTCTGGATAGATTGCAGCGATGCGGAAAATAGCGTGTTGTCCTTTGTGCGCCAAACCGAGGACGGCAGCAAAAAAGTCGCCGTCATCCTGAATCTGACGCCCGTATTGCGGCATAATTATCGCCTCGGCCTGCCAAAAGGCGGCACCTGGAAAGAAGTGGTCAACAGCGATTCCGAGGTCTATGGCGGCAGCAATCAAGGCAACTTCGGCGGAGTGACGGCGGAAAATCATCCCATCCACGGCCAGCAATTTTCGGCGAACCTGACGTTGCCGCCGCTTTCGGTGGTGGTGTTTAAGTCGGAGGGTTAAGAGGAACGGACTGACTGGGTTGCGTGCGCATGAACTTAAAGACCAAGCGACGAAACAAAAGAGCTGACCCAGACATTACCAAAAAGCTCAGAAATATTAATTGCATAGAGAGGGCATTCCCATGCGCCATTGGTTTTAAAATTATCAGATTGGTAGAAAGCAATAGGCTTAAAAATATTAATTGGGCATCAATGTGTCGGCTCCGCATCCTGAGCAACATAGATCCAAACCAGACCAACCCAACTAACATGCTCACCGCCAAAGCGTATAAAGATGCAATGCCGGAAATTGTGGTAAGAGCAATGACCGTGACAGCAATGACAAATACCCATTGCATCCGTCGAATATAACTTTTTTCTCCAGCGATAATTTCTTGCTCGGTCATAAATTTATGAATAAGCGGCCAAGGTCTAAAACTGGAGAAACCTTAATTAATTCCTATTTTGAAAGCAAGCTTTTGTATTTGACAGCTAATACGCAGATTTGATGTCGGCTTTGAGCAGAAGATTATCCAAATAACGAAGAAGCAATTCAATAAATCACTATTCACCTTCCCCCTGGCCTGGG
>CAIYOY010000293.1 GCA_903927905.1 uncultured Verrucomicrobiales bacterium | reverse complement strand
TTCGGATTTTTTGGAATAGATGCCGAGAGCCTTGATGTATTGGGCGCGGACGTCGGGATTTTTTTCGTTGGTCAGGCCGGCGTGTTCGGCGGCGAGAGCAGATTCGCTGTAAAATCCGGCGATGCTGGAAGCAACCTGGTTGCGAACGCGCGCGTCCGGTTGGTTGGTGGAAGTGAGCAGGGCTTCGAGGCTTTCGTCGGTGTGGATGGTTTGCAAGGCTTTGGCGGCTTCGACGCGGACACCGTAGAATGAATCGTGGTTCAAGACTTTCTTGAGCTTGTCAATCGAAGCCTGATCTTTCTTGTCCTTCAAAGCTTCAATGGCCAATAAGCGTCCAAGCATGTCGCCAGCGTCATCAAGCTGTACGTCGAGCATCGGCGTGGGAAGATTTTCCCATTCGATTTTGGCGAGCAGGCCGAGGTTGGGATCGAGGCGGACGATTTTGGGGGCTTCCGGCAGGGAGAAATAGAAATCTTCTTCCTGGGCTTTGACGGTGATGGTTTTTTCGATCCGACTGGATTTGCCGTTGAAGGCGATAGTCAGCGGGAAGTTGAAGAGCAGGACATCCTCACTGAGCTTTTGGTTTTGTTTGATGCTGATTTTGGCGAGCTTGGTTTCTTCGTCCCATGAATAGTTCGCTTTGATTTCGGGATGATGGGAGTGATAGACCCATTGGTCAAAAAACTGATCGTAAGAATTGCCGGAGAGTTCTTCGATGACTTTGCGAAGGTCTTCGGTGGTGACGTTTTTGAATTGTTGCCGTTCGAGGTAGGTTTTGATGCAGCGACGATAGAGGTCATCGCCGAGTTCCACACGGAGCATTTGCAGGACCATGCTGCCTTTGGAATAGGGAAGATAATTGAAGATGCCATCTGGATCATCAAACTTGCGGCTGGCGATGGATTTCAAATCGTTGGTGATGGCGCAGATGGAGTTGCGGGTGCCGTAGAGCCCGTAAAGCATGGAGTCGCGACCATTCTTGTGCTGGTCATAGAGCAGCGCGTAAAAAGTGGCGAAGCCTTCGTTGAGCCAGAGGTGGCTCCAGTCTTTGCAGGTGACGAGGTCGCCGAACCATTGATGGGCCATTTCGTGCGCGGTGAGGCTTTCGCTGTTGCGGAGATTTTCGGTTTCATCGCGGAAGAGGGTGCGATCATACAGCACGGTGAGGCTGGTATTTTCCATGCCGCCGGCGACGAAATCGCGCGTGACGGCTTGATAATATTTGGCCCAAGGAAATGGAACGCCGATTTCCTGCTCGTAGAAGTCCATGATGTCCTTGGTGTCGCGGAAGGAATTTTTGGCCTGATCAATTTCCGAGGGCGGGACAAAGAAGGCGAGGGGAGTATCGTTATGTTTGTCTTCGACTTTTTTGAAATAACCGGCGACGAGGGTGACCAAATAGTTGACATGCGGCTTTTCCTGCGACCAATGGGAGGCGATGAGGCCCTTGGAATCTTTTTCTTCGCTGACCAATCGACCATTGGAAAGAACGGTCATGCCTTCGGGGACATGACAGGTGATTTCGGAGGAGAATTTTTCGTTAGGGAAGTCGTAATTCGGATACCAATAACGCGATTCTTCGGCTTCGCCCTGGGTGAAGAAATGATCTTCGCCGGGCAGATAACCCATTTCCACGGTGCGAAAATAAAGGCCCTTAACCGGTTCAGCGGAATAATGAATCGTGACGGTGGTTTCTTTGCCGGGTTCAATGGCTTTATCAAAAGTGACGACGACTTCCTTATCGGTCGCCTGCCACGCCTGAATTTTTGCTGTGGATTCGACGGATTGAATATTCAGATCAACGGCATCCAAGTGCAATTCCGCCAGCGGTTTGGTGATGGGTTGGAAGGTGAGGACGGAGATGCCGGTGATGGTGCGCTTGCGGAAATCGGGGATGATGTCGAGCGCGAGGTGGCGGATCTCCATTTCGCGGTCGCGAGCATATTGGCGGGTGCCGGACCATCCGTCCGTGGGTGGCGGCGCGGGGACGAGGCAGAGTTGTTCGGAACGATCGGCGGCGTGGGCCGTGGCAATGAAGCCGACTGCGAAAATGGCGCAAATCAATTTAATCATGGACGCTTTCATGTTTGGTCTTTGAGGGTGACCACGAATGGGGAAAGTGTCCAAGCAAAAGCTGCGGGGAAATATGAGATCCGAAAAGACTTGTGCCACAGGCGGAAGAACGTTATTTGTTGAGGCATAGTGGCAATGGATTCTGCCCTCCTTTTTAAAAAGGTAAACCGTCCCGCCTTGGCGGGTCTGATGACTCCTACCAGCGAATTTTGCGAAGAGCGAAATTCGCCGGTAGGAGTTTTTTTTGTTTGCGTTGAATTGAATTTATGAAAGACGGATTGATAAAAATAATGAGCCAAATTTATGCGCCAGTTACTTGACTATAAATCGCACGTTGGTTCGGTTCTGCAAATCCTGCGCTGGACTTTGCTGGTGGCGCCCGTTGGTATTTTGGCTGGGTCGGCCAGCGCGCTGTTTTTGTGGGGATTGCGCGAAGTCACGGACCTGCGGTTTCAATATGAGTGGCTGCTCTTTCTTTTGCCGGTGGGCGGTTTGCTGGTGGGACTGCTTTATCATTGGGTCGGACGCTCTGCGGAAGGCGGGAATAATTTGTTGGTGGATGAAATTCACGAGCCGGGCGGTGGCGTGCCGGCGAGGATGGCGCCGCTGGTGTTGATCGGCACGTGGGTGACGCATCTTTTCGGCGGATCGGCCGGACGAGAGGGCACCGCTTTGCAAATGGGCGGCAGCCTGGCCAGCGCGTGGGGAAAATGGTTTCGCATCCCCCGGGAAAATCACCGGGTTTTGTTGCTGGCGGGAATTGCCGCGGGGTTCGGCTCTGTTTTTGGCACGCCTTTGGCCGGGGCGATATTCGCCATGGAAGTTTTGGTCATCGGCCGCGTGCAGTATGACGCGCTAATTCCGGTGCTGATGGCGGGAGTGATCGGCGACATGACTTGTTCGGCCTGGGGAGTCAAACACACGATTTATCACATCCACCTGGAACGTCCTCATGGCTTGCTTAATCTGGAATGGCTTTTGTTGTTGAAAGCGGTGGCCGCAGGGATTTTGTTCGGGCTGGCCAGCACGTTTTTTTCGGAACTGACGCATGCTTTGCAGAAAATTTTCAAGCAATGGATTCAATTAGCCTATTTGCGTCCGGTGATCGGTGGAGCGGTGGTGATCGCTCTGACTTGGATGGTCGGGAGCCGCGATTATCTGGGGCTGGGAGTGGATTCGCCGTTGCCCAACGCCGTCACGATTCTTTCGTCCTTCAACGTCGGCGGGGCGCATCCATTCAGTTGGTGGTGGAAGATCATTTTTACGGCGGTGACGATCGCCAGCGGTTTCAAAGGCGGGGAAGTGACGCCGCTGTTTTTCATCGGCGCAACGCTCGGCAGCGTGGTGGGCGCAGTGCTGGGCGCGCCGGTGGATTTGTTCGCCGGCCTTGGTTTCATTTCCGTTTTCGCCGCTGCTGCCAATACGCCACTGGCCTGCACGGTGATGGGGGTGGAATTGTTCGGGGGCGAACATGCGATCTATTTTGGGGTGGCCTGTTTTGTGGCTTATCATTGCAGCGGTCATTCAGGAATTTATCTCTCGCAACGGCTCGGTGTGCCGAAAAGAAGTTTGCCCGGTTTTATCCCGAACATCCGGCTGAGTGAAGCTCGGGAGCCGGTGAAAAGGAAAGAGCGGTCGTGAACCGTGAAATCAGCCATCGCCAATCCAGGTGTTTTAAACCAGCGCCGCCTTGTGTTCGTCCAGCCAGTCCACCGCTGCGTCAAGATGGGATAATTTCCCCAACATCTTAGACCGGAGTCTGGCGGGTAATCCTCCCAGGTCAAAAAGAGCCAGGCAGGGTTGATCCAGAAACCGGCTGGAATACTTGAGCGCCTCAAATCCGGCCGGGTGTTCTTGGATGGCCAGGCTCCAGGCTTGCGGAATGGTCAGGTCTGAGGCCAGAAGACTCGCTTTGTCCACACTCATGGCATCGCGGGTTCGTTCCAAATTGACGGCGCACACTTTTAATTCCGGAACGATGATTTGACTGAGGCAACACCCTTGCCACTTGCCGGCGGAGATGGCGCGTTTCTCTTGAAACAAGTCATCGCCAAAGTATTCCCAGAGACACGTTTGGATGGTTGCGCCAATGTATAATAGCGGGAACGGACTCTTGGGGTGAGAAAATCTGTGGTGGGCAAAATTTCCGAAAAGAATGGGCGACGACCCGGTCCGATGGATTCGGAACCAAATGCGCTGCGGCTGGTGAGTAACCGGAAGGGCGCGTTGCGCGAAATCGGCGGCTGGCAATAGCAGGGTGCGAGCTGGCTTGGGATTACTCGACATAAGCCTGGGCCGCCAGACTGACTTCCTTTAATTTGCCTTTGCGCAACAAGTCCAAAGGCCGCCAGCCTTCCAGACTGCTCTTCTCCTGCAAAAAGAAGAGAATCTTTCCCCAGACATCCAAGCGTTCGTCTTCGTTGAGGATGGCGAGCACATCTTCGAAGCCTGCCAGCACATGGCCGTGGTCATCGAATTGCCAGCGTGGAAATCGGGCCGCTTGCAGCCGTTCTTCCCGCCACGCCAGCAACCGTCCGGCTTCGAGCCGTTTTAGCACGGCAGTTTTTGAAATCTGGAGCAACCGGGCCGTTTCATCCGAGGACAGACTGCCGCCGTCGGTTTCCGCCATCTGCTGGCGCGTTTCAATCCCCCGGACGACCGCCCGGGCGAGTTTGTCCTCACGCGAATCCCTGGTGCCGATGGAGGCATCGAAGGCGACATTGAGCAATCGCGCTAGAGTCATGGAATCTTCGTCGCGATGTTTGCGGATCAGTCCGGTAAATTCATTGACCAAAGCTTGTTCGTGGGAGGGAAGCTTCGTTTTGCCGACTCGTTTCTCAAGGATTGCTGGCATGGAAATAATTTAGAACAGGTTTATTAAGTTGTCAACCTTGTAAACTTTAACGACTAAATGTGGGGCGCATCTGGACACTGTTCTTGCCGTGGTAAACCATTGTTAAACCAAGGACTTATATTTCGCCAACGCGCTGGATATGATTCTCCTTCTCCTCGGAGGAGAAGGCCGGGATGAGGTCGAGCTTCATCTAACTTTTCTTCTCCTCCCATCCTTAAAAATCAAGAACAGTGTCCAGATGCGCCCCTAAAAAATATAAACATCAATTTTGGTGTTAATGGTTTTTGTGTCGAAACGTATAGCGAAATGGGGGGAGGGGAAGCGAGGGAGAAAACGAGCCGTCAGAAATGCGCCGGTTGGCTGATAGCTCAGATCGGGGCTTGAAAACTGGCAAAATCATAAAGAAGGAAAGAGACATTCAAAATAAATTTGACCGGTTCGAAACTTGACTGTGGCCGGGGTCAGAGTATGGTCGTTGAGTGAGTCTGGAGAATAACCATGCGGCATTGTCCGGGAAGAGGCAGAAAACCACCTTCCGTTTATCTTGGGCGCAATTTGGTAATCGCTCCAAAGTTCAGACTGGCAGCAGGGATGCCGCCAGAACCGGCAGGCTGGAAGCCTGCGCTACGGCGCGGGTGACGGGGTTGGTGATTCTCGCTTTGACCTTCCTGGCCGCGCCGGTTTTTGGGCAAACGCTGACCACGCTGGTATCGTTCAATTCCACCAATGGGGCCAATCCCCAGGCCGAACTGTTGCAAGCCAGCGACGGCAATTTCTATGGGACCACCACCTTTGGCGGTTCCAACAATTTAGGCACCGTCTTCAAAATGACTTCCGCCGGCGCTTTGACCACGTTGGTTTCGTTCAACTCCACCAATGGCTCCCAGCCTTATGCCGGTTTGATCGAAGCGACGGACGGAAATTTCTACGGAACCACGCTTCACGGTGGCGGCACCAATGACGATGGCTTGATCTTCAAAATGACTCCCGCCGGCAACCTGACGCCGGTGGTGGTGTTCACCAACAAAAACGGCGCGCTCCCATATGGCACCTTGGTGCAAGGCCGGGATGGAAATTTCTATGGGACAACTTCCGCCATTGAAAATCATTCCGGTGAGGTCTATCGAGTAACTCCCGATGGAACGTTGACCACCTTGGCCATATTTAATATTGGTAACGGGGCCACTCCCCAGGCAGGGTTGGTTCAAGGCAATGACGGTAATTTTTACGGAACTTGTTATACAGGCGGGCCCAGTGGGGCGGGAACAGTATTTAAGATAACTACAAACGGGGTGTTGACGACGTTGGTGGCATTCGATAATCAAATTGGCGTAAACCCAGTGACCGCGTTGACCCAGGGGAATGATGGCAATTTTTATGGATCAGTCGGAATCGGCACCATAATTGGCCATGGCATGGTATTCAAAGTGACGCCTGCAGGAGTGTTTACACCTGTATGTCGCTTTTCGGACGGAGCAGGATTTACCAACGGTTTCGAACCTCATCAAGGCGTGATGCAGGGGAGTGACGGTAATTTTTATGGAGTGACCGCTTATGGTGGGGTTCAAAATGGTTATGGTGGTTTGGGGACGATTTTCAAAACAACCCCAACCGGAGCATTGACGGCTCTAATTCAATTTAATGGTGCCAACGGCGGAACCCGTTACAATGGTTATCCGACCACTGGGAAATTGATTCAGGGCCGTGATGGTAATTTTTACGGTATCAATCGTGACGGTGGAACGAACGGAGGTTTTGGCATCATCTATCGCCTGACCGTTCCTCTCTCGCCGGTCTTAAAATCCGCGCTGCAAACAAATAACCAAATAGGTCTCACGTGGAGTGCGGTGTCCAATCTCACCTACCAGGCGCAATTCAAGACCAATTGGAACCAACCCGATTGGCTTGATTTAGGCATCCCCATCACCGCCACCAATGGTTCGATAACCACGACGGATACCAATAATTTCGAGACGAACCGGTTTTATCGGGTCAGGTTGATGCAATGATGTCTTATAATTTCCGTGGGGGAAGATCGGCCGCGAAAAGGCGCAGAAGACGCAAAAAAGAGGACAGGCAAAATCATGAAGGGGGAGAGAGGAATCGTAGGAGACGACGTGAGGAGGTTCTAACTTTGTCTCCAAACCGTCAATCGAATTAGAGTCTCCTTACGTCGTCTCCTACAATATCACGATGAGGGATCCGTGGAAAAATTTGGTGCGGACCTTCCTGTTCACAGGAATTGACCATCACTTTTAATCGCACCCACGAAAAAGGAGCCGACTTGCGTCGGCTCCTGTTTGTTTGGAACGTTTTTTAGGCGTTAAATAATTACGCGGTTTTGTAGGCGGTGATGGAATCTATGCGGTAACGCTTCGTGGCTTCTTCGCTCACCACTTCCACTTCGTCGCCGGGCTTGTGGTTCATCATGGCCTGGGCGACCGGTGTCAAGTAGCTGATGATGCCTTTGTCGGGATCGGAATCCCAGGCGCCGAGGATGTAATATTGTTCGGCCGCCTTGCTGCCGAGGTCGGTGACTTTGACGATGGTGCCGATGCTGACGACGTCGGTCTTGGCGTTGAGGAAATCGGTGCCGCGCGCGCGGACGAGCTGGGTTTCCAATTCGGATTTGCGGCGCATGAGGATTTTCTGCATTTCCTTGGCGGCTTTGTATTCGTGGTTTTCGCGCAAGTCGCCGTAGCTGCGGGCGATGGCGATTTCCTTGGAATTGGCCGGAATGGATTTCTGAACCAGTTCGGCGTATTCGTTTTTGCGGCGTTCGAGACTTTCCCAGGAAACAACGTAAGTGGTGTCTTGCGCGGTTTTTTCACCGGAGATCATGGACTGAACAGCCGGGTAAGTCTTGACGATGCGGGCGAGCAGGGAACGTTTGTCCATGTCGTCGAAGCACGGGGAGAGTTGCAGGGCGCGGGTCAAATCTTTGATGATTTCCAGATCGGCGGAACCGATGAGTTCGACCAGCAGGGTGGGGTCGGACAAAATGAAATCGCGCAATTTGTTGGAGCGTTTTTCGTTGAATTGATCGCGTTCCATGGCGGTGAGCATGGC
>CAIYOY010000292.1 GCA_903927905.1 uncultured Verrucomicrobiales bacterium | reverse complement strand
TAACCAATCAAAATCATCTTGAACACGCGGCAATCCGTCAGAAGTTGCCCACCACTTTTCTTCGCTCTCATTTTTAAATAAAACATCTCATCCGCCGGTTACGGGAATAACACCCGGAAAAATTGTTGCGTGCCGATGAGGGAATTGGTGAACACCAGCACCCCGCCCGAAGACACAGCGCTGGTCGCCACCGGGGTCCAGGGAATGGGCGTCAACAAATTGGTCGCGCTCTGGATCACATAGGTGAGGTTGCTGACCGAACTGGCGCCAAATACCACCGTGTTCGGGTCATAAGAACTCATCGTAATTTTCGGCGGCGTCGCCACCGTCAAAACCGCTGGACTACTGGTGAGCGAACCCGCTGAATTGGTCACCACCACCGTATAGCTGCCCGCCTCATTGGTGGTCACGGCGGTCAGCGTCAGCACATTCGTGTTCACCCCGGCATAAACGGAATTATTGGAAAGATTCGTCGTGTTCTTTTGCCATTGATACGCCATCGGCGCGGTGCCAGAGGCGGTCACGCTGAAACTGGGGTTTTGTCCGACAATAACTGTTTTGGATGCGGGCTGGCTGCTGATGGAAGGAGGCGTGCCCAGACTGATAACCGCCGGACTGCTGGTGGTCGAACCCCAATAATTGGTCACCACCACCGTGTATGTGCCGGCGTTGGTCGCCACCAGGTTGGTCAAGCTCAGTGTGGACGTCAGGTTGGAGCCAGTCAGAAGCTGGTTTGAGATCAAATTAGTGCCGTTCAAATACCAGAGATACCCCTGGGCCAAACCCGTTCCATAAGGATTTTGCTGAACTGTGGCAGTCGCAGATAGCGTCACGTTGGCGCCCGGCAATGTATTGGTTGCTTGCGGGGAGGCGGTGATCACCGCCGGCACGCCGAAGGCCCAATAGGAATCATAAAACTCATTGTTGACAATGGTGTTGGCCCCGACCACCGAGTTGAACCCAACGGTGTAAACGCCGCTGTGGGCTGCGGTGGCGTTGTTGGCGGACAGGACATAGTTACTGCCATTGGTGCTGAAAGCGCTGAGCACCGTGCCGTAATTATATTTCCATTGGTAAGTATTGGTGGCGCTGGGGACATTCGTCATGAAACTGGTCATGGTGATGGCATTGCTGACGGTGCAGTAATTCGTATATTGAAAGGCCAGGATGTTGGTTCCGGCCGTTTTGCAGACGGTCAGATAAGCCGTTGCCGAAGCGGTGCCTTGCACATTGGAGGCCACGACAGTGAAAAGTCCCGAATTGGCAAACTGCGCATTGGTGATGGTCAGACTGGAATTCGTTCCGACCTGATTGGCCGCAATAGGGAGACCACGATACCAATAATATACCGGCGTGGGAGTCCCGGAAGCGCCGGCACTGAACAAAACGTCCGCGCCAACCTGGGAAGTCACACTCGCCGGAGCCGCCACCATGCTCGGCGCCACATTCCCGCCATTGAGCAGACTGACCACCAGCGAAGCACTGCGGCTGTCACTCAAGCCGCCACACGTGCTGCTGTCATAAATACCCATGGTAAAACTGTAAGTCCCCGCGCTGGTCGGGGTTCCGGTCACCGACGCCTGATTCACACCCGTGTAAGTGATGGTCAAACCGTCCACAAAAGAGGAGGAAGCGCCGGACGATCCCAAACAGGTGCCGACGGTAGTATATTTAATCGAACTCACGCTCCCGGAGTGGCCCCCCGTATAAGTTAGGGTGCCGACATAGGGCGTGCCGTTGGTAGCATTGGCCGGGGAGATGGCAACGCTGGAGGCGCTGGAAATGGCATCAAAGCCAAACACGCCTACTGTCGTCGCCGCCAGCCGCAACACCACCGCCCAAGCGGACGGCGCGATGGCTTTGAGTTCAATGGACAACACCGTCCGCAGCAGCGGCGCGGCCTGCAAAGCCGCCGCCAAAACCACGGGCATCATTTGAGTGAATTTCTTTTTCATAACGATATATATATTGTTGGTTAAAATTTAATTGCAGCCACAGCCTCCGCCGCCGACACCCCGGCCACCCGAAGCCATTTCCCGCGAAAAAAAGATATGATCTTTCTGCGCATCACCGATGGGATCGCGATCTGCGCGCATGGTATAATCCGCCAGCGTCCCCCGCTGCCACGGTTTGACATTGGCGCAACCGGTCACCCCCAATAAAGCACCGGACACGATCAAGAGGAAAAAATATTTATTTTTCATAAAATACAATGTTCGCGACCGTAATATAGCATGGAGCTGGGCAAAAAACGTTGTGGCAATCAAAACCATATCGTACCTCCTATACTGACAACATTTGCCGAAGGATAAGCGCTTTGGGAAGTATGCCCATCCAAGCCTTCCATGACATAACGCATGTACCCCGCTTCCAGCGACAGATGACGAAAAACCCGATACGTCACCCGCAGCCCAAGGGTAAATGATTCCAACTCAGACAAACGATAATCCGCAGAATATGCGACCGGCAGAGGGCTAATATTCGGTACTATTTCGTAATAAAAATTCGCCGCTGTCTGGTAGTAATAACGAAAGCTGGGGGAGACCACGACCTTTCGCCCAATTTTTTGGTGCCAGCTTAAATCGAACGTTTGGGCATTGATCTCGTAGGAATCGTGGAAATAACGATACCCCACTTCAACGCTGCCCTTGAGCGGATCAATGAACTGGGTCCAGGAAAGATAAATGATCTGTTTGGTCCGGTGCCGGGGGCGCTTTTCCGGGTTCAAGGCGGCGTCATTTGGATTGGATTGATCCGAATTGGCGATCATCACGCCCCGGTAAGGATCTGACAGGTAACCGGCCTCATTGCCATAGGTAAAATCCGCCGTGATGTAGGACTTGGGACCAAGCAATTGATTTACGCCGATCAAAAAGTCGTCCGAAATCTTTCTCTGCCAGATGAAGACGTCATCCCGGACAATGTCCATATTGCGGGACCAGCCCAGGCTCAACGTGGTATTTTTGTTGTTCAGGGAAATGGCATCGTTCAAGGCCACACCCCGCGAAACATAATCACTTTCCGCGCTGAACGCGACGGATGGCGTCAAGAGATGGTTCTGGAGGGTGATCGGCGTGGCCAGATTGAAAGCCATCCGAAAATCGCGCATGTGAACCAGTGGAACGGTGGTCTTTCGGAAATTGGGATTGTTCGTCAGACTGTTATAGGCGGAAGTCGCGCTGTTGGTGGCAATCGTCGGGGCGGTGGATGAGGCAAATCCCGCCGCCGCATTCGTCATGTCATGATACGACTCCAACCCCGCATCCACGTAGATCTGATTTTGGCTGACATAGTGATTGAACTGGCTGGTGTAAGCCGAATTGTAAGCGTCGGTCGCCAATTTGCCAAACGAGATGAACGGCCACTTGCTCTGCGGCGGCGCGCCGTTTGGCGTCGCCCCGGAAATGACATCAAACACCACCTCGCCAGTCAAACGGACTTTTGCGCCCAATCCGATATCGAAATGCGTCGAGTCCGTATCCACTTGGATCCGGTGGTCATCTTCCTTGTAGAACTCATGTTCATAACCGAAGTAATCCGCTTCCGCCGAAGCCCGGTTGACCCGGCCCAGGAAAAGCACCACCGCCAGCCCGATGGCCATGGACCGGCACGTGATCGCGCTTTGCTGAAAATGTGATGGATGGTTTTTGTTAAGGCGCATCGGTCAAAGTTTCTTATCTTGTTCCGGGGAAAGGACCACGTAGGTCGGCAGCCCAACCACGCCAAAACGGTCCAGCACTTCCTTGGTTTTTGGTTCGTTGGGAACTTCCGCCTGATATCGCACCACCACGAAATCAGCCAACCGCTGGGTGACGACAGAGGAATTAAAGACTGTTTCATCCATGGCCACGCAGTTCTTGCACCAACTGGCGGCGAAATCAATGAAGACCGGACGATGTTCCTGGCGGGCCTGGCGCAAAGTATTGAGCAGCACGTCGTTGGCCGCGAGCGTTCTGGTCGCCTTATTATCCACCGGCGCATATTGCAGATCCATGGATTTGCTGCGGGTTTGATAAAGCCCGTAGGCCAGATGTCCGTAATACGCGGCAAAGAGCAGAATGAAAACGCCAAACCCCTGTTTGACATATTTCATCCACTTGCCGGGCTTGGGCAGATATTGCAATCCCGCCCCGGCAAACGGCCACGGCAAAGCCATGCCCAGACCAAGGAGAAAAGGTAAAAACAATCCCGACACCAGCCCTTTGCTATAGACACTGGCCGAAAGCAGCAGCACCGAAATAACCACCGGCGCCACGCACGCGCCCGCCAGCAGCGCCGCCACCACGCCCAGGCCAAAGGCAAAAAGAGACTGTTTATGTCCGGTTTTCTTGTAGATCATGGTGGTGTTTCCGCTCCCGCCCGAGAACCGGGAAAAATCAATATCAATCACATCAAACATCCCCAAGGAAAGACCAATGAAGATCAGGGCAATGGCCACATTGAACCAAGTGGAAGATTGCAGCGCGCCGAACTTTGACCCGGTCAGCACGACGAACAAACCCAAAGACCCGTAAATCACCGCCATGCCTGCCCCGTAAGTCGCGCCCAGGAAAAACCCGCGTTTCTTGGAGCGGGCCTTCGACCCGGCGCCAATGATCGCCAGATTGATCGGGATCATCGGCAGGACGCAGGGCGTGAGATTCAGCCCGATTCCGCCCAGAAGAATGACCAGCGCGGTCGCGAGCGGCCCGAGTGATTTGAATTTTTCCAGGGGATCATCCACCACGGCATGGATGGATTGGCTTTTGTCCAGAAAGCTCACGAAGTCGGAGCGATCCATGTACCCAGTCTTGCGCCCGACCATTTTAAAGCTGGCCAGCGTGGCTTCCCAATTTTGATTGGCCGGATCTTTCACGGCGTCAGTAGCCACCTCGGCATGGGGGGCGGCTTCGGAAACCGCCGTCACCCCGGAAGCGGTGATGTCAAACACATGCTTTTCCGGGAAATAACAGGCGGAGTTGCTGCAGCCTTGAAATTTGATGGACAACCGCATGGGGAAAGGCCCGGCAAGTTTAAGTTCGGCGGCAAACGGTTGGACGTAACCCTTCTTTTCGTGGCCGCTGACTTTATCCAACAGCACGACCGGATCGGGAATCTTGCTCGGCACCAAAGCATCCCCGGCTTCATTGAGAAATTTTAAACGGTCGGCATAAAGGATATGCTCGGGCGGAACCTGAAAATCAAAACGAACCACCGCTGCGCCGTCGTTCGTTTCCATTTTCCCGGCCACCAGGAACGGGCTGGGCGGATGATCCACCGCGCGCACCGAACGTGCACCAAAAATGAGCGCGCTGGCTGCCAGGAAAAAAATAAAATGGAAACGAATTTTCATTTCTTTTCTTTGACCAGCGTTTCGATCTCCTCGGTATATTGCTTTTTGGTTTCGGAACCGCGAAAACCGTTATGGGAAAACCTCACCTTGCCCGTCCGATCCAGCAGAAAAGAACTTGGCATCGTGCCGATCCCGGCCTTTTCCACCAGTTTTTGCGAACCATCGCGCACCACCGTAAATGGGGCCTGGATTTTCTTCAGAAAATCTTCCATGTCCGATTTATTTTCATCCACATTGATCGCGATGATGACAAAGCCGTCCGGGCCGAATTTTTTTTGCAGCTCGGCCATGGCCGGGAATGATTCTTTGCAGGGGTCGCACCAAGAGGCCCAGAAATCCACCATGATGATTTTATCTTTCAACTCGGGCAGTTTGCCTTCGAGTTTGAAGGTCGAAATGTCTGGGAACGAATCGCCGACTTTGAGGTCGGCCAGCGCGATGGAGGCAAACGCCAGCCACGCCGCCAAAATGGTGCAGTAACGATTACGAAGTAGTATAAGCATGGAATCCTCGGGTTTGATGACAAGTGGTTTCAGTGATGATGGCCCCTTCAGTGCCGGGACAGAGCCCAATTAATTTCAGCCCCTCCTCCGGGCCAAGCACAAAGGCGCTGGTGGATAAAATCCCCGCCAGGGTGCAATGCGGACTGATGATGGACACCGCCAAAGTTCCGTTGTTGACCGGATAACCGTTGCGCGGGTCAATGATATGGCCGTAACGCCGCCCATCATGGACATAGTGGCGCAAATAATCGCCCGAAGTCGCCACCGCATGATTGTTGACTGCGACGCCGGTCCAGCAATGGCCGGGATTTTTCGGGTCATCCAGGCCGACGTGCCACGCGCCTCTTTCCGGCGGTTCGCCATGCACCCGGACGTCCTGTCCAAAATCCACCAGCACATTGTTGATGCCCCGATGCAGGGCCATGGTCAGCACGCGATCCACCGCGTATTCTTTGCCGATGCCGCCGAGATCAATGGACATGCCTTCGCGCGGCAGGAAAATCGCGCCGGGCCGGCGTTGGACTTTTCGCCAGCCAACCAATTCACGCGCGGCCTGAATGGCGTCATCATCCGGGATGATTGGTGGGCGGGCCTTCCAATTCCACAGCCGCATCAACGGCAGGGCGGTGGGATCAAAAACATTGCGGGACATGAAGACCATCTGCTGGCAAAGGCTGAAAATAGTTTCCGTCTCCGCGTCAATTTCCACCCAATGCTGGCCCGCCGCCTGATTGATGCGGCCAATGAGACTGTCGGGGATAAATCGGGAATAACGCGCTTCAAATTCCGCCACCCAATCCAACACTTCTTCCTGAAAGCTTTCCGCCTGCCGGGGATTGATCGAGCGAAAATGAACCCGGCAGGTGGTGCTCATGGCTTGAAACGTGAGCTTGTAAAAACCGGCCACGGCCGATCTTTGCGCCGAACGCAACACCCGCTCGCGAACCATTTCCAGAGAATCAGGCGCGGTCAGAACCATGGCCACCTTTCGATGGCAGACCACCCGGCGGGGGGCCGGGCGCTGGCCGAAACCAGCATCAGGTTTCGTTCGTGCAATGTGTTCATCGCCACAATAAATCTCTTTTCTCTGCTAAAACTGCGCGTTATTTTCCACCCAGCCTTAAGTCGGCTGTAAGACGGCTGGAACCGGGATTTGTTCCCAAGGTATTTCCCCACCCCTCTAGTTTATGGAATCAGGACAACAACTTATCAGATCAGCCTGAAATTTACCAAAATAATGACCATTTAACCACTCTCCGAATATTAAAAATTTTTTATGTTTTGACCGCCAACCGATCCTCGGCGGCACATGGAAAACAAATGCCAACCGCATGATACTTGCTGCCCGATCGGATCCGATACCGTAATTCAGGATGAATGCTCAACAACGCGCCCACCACTCGCAACCCCAGTCCGAGCGTGTTATCACTCGACGCCGGCTGATGGGACACCGGATTGTAGATGAGCATCGAACATTCGCTTTGGCGCCGACTCAGCCGCATTTCGATGTTGCCTTGTCCGTGCTTGAGCGAATTGGTCAGCAGATTG
Source organism: uncultured Verrucomicrobiales bacterium (assembly GCA_903927905.1). Lineage (GTDB taxonomy): Bacteria > Verrucomicrobiota > Verrucomicrobiia > Limisphaerales > Palsa-1400 > CAIYOY01. The sequence goes on along the minus strand of CAIYOY010000292.1, from coordinate 14,094 downwards.
TGCAGGATCTGTTTAAAATAATTTTCATCCGCCTTGATCCGGCAACCAGCGGCGGTCTGCAAGCGGATCGCCCTGCCCTGCTCCGTCGCCAGAAGGTGATAATCTTTGACCATCTCACCCAGCAACTCGGACAGATCAAACACTTCCGGTTGCAAAACAATCCGCCCTTGTTCCGCCTTGGCGATGAGCAGCGATTGGTCCACCACATGCGTCAAGCGGTGCAATTCGTCCTGCAATTCTTCCGCCAATTCCGGTTCGATTTTATTTTCCGCCTGCTCCAATTTCAGCCGCATGATGGACAACGGCGTGCGCAACTCATGGGCCACTTTGGCGGCGTATTCACTCATCTCGGTGAACGAACCGTGCAACCGCCCGAGCAGTTCATTGATATGGCGCAACAAATCCCGAAACTCCTTGTCCGCCTCGGGCAAGACCAGCGGCTGGTTCAAAGTTTTGGAATTTATGGTTTGCAGTTGTTGGTTCAGATTCTGGATCGGTCGCAGTGATTTGCTGGAAAGATAATAGCCGATGATCAGCGCCGCCACCACCAACGGCCCGGCCAAAGCCAGCGACCCTTCCAGCAATTCGCCGGTGATGTCATCCACTTCTTCCTCGGAAAAACTGCCGTGCAATTTCCAATCAGGATGGTCCGGATAATCTTTCTGCCAATGTTTTTGCCGCAGCTCCACTTCCAGTTGATGATGGCTGAACACCATCAGCACCGCCGTGACCGCCAGAAAACTCAGCGCAAACCACAGTGTCAACCGAAGGCGGAGCGACTTCATGCTTCCTCCCGGATGGCAAAACCGCGCCCGCGCAAAGTATGCAACAACGGCACCAGCCCGGGCCGGTCTATTTTGCGGCGCAGATGATTGATATAGACATTGACCACGTTGGTCTCGGAATCGAAATGCTGGTCCCAGACATGCTCGATGATGGCCGCTTTGCTCACCGGCTTGGGGGTGGAAACCATCAGGAATTCCAGCAGGGTGTATTCGCGTCGAGTCAACTCAATTTCCTTGCCATCGCGCCGCGCGGAGTGGGTGATCAGATCCAATTCCAGATCGCCAACCCGCAGCAGATTGAACGATTGCGGACGCTGCCGACGCAACAAGGCCCGCAACCGCGCCAGCAATTCCGCCAGAGAAAACGGTTTGACCAGATAATCATCCCCACCCGCATCCAGGCCCCGCACCTTGTCCTCCACTTCACCCCGGGCCGTCAGAAAAATGACCGGTGTAAGGATTTGTTCCCGGCGCAATTGCCGGACGACCGTGAACCCGTCTTTTCCCGGCATCATGACATCCAGCGCCATGGCGTCATAGGGATGATTTTTCGCCAGCCAGATCGCTTCATCCCCGTCGCGGGCCAGATCCACCGCATAGCCCTCGGCGATCAAGCCTTGGCGCAAATGTTGCGCCACTTTCGGTTCGTCCTCGGCTAATAGGATTCGCATATCGTTTTTTGGGAAAATTTTAAAGCGCCGCCGCGACTAATTTTCGAAAACATTAAAACCTTGTTCCAAGGCAAGTGCCAGTTTTTTCCACCCTCATAACTGCCAGTTAAAATTAAAAAATCTTTATCTGTTTGTCGGCGTCAAAGACATGGACGATGGCGTGAATTCTGTTATACTGAAAGTTGCGACTAAAAGCATGAGACACCTAAAATTAACCGCGACGACCATCGGCCGGCTTGTCTGTTTGGGGCTTTGCCTTTTTTGGACCGCGTGGCCCTGTCCGGTTTTCAGCGCGCAACCGGCGCGGTCGCCACTGAATGGCCATTTGCCCCCGGCCTGGGTACGAGCGACCCCAACCGGTCGCTTATCGGCCAATAACAGTCTCACTCTGGCCATCGGATTGCCAGTCCGCAACAAGGCCGCGCTGGACCAATTGCTTTCTCAACTTTACGACACGCAAAGTCCCAATTTTCACCAATTTCTGACCCCGCAACAATTCGCCGCCACCTTCGGCCCGACGGAACAAGACTATCAGGCGGTCATTAATTTCGCTGTTTCCAACAATTTGACTGTCGTTACCACGCATAGCAACCATCTGGTCCTCGACGTGGAGGGCAAGGTGTCCGACATCGAACGCGCCTTTGGCATCGTGCAACGCACCTACCGGCACCCGACCGAAAACCGCGATTTTTACGCACCCGATGTCCAACCTTCAGTTCCCTTGAATATATCCGTTGTTGATGTCGAAGGTTTGACCGATTTTCAGCCACCTCGTCCGCACTCGCGCCCTGTCGCGACCTTGCTCGCCCACCCACTTTCCGGCACCGGCCCAAGCGGTTATTACATGGGCAACGACTTTCGCAATGCCTACGCCCCCGGTGCCGCGCTGACCGGCGCAGGCCAAGCGGTGGGCCTATTAGAATTCTCCAGTTATTTCGGCGTGGACATCACCAATTACGAGAACACCATCGGCTTGACCAATTACGTGCCTCTAAACAACGTGTTGATCGGAACCAAAACCCCGTCCACCTCCGCCAACGACGAAGTGGCTCTGGATATCGAGGTTGCCATTGCCCTGGCTCCAAAACTTTCTCAGGTCATTGTCTATGAGGAAAAATCCGTCAACCCAAGTTCCATGCTCAGCCGCATGGCCAACGACAACCTTGCCAAACAGCTCAGCTCCTCTTGGACCTGGGGCGGCGGCCCAAGCTCTACTGTTGACACTATCTTTCAACAAATGGCCTCTCAGGGCCAATCGTTTTTTCAAGCCTCGGGCGACAGCGACGCCTACACCGGCAGCGACCCGTTGGACAACGTCAACACGGCGGTGGCGCCCGTGGACAGCCCCTACTTGACTGCGGTCGGCGGCGTGACCCTGACCATGAACGGGAGTGGAGCCTCTTGGTCTTCGGAAACGGTCTGGAATTACAACAGCCTGGGGGGCAACCAGGCCAACGTCGGCTCCGGCGGCGGCATCAGCGTCTCTTACTCGATTCCTTCCTGGCAAACCAATGTCAACATGACAGTCAACCAGGGCTCCACCACCAAGCGGTGCGTTCCCGATGTGGCCTTGACCGGCGACGCCGTTTACGTGGCTTACGGCAATGGCAGTTCCGGTGGCCTCGCCGGCACCAGTTGCGCGGCGCCGTTGTGGGCTGGATTCACCGCTCTCATGAACCAGCAAGCCGTGGCCTCCGGCAATACTACCGTCGGTTTCCTGAACCCCGCTCTCTACGCCATTGCCAATGGCACCAACTACAACGCCTGCTTCCATGACACCACCACCGGCGATAACATCGGCACCAACGCTTCCGGCCTTTTTCCCGCCACCAGCGGTTACGATCTCTGCACCGGCCTCGGCACACCCACCGGGACAAACCTGATCAACGCCTTGTCACCCCACCCCGCCGTGATCGTTCAACCGCTCACGCAAACAGCCACCAATGGCAACAATGTCATCCTCAGCATGGCCGCCGGAGGCCAGCCGCCCTTGACCTACCAGTGGCGGCTCAATGGCACCAATGTCTCCGGCAACACCAACAACACGCTCACCCTCCCCTCCGTCACCACTTCCAATGCCGGCAGTTACAGTGTGGTGGTCTCCAACAATCTCGGCTCCATCACCAGCAGCAACGCGGTGCTTACCGTTATTTTCCCGCCGGCCTTCACCACGCAACCGACGAATCAAACCGTCATCGCCGGCGGCGGTGCCGTGTTTGGCGCAAGCGTGACCGGTGCTGCCCCACTCGCCTTTCATTGGCGTCAAAATAACACTAACTTGATTGATGGCGGCAACATTTCCGGCGCAACCACCAGCACGCTGACTCTCACTTCGACCGTCGCCACTAACGCCGGCAGTTATACGCTGTTCGCGACAAATATCTACGGGGCCGCCACCAGCAGCGTCGCCACCTTGACCGTAAACCTCCCGCCCACCATCACCAGCCCGCTGGCAACGCAGACTGCGCAATGCGGCAGCAACGTGACTTACAGCGTCACCGCCTCCGGCACACCGCCCTTGAGCTATCAATGGAGTTTGGACGGCGCGGTCATAAATGGCATAACCGCCACCAATCTTTCGATTTTCAATATTCATCTGCCCAACCGCACCGTGGCCGTCGTTGTCACCAATCTGTATGGCAGCGTCACCAACGCCGTCACGCTCACCGTGCAAGACACGCTCCCGCCAGCCATCACCCTGAACGGCAGCAACCCGTTGACCATCGAACTCGGCAGTACTTTCGCCGATCCCGGTGCAACCGCTTCAGATCTTTGCTCCGGAACCACTGCGGTTGTCGCGGGTGGCAGCGTTAATGCCGGTGCCGTCAGCACCAATATTGTCACTTATACAGCCACCGATGGCAATGGCAACACCAATACCGCCACCCGCACCGTCCTCGTGCATGACACCACGCCCCCGGTCATTGCCTGGAGCTTCACCAATCTGACCCTTGCCGCTGGAACCAACTGCCAGGCGACGATGCCCAACGTGACCGGGACAAATTATATCCTCGCCACCGATCTGTCCGGCGCGCTGACCATTGCTCAAACTCCAACCAACACCGCCAGCCTGCCGCTTGGCACCAATGTCGTCATCATCACCGTCGCCGATAACTCCGGCAATGCTTCCCACTCAACCAACACCATCATCGTTCTGGATCAAACCCCGCCTTCAATTCTCACTCAGCCCCAAAACCGGACCAACATTGTCGGAACCAGCGCCAGTTTCGCCATCACCGCATCCGCCTGCACTCCCCTCGCCTACCAATGGTTTTCCAACATTGCCACGCTCACCAATCAGACCAATAGCACGCTGTCCCTGTCAAATCTGACCTCGGCGTCCGCCGGAAATTATTTTGCCATTGCCGTCGCATCCGGTGGTTCCTCCACCAGTACCGTGGCAAGTCTCACGATCGTTTTTCCGCCTTCCTTTAGCGCGCAGCCGACAAATCAAACCGTCACCGCTGGCAACAGTGCTATTTTTAGCGCAACGGCTGGTGGCACTTCCCCGCTGTTTTATCAGTGGCGGGTCAACGGAACCAACCTTGCCAACAGCGGCAACACTTCTGGCGCCACCAGCGATTCCTTAACCCTCTCCTCTGTGGCCCCGACCAACGTCGGCGCTTACACCCTGGTCGTAACCAATGCTTACGGCGCAGCCACCAGCAGCGTCGCCACCTTGACCGTAAATCTCCCACCGACCATTACCGTTCCCCCGGCAGGTCAGACCTTGCAATGCGGTGGCAATGTGGCCTTCAGTGTCACCGCCACCGGCACACCGCCTTTGAGTTATCAATGGAAGCTGGATGGCGCGCCGGTCAATAACGCAACCAATACCAGTCTCCTCCTGACCAATGTTCACCTGCCTGATCATGCCGCGACCATCGTTGTCAGCAGTCCTTATGGCAGCGCGACCAATTCCGTCCCCCTCACCGTCCAGGATACGCTCGCTCCGGTCATCACGCTCAATGGTGCCAATCCGTTGACCATCGAACTGGGCGGCACTTTTACCGATCCTGGCGCCTCCGCCTCCGATCTTTGCGCCGGCCCGGTGTCAGCCACCGTCAACGGAACAGTCAATAATAATGCGGTTGGCACCAACATTGTCACTTACACGGCCACCGACGGCAATGGCAACACCAACACCGCCACTCGCGCTATTCTCGTGCATGACACCACGCCCCCGGTCATTGCCTGGAGTTTCACCAATCTGACCATCGCCGCCGGAACCAACTGCACTGCGCTGATGCCGGACGTGACTGGCACCAATTATATCCTGGCCACCGACTTGTCTGGCTCGCTGGCCATTTCTCAAACTCCAACCAACAACGCCAGCCTGCCGCTTGGCACCAACACCGTGATCATCACCGTCGCTGACAATTCCGGCAACCTTTCCCACTCAACCAATCAAATCATCGTCCAAGATCAGACCCCGCCCACAATCCTGACCCAGCCACAAAGCCAGACCAACACCGCCGGAACCAGCGCCAGCTTCAATGTCACCGCCTCCGCCTGCACTCCTCTCACCTGCCAATGGTTTTTCAACAGCATCACGCTCACCAACCAGACCAACAGCGCGCTGTCTCTTTCCAATCTAACCTCCGCTGCCGCCGGTAATTATTTTGCCGTCGCCACCGCATCCGGAGGGGCGGCCACCAGTTCCGTAGTCACGCTCACCGTCAATTTGTTGGTTTCCTCCGTCGCGCTGACTTCTTCGGAAAACCCATCCGGGTTGAATGACAGCATCAACTTCACCGCCGCCGTGACGCCGACCAACGCCGGCGGCACCGTCCAATTTCTGACCAACGGAGTTGTGTTTGACACCGAGTCACTTGTCGCCGGGCAGGCCGTCAGCGCCAGTCTCGCCGTTCTGCCGCTCGGGACCAATTTCATCACCGCCCTTTATTCCGGCGACGCGAGTGATCAGCCCTCCAGCAATACGCTTTCACAAATCACCACCTTCGTTGACCCCGTCCCTCAGTTTGTTCATGTGGTTGGCAATCCCGATGGCAGCGTCACCTTCAACCTGTTCGGCGCTCCGGGCCATGCCTATATCTTGGAAGCCACGCCTGATCTTCTCCTGCCCGATGGCTGGCAACCCGTCGCCACCAACGTCCTTGGCACCAATGGTGCCTGGCAATTTACCGACCAACAGGTCACAAATTTTTCGCAGCGCTTCTTCCGTCTCCGCCTGGGGCCATAATCCAAGCCACGCATTGCCGATTGAAATCGGCGGCTTTCTCGGCTATTAATTTGATTACAAATGAGCCTTCTACATGGCCAAAGGTTGCAAACAAACCTCCTGAGCACGGTCGCCCTGACTTTGCTGCTGGTTTCCTGCACCCAAAAATCCAAGCCCATCGTCAGCGGCACCATCGAAACCGACGAAGCCCACATCGCCTCCCGTTACGGTGGGCGCGTGGAAAAAATTTTCGCCCGCGAAGGCGACACGCTGGAAGCCGGCCAAGTTATCGTGCAACTCGAAGCCACGGAATTGCCCGCGCAACGCGACCGCCTGACCGCCGCCCTCAATGACTTGATGGCCGGGGCGCGACCACAGGAAGTCGCCGCCGCCAAGAACGATTGGGAGGCGCAAAAAGCCGCACTTGATCTCGCCCGCCTGGAAAACAAACGCGCCATTCAACTGTTTTCTGAAAAAACTGTTTCCGAATCAGACCGGGACCGTGCCGCCAGCCAGGTCCAGTCGTTGGAGAAAAGCACCGCCGCCGCCAAGAGCCGGTACGAATTGGTTTTGGCCGGGAGCCGACCCGATCAAATTGCCCAGGCCAAAGCGCAATTGGCCGAGATTAACGAGCAATTGTACGAAATGAAAATCTGCGCACCCAGCAACACCGTGCTGGAAACGCTCAGCGTTAAAGTTGGCGATGTCGTTCCGCCCAATCGCGAAGTGGCCACGCTGGCTTTGGCCAAAGACATGTGGGTGCGGGTTTATATCCCGGAAACCTGGCTCGGCTACGTCAAAGTCAGCGATAAAGTTTCCGTGAGCGTGGATTCATTTCCTGGAAAAGGCTTTCCCGGCGTTGTCGAACAAATCGCGCGCGTCGCAGAATTTACCCCGCGCAATGTCCAAACCACTGAGGAACGGATGAAACAGGTTTTCGGCGTCAAAATCCGCCTCGAATACTCCGACCAGCTTCGCCCCGGCATGTCGGTGGACGCCACCTTCCCTGCGGTCCCAGAAAACCTTCGCTGACCCATCATGGCGAACGAAATCATGATTGAATCCGACGGCCTCACCCGCCGCTTTGGCCATTTCACCGCCGTGGATCATGTCTCCTTCAAAGTCGAGCGCGGTTCCATCTTTGGTTTCCTCGGCCCGAATGGCTCCGGCAAATCCACCGTCATCCGCATGCTGTGCGGCTTGCTGGAACCGACCGAAGGCAATGCGCGCATCGGCGGTTTCGATGTTGTCAAACAAACCGAGCAGGTCAAAAACATGATCGGTTACATGTCGCAAAAATTTTCCCTCTACGACGAATTGACCGTCTATGAAAACCTGAGCTTTTACGGACGACTCTATGGCTTAAAAGGAACCAAGCTCAATCAGCGTCGGGATCAACTGATTTCCTTGAACCGATTGGAACCGTTCTTAAAACGTCGCGCCGCCCAACTCTCCGGCGGTTGGCGGCAACGATTGGCCATGGCTTGCGCCTTGGTCCACGAACCTCCGGTGCTCTTCCTCGATGAGCCGACCGCCGGCATTGACCCCGTGGCCCGTCGTGAGCTTTGGGATCTGCTATTCGAATTTTCCAGCCGTGGCATGACGTTATTCGTCACCACTCATTACATGGACGAAGCCGAGCGTTGCTCGCACGTCGGATATATCTATTTGTCAAAGCTGGTCGTCTGCGGCGTGCCGGACGACCTGAAACATCTGCCCGAAGTCAAAGTCCCCGGCACCAAACGGCTCGACGTGACTTGCGACCACGTCACCAAAGCGCTGCAAATCACCCGCCGTCTGCCGGGCTTGCGCAGTGCCACCGTCTTTGGCCAATCTATGCGCCTGTTGGTGGATGAATCGCTCAACGAACAAACCATTCGGGATGAATTGACCCGAAACGGCATCACTGAAGTGGATATCCGCACCATCGGGCCGTCGCTGGAAGATGTGTTCGTCGCCTTGACCGAGGACGCCCAGCGCAAACAGGGGGAGAAACGATGAAAATTTTTTGCGGCTTTACCGCCATACTTTACAAGGAATTCATTTCCGTCCTGCGCGATCCCTTCACGCTGTCCTTCATGTTCTTTCCGCCGCTGGTCGAAATGATCGCCTTCGGTTACGCCCTGGACAACGACATCAAGAACATGAACCTCCTCGTGCTCGACCAGAATCGCACGGTGGAAAGCCGCCAATTGATTGACAGTTTCGCCAACACCGGCACCTTCAAAGTCATCGGCGAAGCGCGCAGCGTCGAGGAAATGGCCACGCTCATGCGCCAGGGCAAAGCCTGGGCCGGCATCGAGATCCCGCCCGATTTCACCCGTGAGCTTCATTCCGGCCGCACCGCGCACGTGCAGGTTTTGATTGACGGTTCCAGTTCCACCCCGGCCCTCCAGGCCCTGAACACCGCCCTCGCCGTGACTCTGCGCCAGTCGGTCATCACCCTCCTCGGCGAAAGCGGGCGCACCGACATCCCGATTGAAGTCCGCCCGCAAGTCCTCTACAACCCCGCCTTGCGCAGCCCGAACTTTTTCGTGCCCGGCGTCATCGGCATCGTCCTGCAAATCGCCACCACCTTCGCCACCGCCATGTCTCTCGTGCGCGAACGCGAGCGCGGCACCCTCGAACAACTCCTCGTCAGCCCGCTATCGCGTTGGGGGTTGATGATGGGCAAATTGACTCCTTACCTCTGCATCGGCATGGCCATGTCGGCTTTTCTGTTTGGCATCATGCACTGGCTCTTCCTCGTGCCGATCGCCGGCAGCGTCGCGGCCATGTTCATCGCCACCTTTGTCTATGTCTTCACGTTGCTTAGTCTGGGCTTGCTCGTTTCCACCAAAGCCGAAAACCAGATGCAAGCCATGCAGATGTCCATGACCCTGATTTTGCCCTCGGTGTTTTTTTCCGGTTTCATTTTCCCGCGCGAAACCATGCCGTGGATTTTCTTCCAGATCGGCCGCTTCCTTCCCGCCACCTATTTCATTGACCTGATGCGGGCCATCGTCATCCGTGGCGCCAGCTTGCAGGAATTTTGGGGCAACGTCGTCGTCCTCATCGGCATGGCCATCTTCATTTTCATCCTGTGCGCCCTGCGCTTTAAGAAGAAAATGGGGTGAGGCTTAATGCACCGGCTTCCATTCGTGCACGGCCAAAGCCGCCGCTCCGAGCGCTCCGTTAAAATCACCCAGCTTGGAATTGACCACCGGTGGCACGCCGGAATCCGGGGCGAACGCCTTGAGATTCTGATTTAACCTCCGCAGAAAAACATCGCCGAAAGTCGTGAACACACCGGCCAAAATTATTTTCTCCGGATTGAATGCGCAGTTCAATTGATTCAAGGCCAATCCGAAAGTCTGGGCCGCCCGATCCAAAATTCCGAGCACCGCCTTATCGCCCGCCTCCGCCGCTTGAAGCAGTCCGGCCAAAGAAACCTCGGTCCCAGGTGCCGCCAACAAATTGGGACCGGGCGCCACGGAAAGAGCCAGCCGGTTTTGCACCGACTCAAATGAAGCGATCTCCTCCAGCCGCGTGCAATGCTTCGCCGGCGACGCGCCATTGCCCCGGGCATAAAGCGCACACGGCCAATCCCCGATCTCCCCCGCCCGATTATCCGCCCCATGATAAAGTTCGCCGTTGATGATGATCCCCGCCCCCACGCCGCTGCGGACTCCGAGGCAAATAAGGTTTTTTGCGCCCCGTCCCTGCCCGAACCAAAGTTCCGCCAGCGCCATCGTCCGAATATTGTTCTCCAAAAAAACCGGCGTCTTGAACCGTTTCGCCAGCCGTTCCACCAGCGGAACATTCTCCCAGCCTTTGATGTGTTTATAACTGCGGGCGATACCATTGGCGGGATCAATCACCCCCGGCACCCCCACCCCGATGCCCAGCAGATCCCGGTTGTCATCCGCCGCGACCGTGTCAATCGCATGTTCGATCTTCCGCAAAATCTTCTCCACCGTATCCGTCGCGGCGATGGTGTCGTGAAATTCTTTCAACGGCTTTTGTGAAAAATCAACCGCCACCGCCATGATGTTGCGCGCTTCAAAATCAACCCCGATAAATCTTCCGCCTCTGGGGTTCAGGGCCAGAATCGTCGGGGGCCGCCCAAAATCCCGTTCGGTGGATTTTCCTTCAAACAAATATCCGGCCTCAATCAAATCATCCACGTAGATCCCGACCGTCGAAGGCGCCAGATTCAAACCGCGCGCCAGATCTATGCGCGACAAACCTTCCCGTGAACGCACCCGCCGCAGGAGATCGGCCTGCTGTTGAGCGATCGCCTCGTGCTTGGTTTTAAAACGACCGGGGCGTCCGCGCAAAGCTTGTTTCTGTTTTTTGGTGTCCGTTGGCATAAGAAAAATCTTTGATTATTTTAGGGTTCCACCACCACCACGGTATTCATGGTTACCAGACGCGCAAGATAAACCGCATTCCAATTGGCCAAGCGAAAACAACCATGCGATTCGGTGCGACCCACCTGCTCCGGTCCAGGCGTGCCGTGGATGCCGTAGCCGGGGCGGTTAAGACCGATCCAAGCCATGCCGACCGGGTTGTTAGGTCCGGGAGGAATGATGAGTTTGCGACCGATGCTTTGCGCCTCCGGAGATTCCGGGAAGACGGCGGGGTTGAAGGTGTAATTTGGGTCGGGGATGATGACTTCGATGTGGAGTTCACCGACGGGACGTTTTTCCGCGATGTGCCCGATGCTGCACGGGAAATGGACGAGAAGATTGGTTTCGGAATCAAACGCTTCGAGCAAACGGTTTTGCAGGGAAATTTTTACCACCGCCGCCTTTTCGGTGATGAGTGGATAGACGACGGCTGGGATCGAAACCCGGGTGCCGGGGACGATTTGTTTCCAATCCACGCCGGGATTTAACTCGCGGATCAGTTGCGGGTGGGACATGGATTTTTCACCGAGCAGTTCGAGAATGTTTTCGTAATCAAGGCGCGGCGCTTCAGATTTCGCCAGCCAAGTCGTCGGCAACGGCATGAGACGCGCGAGGTCGTTGCTCGTGATGGTGTATTGCATCAACGGCGCATCGGCGGTGAACAGTTTGGCTTTAGTGTTGGCGGTCAATTCGCCGTTGGCCGGAAGGTCCTGATCTTTTTGAAAAGCGATGAGAGCGGAATGGGTTTGCAAGCCGAATTTTCCATCAATGGAACCGGAGGAATAACCGAGGCGCGCGAGTTCGATTTGCGCCGCGAGGATCGGCGGTACTGATGGGGTGATGATTGGATTCGCCGGATTGGTGACACGCGGCAGAGGAATCAGCGGCGGAGTGTCAGCGGTGGAAATCGGGGTTGAGGTGAGCGGGCGAACCGGCGGGTTAGTGGACAGCGGCGTTGGCTGGGTGGTTTTGGAAAGGTCAACGATGATTGGGTTGGCAGGTTTAGTGACTTTGGGCAAAGCAGTCGGTGGAACAGCGGTGCCGGTTTGGACGGCGGGATTCTTACTGTTCTCGCTGGATGCGGGCCAATAGATGCGGACGAGCAAAGCGATCACCCCGATGCAGAGGATGGCGTACACCCAACTGTTATCGGAACCGCCGCCGTTGCGGTTCGACTTCTTGTTATTGAAAGGATTTTTTTTCAATTGGACCAAATGGTGTGTCCGGCGATTTCAATGCTTTGGCCGTTGACACTGGTTGCGGCTGCTTTGTCTTTCGGATTGAAAATAATTGTTTGGACGCCTCTTCGGCAAGTCCAGAGGTTGTCGAGTTTTCCGTCCACGCCTTTGAGGCCGGCGAGAAGAGGAATCAATTCTTCACGCCAGTTTTTTGCGCTGGCTACCCCCGGCGCGTTGGGACAGACACGCCCTACCTTCTCGGTCCAGGTTTTGCCTCCGACGTTTTTGATGGTGAGTTGGCCGATGGTGATGACTTTTCCGCCCTTTTTGATGAAGGTGTGGATTTTGTCGAGAATTGGTTGGTCAACGATGTCGGCCTGGAAAATCAACAAGGCTTTGTAGCGTTTGGTGGTGAGTGCGCCGTCGGAGATGAGCAATTCGTCAAGGACATCGAATTCACACAGGTCGCGTAAAGCAGGAGCAGCGCTGATGGTGGGTTGGAGACTGCCACCGAGACGATAAAGGGTGGTGGGACAATAAACGGCGACTTCGGTTTCGCCGGGCTGACCGGTGAAAAGGTGGACGTATTTTTCGATGTCGGCGGCGTGTTGCTCGTATTGGTATGAAAACAGATAGGTCGCGCCGCAGGAAGCGTCGGAGAACATGCGGCGGACAAAACTTTTGGCGTCAAGATCACCGGCGGGTTCGGTGGATTCTTTGACACCGTAAAATTGATAGGCGGTTCCCATCCATTTGTCGCCGAAGACTGCACCCTGACAATCGGCGGGTTGAAGGGTGATGTGGAGCGGGCCAGCCATTTTGGCGTAGCCGGGACAATACGTTCCCCAGGCGATGGGATTGACTCCCGTAGCGTTGCCGCCGGGTTTGGTTTTGATGCGGTCAGCGGGATAATATTTCAGCAGGGCGCGGACGGATTCGCCTGTAAAATCTATGATGGCTTGATGATACCAGGTGATGAAGTCGAGCCAGGGCCTCCTCTCCCCGACCCTCTCCTCCATTCTGAATGGAGGAGAGGGAGGAAAAGATGGAGGGTTGCTTTTTTCGGCTATGGTGAGTGGCGGCAATTGTTTGGGCGGATGGATTTCGGCGAAGGATTTGTATTTTGTTTCCCAGGCGCGGTTGAGTTTACGGATAGAGGAATATTTCTGCTGCATCGCCTTTTGGAAAGCTTTTATGGCGAAGTCGTCGCCGCACCAATAACCCTCGTGACAATGGCCCATGTTGACCCAGGAGGTGACTTCGAGCGGGTAGTTGCCTTCGCCATACGGGCCGAGGATGCAGGCATAGACGTTATCAAGTTTGTCGCCGAAATGGTCGTGCAATGCTTTATAAAAGTGATCGTAATGCTCGATGGTGCGCGGATCGAAGATGGAGAGGTAGTTACATTCTTGATTGTGTTCGAGACAGCGCATGAGGGTGCGCTTGTCTTTTTGCTGGTCGCGCAGCCAGACGGGTGGGAAATGAATCCAGTTGTAGGCGACGTATTTTAAGCCAGCGGCGTGGAGGTTTTTTTCCATGGCGTCGTGCTGCCGCCAATCCCAAACACCCGGCGCGGGTTCTACTGCGCCCCAGGCGACGTAGTCTTCGTTGACGACGAGGCCGAGGTTTTTGAGATGGGCTTGTGATTCGATGGAGGGTGGCGGTTCAAAGTAGTTGGTTTGGGGAAAGGCACCAACCGGAGAATGTTGGACATAGGTGACGGAGAGGTTGCCGGTGGAGATGTTCCAAGGATGACCGTCGAAGGAAAAGGCTGAATGTTGATGGCTAAAGGCTAAAAGGAAGAACGCCGCAAAAATTTTCCGGGAACGAACCTTGATTTGCCTTAATTTACCTGAATTTACCTTAATTTGGCTTAATTTACCTTTA
>CAIYOY010000291.1 GCA_903927905.1 uncultured Verrucomicrobiales bacterium | reverse complement strand
TTTTAAGCCGCTTCAGCGTGATATTTAAAAAGGCGCCATCGAAATGAAAACACTCCTTGTCTTGCCACGGTGAAGCGGCTTAAAAGCCGCGCTCCGTTCACCAAAAAGCCCTGACTCCCACCATCGTCGTCCACCCGCGATAACCAGCTTTCTTCCCTGTGCCGCCGGTCAGTTCATCATATTGTTCTCCGGCCATTACTTTCAACTTCTGCCCATAAATGTAATAATTCAATCCTGCATAGATCGAGTTGTAGTTGTCTCCAGTGAATTTTCCGATGGTCTTTTCCTGCCGGTTCAATGTGGTGATGCCATTGGGTTGAGTGGCAGTGCCGTATTGATAACGAACGATGCCTTCCAGCTTGTCCTTGATGAAATACCAACTGGGCATGGCCATGAATTGGTAAAGATCCCCCTTGCTGGCGATGCCGTGACCATAACCGACCTGCGTCACCAAACCGAACCGTCCGCGCTGATAATCGAAGTAAGCCGCCGCCGCATCCTGCATGGTGTTGAACACATTGGCCCGGGTTCGGTTGTCCATGTGCATGAAGTCCACCGCCACCAGGGCTTTGTCCGCTTCCAGCGCCTTGGCAAAATCATAATTCAACTCGAACAACTCGCTCTGCCCGCCATCGAATTGGCCGAATTCCTTGTCCACATGATCGGAAAAAACCGCCGCCTGATAACCGAAGTTCGCGTGCTTCCCGGAAACCGAAGCCCCCGTCACATAATCATTGCCCGTATTATTGAAAACCTGATCATCAAAAAAACTGCGTTCAAAAAACTTCTGCATCGTGTCCGAAAATTCCCGGTCATAACCAAAATGCGGCTCGAATTTTCCCGCGCGCAGAACCAGAGCGTCGTTCACGCGCGCACTCAGGAAGAGGTCGGCCATCCGGTTATAGAAGATGCTGGGCGCGTGGTAACTCTCCAACGCGGTATCCACGGTCGCTTTCAGTTCGAGATGCCGCTGGGCGAACCACGAATCAATTCCGAGGCGAAACCGCCGTGTTTCCAGGAAATCATTCTGGCCTTGTTTGGGGAGTTTGCTCTTGTCCGAATCAACGTTGAAATAATCCAACTGAAAACGTCCGGTAAAATCGAACTCCTCAATCACCGGGTTCTTTTCATTCTGATAAAGCACCGGCAGACCCCAAACCTTATCGAGGGCAGATTTTTTGGAGGCATCAATGACCGCAATTTCATTCGTGCTGGCGAATGAAGCGACAACAACGAGATTAAATGTCAGCGAGAGGACAAAAATTCTATTTAGCATCGAAGCGCTTGAAGATTGATGTTTGGAATTTCATTGGATGTTGGCGCATCTCAGTTTTTGAATTGTGTGGGATCTCATTAACACCGGGTTTCAACCCGGTGGAGAGGTCGGCGAAGGAGATTTTAACGGTTTTAACCGTTTGCCAAACCGTCCAAAACTGTTGAAACAGTTTTTCCCTCCATGCTCGCTTGGGCACCGGGTTAAAACCCGGTGTTAATGAGATGCGCCCTGGGTGTTGGTGCTTGGGGTTTGGAATTTTCATTTCCACGGCACTTCATAAATCGGCACCAGATCCCTGAACCCTTTCACCGGCACCGGCTCCAACGCCACGCACGTCGCCGCCAATTTTGGATCATCCCGCAGCAATTCTTTATATGTGCCTTCCCCGATGATGATGCGACCGTGGCCGGAAACACCTTCGAGCCGCGAAGCCAGATTCACCTCGCGGCCGAAAACTGTGTAGCTGACCTGATGGGCATCGGAACCCATCAGGCCGACAATGGCGTAGCCGGTGTTGATGCCGCTGCCCATGGAAAGTTGGGGGTGAAGCGGGCGGGGCATCGAGCCTTTGGCCGCCAGCACGGCATTTTCCTGTTCAATCAATTTATTGGCTTCGCCCCGTTGCACATTTAATTCCGCCAGGACGCGCTGTGCCTGAATGGCGGCGCGGACGCAATTCAAGGCGTGTTGCGGGTCGGGCAGGGGAGCCCCCCAGAAGGCCATGACGCAATCGCCGATGTATTTATCCAGCGTGCCTTTGTTGTCGGTGACGACATCGGCGATCCGGCCGAGGTAAGTACTGACCGTTTCGAGCGTTTCCGCCGCCTGCTTATTGACAAAGATTTCTTTTTCGGCTCCGGTCAGATTGTGGTGTTTGATATATTCTTCGACGTAGGTCTGGGTTTCATCGGTCAGCTTGGTGAAACCGCGCACGTCGGCAAAGTAGATGGTGATTTCCCGCCGTGTGCCACCCAATTCGAGCGTATCGGCCGCCAGCAATTCATTGACCACCGCAGGGGCCACCATTTTGGAGAAGACCCCTTTCATCCTGGTTCGTTCCGTTTGTTCCACCCGGACACGATAGGTGACGATGGCCAGATAATTCGTCAGCCAGACACAAATCATCGGGAGAAAAACCGGAATCCAAAGTCGCATCTGCGAATACAAAATCGAGGCGAGCGCAAAATAAGCGGCAATCATTCCCACCATGCAGGCAAACCCCCGCAAGGGCGTCGTTACCCAGGCGACCCAGGCTGAAAAGATCCCCACGACAACAATGAGGATGAGATTTACCCACGGCGGCGTCCAGGTCACATGGTGGTCGGTGATGATGGAGTTGGCGATGTTCCAGTGTTTGCTCATCAGAAAAGTATTTGGGGCCAGAGGAGTGGCCCCCATGTCCGTCAATTCATTGCCGGTGGCGGTGGAACCGATGATGACCAGCTTGTCCTTCCAAAAATTATCCACGGGTTTTCCTCTTTCCCGCTCGATCGGCGCCTGGAGCAATTCGGTCAGGGATCCTTTGCGCAAGGCCGAATCATTTGGGGTGATGCTCCAGTCAATATAAAAGTATCCGTTGCCGTCAATGGCGATTTCCCGTTTCAAACCGTTTTCTCCCTCCAATCGGATGCGATGCAATTCCGGCTCCACTTTGGCCGAGTCCAGATCCAGCTTTAAATAATTTGCCGCCAGAACTATGCCCATGCTCCAGGAACGGACGTAGGTATAAGGGAAGAAACGGCTGGGCACACCCGGCGGCACGGGATTAACAATGTCGGTGGTGTTGATGTAGCCTTGTTTGTCGGTCTTAAAGACCACGGTGTCATCGGCGCGGGTTTTGCCTTTGCGGGCTTTGTAAAAGATGACTTCGTTGGGCTTTATTTCCGTCCGGGTCAGATCCAGCAAATATTCCGCCGCCATCTGCTCAACGATCCAGTGCCAGACGCGGTGATCTTGAAAGGCCTTGTCCCGTCGCAAAACACCGTCGGCATCCCGTTCGGTGGTGATGCTGCCGATCTGCCAGCAGTTGGTGCGAAATTGCAGATTGGGCATGGCGTTCATTTCCGCAGCCAAAATCGCGTTGCCGGATTTTTTCAATACTTGGGCGAAATAATCATCCGAAGCGATTTGTGTTCCGTCCGGCAGAGTGTAGGAATCGAGGTCGGGTCGGCGCTCGGAAAATAAAATATCAAACGCCACGGCTTTAGCCCCTTGCCGCGACAATTCTTCCAGCGCCCGGCCATAAACGGAACGCGGCCAATAAAGTCCGTAAGGCGGCCCCAATTGACCGCTGTTCACATCCGCAATGGTTTGGTCGTTGATTTCCACGAAGCCCAGATTGGGGGCCTTGAGCGAGGAGGAACCGGGGTAATTTTGGGCCAGCTTCACCCGCAGATCGTAGGTCATCCATTCCACCCGTTGGGCAAATGGAGCATGCGTGATCTCCAGGATTCCGACCACCACGATCACGGCGGTGGCGATCAGGGCCGGGGCGGATTTGAAGATTTTTAAGGTCACCGCTCTTCAGTAAAACAAAAAACCCGGAGCAAGACAAGTTGCTCCGGGTTAAATTAAAATGACTTATTGTTCTCTTCTTATTGGCTCCCTGAAACTGGGTTTTGGGGATTGGGAGGAAGAAAAACAGGTGTCCCAGGGGGCGGAGTAGGTGTCGTGACCGGCGGCGGTCCAGCAACAATCGCGGCTTCGATTTGAACTTGATACCGCTTAAGCAAATCTTTGACTTCATCCACCACATCAGTGCCGACGCCCGGCGTCCAGGACTGGCCGTCATTCAAAACTTTGGTCACGGCATTGGGCACGCCCGGGATGATCGCCGCGCAGACCAGTTGGCCAACGACACTGGTGAAAGTGATGCGATAATTTCCGTCCGGTTGGATTTCCACCTTGACGGAGAAGTCCGTGCCGCGAATGCCGGCCACGCCGTTCGGCGTGCGGATGTCATAATCGGAACTGGCGGACAATTTTTTGACGTTGCCGAGCACGTTGCCGGATTGGAGATTGAGCGTCGTTTTGGTGTCGCCGCTGGAACTCGAACCCATGTATTCCATGTTGTCAATTTTCATGGTGGTATTCGGGGCCACGCGGACCGTGGAATTGACGCCATTCACGTTCATATCCACCCAAGATTCAGGGCCTTCGGTCTTGACCGAGGTGCCGCTCAGCAAGGTCATGTTCACCTTGATCGGCAGCCAGGGGCCGCCAGCCACAGAGTATTTGCAGGGGCCATGCACGGCGCGCACAGTGGCCTTGCCTTTTTTCATGACTTGGGCGTTGGCGTTGGTGGAGACACATGCGAGGGCGAGAGCCAGCGTGCAGGCCACGAAAGTCCGGGAGATGATTTGAGTTATCTTCATAGCTATTCCTGATGAAATTTATATTATCCCAACCAGAGTAGGCTTTTACCGCAAAATGTCAACCCCGGAATGTGATAAAAACGTTACCAATTTATCGGATTCGCCTGTCTCGCTATCCGCTCATTCACCGTCTGCAAGTAGGCTGCCGCCAATTCGTTATATTGCAGGCTCAAAGACCGCTCAAACCATTGCTTGGCTTTGGGATAATCCTTCAACTCCATATAGTGCCAGCCCATATAAACCGCGACATAATTCCCATTTGGATCCAATGACTGGGCCTTTTCAAAATAAGGCGTTGCTTCCGCATGCCGCCCCAGCCAATCCAGGCACATCCCGTAATACATCGGGCTTAATTGGTCGTGCGGATTCAAGGCCATGGCTCGCCCAAACCAAACCATCGCTTCTTCCGCCAGTTTCTCATAGCCCGGATTCCCTTCCCAACTTCTCCCCCGGTAAAGTTGCCCCAGCACACTCGCCGTCTCGTAATTCTTCGGTTCAGCAGCATAGGCGTTGGTCAGAGCGGTCAGCATCTGGTCCGAATAAGTCGTTTCCACATTCGCCTGTTTCAGCCAATATGCCTCCCGGCCCAACCGAAATTCCTGCTGGCCGAAGTAACCGATGGCTAATACTGCTGCCAGACTCAGACACGCCTGTCCCAGCCAGCCCGGATTGAACCAAAACCGTTCCGTGGCGAATCGCCAATGCGCGCTGAGCAAGGCCATCAAAGTCACCGCCACCAGCGCATTGGCGGGAATGTGCAGATTAAATTCCACCACCGAATGAAGCATGATGGCCAGCAGCCCCAGCGATCCACCCAGTACAAAGGCGGATTTGTTGCTCCGCACTTTTCCCAATTCATTGACGGATCTTCGCAAAACCGCCCAAGTGCGCGCCACTCCGGCATAAAGCAATCCCATCACCGCCCCAATGATGCTTAAACCAACAATCCCCCAATCGCACAATGTGTTCAGATATTCGTTGTGCGCATATTGCGCCCGCATCTGCACTTCCGGCGGCCGATATTGCGCAAACTCGGAGTCATAATGGCCCGGACCCGCTCCCCACCACGGATTTTTCCGCGAAATTTTTAATGCCGCATCCCAATAAAGAAACCGGTCGTTCTCCACTTTGCCCGCTGCAAAAGCTTGCGCGAATCGCTTCTTGGCCGATTCCATCCGATTGCCGACCAACACCGCCGCGATCACCATCATGACCAGCAGCAACATGGCCCGCAGCCAAAAATCCCGGTTGAACAGCAACACGGTAAAGAACGCCATCAAAACCATCGCACAAGCAATGATGCCCCCTCGCGAAAGGGATACCCCAATTCCTGCCAGCATGACAAAACCGGCATAGCCCAAAATGACTTTCGCCGTCGCCCCAAACCGCCCCATCAACGCATAAGCCATCGCGAGCGGCAGGATCATCTCCAGAAAACCGGCCAGATGATTTGGATTAATAAAAGTGCCGCTCCCGCGATTGAGGTAACTCTCAGGTTTGGTGTGTCCCCAAATCATCGGATAATGCGTGGCAAATTGGAACAGGGCGAATATGGCCAAGCATAAGGCCACCACAATCAAAGTTATCCCGATCACCGCCGCTGATTCCCGGCGGTTCACATTGTTGATGATGACGAAGAACAACGCCCCATAGACGATCACTTTGATCATTTCCAACCGTGCGACATATTCAATGTCAACCAGTTGGCAGCGAACGATGGCATAGAGGATAAAGGCCAGAACGGCCCAACAGATCGGAGGCCAAAACAGGCGAAAATGAGGTTGCGCCCAGATCCGCACCACCCAAAGCACCAGCACCACCATGGTTAAACCTTGAACCACCAGAAAATTTCCGGTGCGCACCGCCCCTGTGGCGAGCGGCGCATAAACCAGAATCGCCAACACCAGCCAGATGATGGCCTTCTGGCAATTCGCCTCCAGCCACTCGCGTGCTGCCGAAGGAGTTGAGTCCGTTGCTGATGGATCGGCAGCCAAAACGTTCCCCATTTTTAGCTCAGGTATTCGCGCGGATCGGTCACATGCCCGGTCAACGCGCTCGCCGCCACCGTTGCCGGCGAGGCCAGGAACACTTTGGACTCTTTATGGCCCATGCGGCCCGGGAAATTGCGGTTTGTCGCGCTGATGCACACCAAAGGCTTGTTCATCCGTCCAAACGTGTCCACCGGCCCGCCCAAGCAGGCCGAGCAACCGGCGTTTTCCGTCATTTGCACGCCGGCATCCACGAGGATTTGCCAGACTGTTTTTTCACCCCATCGGGCGGTTTGCAAGTCATGGACGATTTCCGGTGTCGCCGGGACGCCGAAGGTGTCAATCATAACGCGTTTGCCGTTCAAGACGCGGGCGAATTCCAAAAAGTCACTGGTCTTGCCGCCAGTGCAGGAGCCGACGTAGGCGCGGTCCAATTTCACGGTGCTCATGTCTTTGGCCAATTTGCGCTGGCCCGGATCAGGATGGCAGGCGACCGTTGGCTCAAGCTTGGAAAGATCCACCACCATTTCGTAAATGAACTTCTCATCCGCGTCGCGTTCCACCGGCTGGTAATCGGCCTTGGTGCCGTTCAATTTACAGCGGTAATCCACAAACGCGCGCGTCTGTTCGTCGAATTCAAAGATGCCGTTTTTGCCGCCTGCTTCGATGGCCATGTTGGCCACAGTCATGCGGTCGTCAATGGAGAGGTGACGCGCGCCTTCGCCGTCAAATTGCATCGCGCGATAGGTTGCGCCGTCAAAGCCGATTTCTCCGATGCAATGGAGGATGATGTCTTTGGCCATGACGCCGGGTTGCATCTTGCCTTCGAGGCGGAAGTGCATGGTCGGCGGGACTTTTAACAAGAGTTTGCCTGCGCCCATGACGAAACCGGCGTCGGTATTGCCAATGCCCGTGGCGAATTCATTGAACGCGCCGGCCATGCAGGTATGGGAATCGGTGCCGAAAAGGATTTCACCGGGACGCGTGTGGCCCTTCTGCGGGAGCGCGGTGTGACAAACGCCGGCATAGCGGGAACCGTATTGGCGGTTGAGCAAGCCTTTGGTGGTGTCGAATTTCCACTGGCCGTTCGGATCATCAATCACGTCATAGAAATAGGGCAAGCCCTGTTCGCGGACGAAGTCGCGCAAGATATCCACGTTGCGATTGGACAACGAATCGGCGGTAAAGATGTAATGGTCGGGGATGATGACGATTTTATTTTTGTCCCAGACTTTGGCGGTTTTGCCAAATTCGCGTTTGAACACGCCGATGGTGCCGGGGCCGCAAACATCGTGAGTCATGAGGATGTCCGCCGAGACCCAGACATTGTCTCCGGCCTGGACGGTGGCTTTGCCGCTGGCGCGGGCCAATATTTTTTCAGTTAACGTCATAATCGAGCCTCCTACATTAACCGAGACCGCCTTTGGCCGCAATACATCTTGCAACAGGGAAACCGCCGGAAAAACGCTCAATAGCAGTAAAGTGTAACATATGTAACACTTTACTGCTATGGGCTGGAAACCCCTGTTTAAGCTGGGTCAATCATTCACCACGCCGTCCAACCACCATCCACCAGGAGATTTTGACCGGTGACGTAACTGCTGGCGTCGGAGGCGAGGAAGATCAATGCGCCTTTGAGTTCGTGCGGTTGGCCGATGCGGGCCATGGGGGAACGCGCTTTTAGTCGTTCCACCAATTCGGCTGGAGCGGAGGACGATGGGAACGGACCGGGACTGAGGCAGTTGACCCGAACACCGTCTTTGGCCCAATAGACAGCCAGATGACGCGCCATCTGAACCACTCCGCCTTTCAACGTCTGATAGGCCACAGGACTGGCCGTGCTGATCCCTTCGTAAACCTCGGGGTAAGAGCCGACCACGCCATACATGGAACCGATCAGGATGATGCTGGCCGGGGCCTTGCGCTCCACCGCGTGATCGCGCATTTTTCGGGCGAGAAGGAAATAGCCGGTCGCGTTTTGTAGTTGACGTGTAAATTGTTCGCCGGTGGCGGTCCGCCAATCGGCTCCCAGCGGTTCGTGTCCATTGCAAATCAGGATATCAACCTTCCCCGCGATCTTGACTGCTTCATCAAAGCCCCGGTTGATGGAGGCTTCGTCCATGTGATCGATCACGACTTCGGCTCCGGGTTTGTGGCTGGTGGCGACGACTCGCGCGGAGGCTTCGGTCAAGGCCCGGGCCATGGCGGAACCGAGATGGCCGCTGGCACCGGTGATGAGCGCGACTTTGCCGGAGAGATCGAACAGTTGTTGAATGGTTGGCTCGTTCTTCATGTGGTCGCACCCAGTGTTTGCCACTGACGCTCTTTTATCGAGCGCAGAATGGCGAGGTTGACGCGCAAGGTTTGGATGCCGTCTTCCAGAGGGCAAAGCGGCGGGTGGATTCCATCCAACGCCTCCAAAAAGGATTCCGCCTGTAAAATAAACAGACTGTCACGCTCCAGTTGGGTCGTGGTTTCATTGTGCCAGAGGTCGCCCGGGTCGGTTTGCCAGCGCCAGCGGTTGTTGTGCATCTCAAAACGGGCCGTGCCATTCTGGCAAACAATCATGATGGAATGTTCATTCGGAGCTTGATGCTGGTTCAGGGAAAAAGAGCCAAGCACCGGCCCATGACGCGTGATCAGGTGGACCGTGTCTTCCACTTCCACCCCCGGAAGCACCTGATGCGCGGCATCGGCCACCAGCCGGTCAACCGGCCCCACGATCCATTCGGTGTAATTGACAACATGCGTGAGCGCATCCTGCACCGCGCCGCCACCCGTGTCGTGACTCCGGTAATAAGTTTGCTGGTAAGTGGGGCGGTAAAAGGGAAAATTTTGCCCCAGCATTGCCGCCACTTGCACCGGTTCGCCAAATCGCCCCGAACGCACCGCCGCCCGCATGGCCGTCAGCGTTGGGTGGGCGCGAAAAACGTAAGCCACGCCCGCCACCAATTTGCGCTGGCGGATCTCCGCTTGCAACTCCTCCAGGCCATCCAGCGTGGTGCTCAACGGTTTCTCGATCAAAAGATGAACCCCCTTTTTCGCCGCCGCGAGGGCGATGGGAATATGCACATTGGCCGGGGTGCAGATGACGGCGGCGTCCGGTTGCTTTTCCAGCGCGAGGTTCAGATCGTCGAAAACATTTTCCACCTTATATTTTTCGGCGACGGATTTTCGCAGCGTCGGATTCACCTCGCATAGCGACACATCCACGCGGCCGGTCGCCTGGAAACAGCGCAGGTGCCGTTCGCCAATGGAGCCGACACCGACGATAAGGATGGATTTGCGTTTCGCCATGAGAGGTTATTTTTTGGCGTAATAGCTTTCGGCTTTTTCGAGATCGGCGGTCATGGTGGCGATGCGATTGTCGAAGGTGAAGCCGAGGGGAGCGTAATTTTTTTGGATCTGTTCCAAGCCCTGTTTGACCATAAGGATGTCGGCGCCGTGACAAATAAAACGCGCCCCCATATCAAGAAGTTTTTTGGTATGCTCGGGCGTGCCGCTGACCGTGCCCCAATGGATGCCGGCGGCTTTGGCGGCGGCGGCCACGCGTTCCCGGGCTTTCACCATGTAAGGATTTTCGAAATCAAAGGGCATCCCCGCCAGCACGCTGAGATCGCCGGGTCCGATCATCAGGATATCCACGCCGGGAACTTTGGCGATGGCTTCGACATTTTCCACGGCGCGGGGAGATTCGATCTGGATGATGACCAGCGTTTCTTCATTGGCAATCTTGAGATACGGTTTGACCGGCATGCAGCAATACGGCGCATCGGCGTTGGCGGCGTCGAGGCCGCGTTCGCCCATCGGCGCGAATTTCATCCACTTGACAACATCGGCGGCTTCGGCGGCGCTTTCGCAACGCGGATACATGATGCCCTGCGCGCCGGCTTCGAGGAGCCGGGCCATGCGCATGTATTCGCCTTTGGCGGGACGCGCGACGATGTCGGACGCGCCGACGCGCGCGGCGCGCATGAGGTTGGCAGCGGTTTCTACGCTGTAATGATGATGCTCCAAATCCATCCAGATACCGTCGAAGCCCATAAGACTCGTCATCTCATAGAGCGTGCCGTCGGTGTAATGGAGGGTGGTGATGAGCGCAGGTTCGTTCTTGCGCAACTTCGCTTTAATTCGGCTGAATCTCATATTTTTGTCCTAATTTCCAGTTTTTATCTGCTATTGGCTATTGGCTATTTTTTGACCGGTTAAGTTTTGATTTGAAAGATCATTTCGACTTCGACACTCGCGCCCAACGGCAGTTGCGCCATGGAAAGCGCCGTGCGGGCGTGGCGGCCTTGTTCACCGAATACATCACGCACCAATTGAGACGCGCCATTGATGACGAGATGGCAATCAGTGAAATCGGCGTCGGAATTGACATAGCCGGTGATGCGAAGGAGGCGCTCGATTTTATCCAAACCGTGATGGGCATGGACGGAGCGAAGGACATTCGCGGCGCACAAGGCGGCGGCTTTAGTCGCCTGTTCCATGTTTATCTGTGATGGAACTTTGCCTTTGCTGATCAGGACATCGCCGTCGAAGGACACCTGGCCCGAGGCATAAAGCACGTTGCCGACGATGGCCAGGGGATCAACCAGTTTGCCTTCCGGCGTGGTTTTGTGGATGGGATAGCCGAGGGCTTCCAGTTTTTTGACACGTTCACTCATAATTATTTTTTGATCGGAAAATATTGGTTTTGCAAGGCGGTGACGCGCCAGGCGTGTTGCCGATAAAGTTCTTCCCAATGCTTCGCCTCTTCCGGCGTGTATTGGTAAAAACCGCGCCCGTTGACGATGCCGCGCGCATTTTCGGCCGCCAGTTTTTTCAACACGGCCGGAATTTCCGGGGAATTGTTCAAGGTGGGAAGAACATGCTGCATGGCCCGCGCGTACAACTCCGGCCCGCCGGTGATGTCCACCCAGCGGAACGGCCCGCACATGCTGGACCAAAGGCCGAGCGCGTTGCGTATGGCCGTGTCAATGGTGGCGGCATCGGCGATGCCGGATTGCAGCACATTCAAGGCTTCGCGATACATCGCATAGCCGATGCGGTTGACGATGAAGCCGGGGATGTCCTGCTGACAAATACACGGTTCTTTGCCCAGGCGACGCGCCATGGCCGAGGCCGTTTGCAGGGTGGCATCAGAAGTCTTTTCTCCTCGGATCAATTCCATGAAGCGCGTGGCATGAGCCGGCTCGGCCCAGTGCATCCCGACAAAACGCGATGGTACCTTGCGGCGCGATTGCAATTGACTGATGGGAATGGCTGATGTGTTGGTGGCGATCACGATCTCCGGCCCAAGCAATGATTCCAGTTCATCAAAAACCGCTTCCTTGGTCGCGATATCCTCCGTCACGCTTTCCACGACGAACGCGCAGCCCTTCACGGCGGCAAAATCCGCGACGCCGGTGTAACGCTTGGTCCACTCCTCGCGCAACGCAGCAGGAAAACCGGCGCGTTCCACCAGTTCGTCCATCATGATGGCCAGTTGCTTGCGCGCTTCCGTCTGTTGTTCCGCATTGCGATCCACCGCCACGACAGAAAAGCCGTGCGCCAAAAAACAACCGGCAATGCCCCGGCCGAGCAGACCGAGACCGATGACCGCGATACGTTCGTTGTTTGCGGGGTTGCTCATTTATCGGAGCGCGAGTCTATGACTCGCAGCGGGTGGATTAATCACGCGACTTTGAATTATACGACACATTGGAATGGCCATATTGCTGCGAGTCACAGACTCGCGCTCCGGGTGCGGCAATTCGTTATTTGCGGGATTGTTCATTGGTCGAGGCCGAGAAGCGGTAAAGTGTCGCGATAAATCATATCTTCGATCGCTTTCGGATTTAATTTAGGCAACCCCGTTCCTTCGGTCATGTTGTTCAACTTGCGCAATCCGTCGATCGTTGCATTGACCGTGGTGAAAGGATAATCCGTGCCGAAAAGGATTTTGTGCCAGACGCCATATTCCTGGACCAGCATCAGACTGTGATAAAGCTGGAAGGGACGATAGTGCAACGCGCTGATGTCGGCGAAGACGTTCGGATGTTTGCGTGCGGTGACGATGCACTCGCCTTCATAGGGATGACCGAGGTGCGCCATGATGATCTTCACCTCGGGAAAACGAGTCGCGACCACATCAAGATGACGGGGCAGGGTGCATTCGAGCGGCGCTTGCGCGATAAAAGTTGTTCCAGTGTGGAGTAACACAGGCAATTTGTGTTTCGTGGCATAGCGCCACATCGGATCCAGTCGCGCTTCATCGGGGCGAAAACCGGCGTACATCGACAGTAATTTTATCCCGCGCAAACCAAGTTCCTGATGGCCAAATTCCATTTCCCGTTCCCACCCTGGTTGCGTCGGATCAAGACACAGGAAACCGATCAAGGTGTCGGGATGTTTGCCGACGTAATCCGCCACATATTTATCATCCACCCATTGGCCGCTCAATTTGGCTTTTCCGCCGAAAACAATGGTTTTCGTTTCCGGCGGGCAAGTAGCACGGTAATCTTCATAACGCACCATGAGGTCCACTTCCATGCCGGCGCGGGCGCGTTTGGCCTGGCGGATAAAATCTTCGTTGAAATCGGCCGGAAAATTCCAAGTGTGACTGTGAACATCAATGATCATGATAATTTTCCTCTCGCATCAACGTTGATTTTTTGGAGCGAACCGTCTGCTTCCTTCCACCAGATCGCGTCCTGCAGATTCACACAGGGACAGATATGATTGGGAATGATCGAGACGCGCTCGCCGATTTTTGGCCGCTTCGCACATTGGGAAACATCCACCTGTCCGTGTTCCTCGCTCAAGCGCATCAGACGCGCTTCGGGATATTCTGCGATGTAACCGTGGCCGCTGTCCCGCGCCGGGATGCACAGGTCGCTGGTGAACGTTTTCGTGCCGCCATCAATGACGACCTGATCCTTCACCGCCGTGCTGACCACAGTGGCGATCAATCGCGCGGCGCAATCTTCTAACGCGCAAAAACCGCCGCGAAAGGTGTTCATGTCGTTGAAGACATAAGTGCCCGGACGGATTTCGGTGTATTGCTTCACCAAATGGGATTGAAACATCGTGGGCGTCGAGCCGCCGGAAACGATTTTTGCCTCCAATCCCTTGCTCCGCCAGAGATCAATCGTGTCCTGAAGTTTTGCGGATACCGCCGCAAGGGCAGGGGACTGCTGATCCACTGCGCTCCAGATCTGTCCCGGATAACAAAGAATCCCATCCAGCCGAACGCCACGCGTTTGGGAAATCAATTGCGCTAATTCCAAAGCTTCCTGGGGCGTGGCCGCTCCAGTGCGGCCCATGCCCACATCCAGTTCCACCAGCAACCCGATGGTCGTGCCGGCTTGGTTGGCTGCGGTTGACAGTGATTGGATGCCAACCGGACTGTCCACCACCACGCGTATCGTGTGAGTGCGGGCCAGTTCTGCCAACCGCCCGCAACGCGCAGCATCCACCGCCGGATAAGCCATCAACAAATCTTTCGCCGCCGTCTGCAACAGCTCGGCTTCACCGACTTTGGCCACGGTCAATCCAATGGCACCCGCTGCGATCTGCAAGCCGGCGATGAACCGGTTTTTGTGCGTTTTGGTGTGGGGACGGACTCCGAGATTATTTTTGGCCGCGTATTGGGACAGTCGCTCGATATTCCTGCGCGCGATCACGCCGTCTATCACCAATGCCGGGGTGGGCAATTGATCAACGGAAGAAAAAGAATGTTCGAGATTGGCCATGCTATTTCTTTTCCGCGAACTGAATGGCGTACAAGTCCGCATCCTTCATTTTGAATTGCAGTTGCACCGTTTGTCCGACGAGCTGGCTGAGATCGGTCCCCTTCTTCCAACGGGCAGGGCGTTCAATTTCATTGCCGATGGTTTCGATGTTGTCGGCAAACGTATAACCGGGAATTGCTTTCCCCGTCTTATCTAGGATGGCGATCTTGATTCCGCCCGCCGCCGACGTGGAAAAATTTAACAGCAATTGATTGCCGGAAAAGGTCACTGGTTTGGTGGTGAATTCCCCGCCTTCATACGGCGCGCGCAACGACGAAAATCCATCCAGCCGCAAACTGTAACGGCGCAGGTGCGCGGTCGGCTGCGCGTAATTTTGATTCACATACACCGACATTTCATTCGTCCCGGTCTGCACCACGTTGAGCGCGGGATAAGTGGTGCGCGATACCCAATTTTCCGCGCCGATGCCCGGACGGATAAACGCCCCCATGTAAGTGCGGTCATAAATATTCCCGCCGCGTGAGGTCATGAAAATCGCATCGGAAATATCTTTAAAGTACTTGGGGTGAACTCCGATGGCCTTGGCCTCTTCCGCCGTCAATACCTGCCGCCCCGGCATGAAACGCGCCGCCACCGCCACGTAAATCTGTGGCGCGCGGAAATAAGGATGCGTCTGGCTGGTGTATAAATTTTCCACCGGGGCCGGCTGTCCGTCCGCCCCGCGATATTCCATCAGTTGCAAATTTTCCCAATGCAAATAATCCTTGCTGTCCACCCGCGCAATCCGGCGGATGTGATTGGTATAAACCCGGAAAAAAAGCACATAACGGTTTTCCGCCTCCGACCAGCACGAGACGTTTTGCGAATCAAACATGAATTGAAACCCCGGTACATCGTTTGTCGTCAGTACTGGTTTGTACTGGATTGTTTGCCAATGCTGACCATCGCCGGAACAAAAAGCCTTCAACCCGCTATTCTCATAACCGGCGATGGCTTTGTATTTTTGCTCCAGTTTCGCGGCGGGATTACCATCAATGAACGGGCTGAAATTGTGCGAGAAAGTATTTTCCGCGAGTATGATATTGTTCTCCTTGCTGCCATTCATTTCGACCAAGCCAAGCTTCGGCTTCGTCCATTTAATACCATCGCGCGATTCCGCCACGCAGGTGCATTCATTGAAGCCATCGCGACTGCCATCGGCCTTGCCTCGATAATATGCGCGGAACTGATCGCCGGAATGCAGGATGGTGACATAGGCACAGAACGGTCCTTCCCACGGCCCGTCGAAGGGCATGACCGAACCTTCATCGCGCGGTTCGTGCAAGGTGAATTGCACATTGGTTTTGGTGGCGATCAGAAAACTGTCCACGAACAATTCGCGGCGCTGGCCAAGATTTATCGGCTCGCCAGCCACTAATCGCGAAGTGACCAGCAATGCCAAAAGACTTAAAAATTTAGCCGTGATACGCATGGTTTATCGCAAAGTGGCCGCAGCCGGTTTATAAACTTCTGCGAGAACACTCACCCGCCAGTTGCAGGCATCCTCTTTCACTTGTTCGACGCTGCGGGGTTCGCCGATTTTTTCCATCATCACCGGAATCCACTTCGTGCCGAAACGCAGATGTTGCGTTTCATCTGCGATGTCATAGCTCCAGGCTTTCGCGCTGAGCGCATCGTTATTGGCCACGGCTTCTTTCAAGCCTTGGTGTTTGCCGGGGAAGGCGTCGGCTTCCTGGGTGGAAAGCGCGGCGTAACGATCCAGCGGCGCGAGCGTTTGGCGCATGGTGTAGGCCTTGGTGGAAAGTCCGGCAGATGCGGCGCTGGTTCCGAGTTCCAAAAGTTTCGCTTCCCCGAACATTGCATGACGCGATTCGTCCCACATGTGCCGCGCCATATCCAAAAAAAACTCCCACGGCATGTCGGGGGACTCGAACAACATCGAAGCACACGAATCCGCCGCCTGCACTTCCTGGAGAAAATTGATCGCATGATACCGCGCACGATCCGCGTACGGCGCATCCGCAGCGACCGCCTCCGGTCCGAATTCCAAATGGCGAAAGCCTTGCGGTAATTGGGCGTCAGCCAAAGGCAAGTGACCTATCTTGCGTCCGGTGATGATTGGTTTGGCCGCGCGAACATTATGTTCCCGCAACTGCCGGGGCAGATCGGCGCAAAGTTGTTTGACCTGATTCACCAAACCCTTGTCAGACTCGCCGATTTCTTTCAACGCCGCTTCCGCCCAAGCCATTTGATTTTTCAATTCATCCCGATCCGCTTCCAGCAACGCCACGCTCGGTAAATCATAGACGCCTTCATTCCGCTGCAAATCATCTTCGATGGCCGCGATCAAGGCGCCATGGATTTCAATCATCCCGGCCTGCAACAGGTCCGCCGCATTTTCCGTCTGGCAAAGTTCGTCCAACAAAGCGCGTCCGGCCACGTTGCCGCTGAAGTGCATTTCCTCAAACGAAACCCCCAGTTCCCGCCCACGCGCGCGCAGATCCTGCACCCGACGCATCGAACGAAAAACCAGCGCGGGCAATTCCTTCCGTTGCCACCATATATTAAAGGCCGGAACAAAACCCGCGACGATCCGCGCCAATTCAGTCTGGAATTCGCCCAGGTTCTTGATGAAAAGCCCGCGAACGCGCGGGTTCACTGACTGTAGCAACGAATTTTGAAATGTTCCATTCAATATGGAACATATAAAAACATCATTTTTTAAATAAATACAATAAGAACTTGCAAATAACGTAAATAATATGTTCCATAAAGTTCCTACTAATGACATTAGAAGAGCAAAACATGGCCACGCCCAAGCACGAGCGTTTGCGAGCTTATCTGCTAAAAGAGCTCGGGGCCGGACGTTTAAAGCCCGGCGATTCCCTTCCTACCGAACTCGCCCTGGCCACCACGGCCGATGTCTCCCGGAACACGGTTCGTCAGGCTTTGGCCGGGCTGGAACGAAGCGGCCTGATCCGCCGGGTGCGCGGCTGCGGCACGTTTGTGCATGAGTCGGCGATGGAGCGGATGAAGTCGGGTTTGGATATTTTTGCGCTGATGATCCCGGACACGCGCAGCGGTTTTTATCCGTCGCTGCAACGCGGGTTTCAGGAAGCTTCGATGGCCGGGCATAATCAGGTCATCGTTTGCAACACGGATAATGATCCGTTGCGTCAGGCCGATTCGCTCTTGCAATTGATGGACAAAAAAATCGCCGGGGTGGCGATCGTGCCGACGACCCGGCCGGCGACGCCGGCGCATCAACTCCGGCCTTTGCACGAGCACGGGATTCCGATTGTGTTTTGTCATCGGCGGGTGGAGGAGATCCATGCGCCGCTGGTTTCGTTTTCGGCTTTGGAAGTCGGGCGGTTGGCCGGTCGCGCGGTTTTGGAAAAGGGACATAAGCGGGCGGCGTTCTTCGCGTTCGAGCGAGCGGGTTTGAGCGGGCAATATGAACGCGGTTTTGGCGAAGCCATGGCGACTGGCGGCGGAGAGTTGCCGGTGGAATTTATCTGTTACGACGATGCGCCCCGGGTGACGCTGGAACATGAGCGGTTCCTGAAAGTGAACTTGGAAAAAATGTTGCGCGGCCCCAATCCGCCCACGGCGATCTTTTCGCCGTTCGATTCGGAAACAGAATTAATTTATCTCTTGTTGAATCAGCTCGGCGTCAAAGTTCCGGAGCAGGTTTCCCTCGTGAGTTTTGGCGGAACCTGGCGGGAAGGGGCGCTGACCCGGCGTTTGTCGGCGGTGACGGTGGACGAAGAAGAGCTCGGACGCAACGCCGTCACGTTGCTCGACCAGATGCGTCGGCGCGAAAAACCGTTGAACGACGCCACGGAAATCATCATGCCGTTAAGCTGGGCGGAGGGCGAAACGCTCGGCCCGGTTCCGGCCAAAGGAACTTTCGCGTGATATGTCACCCTTCGCCAAAACCCTTTTTCTATCGGTCGCGCTCCTCGTTGTCGGCGCGACGCCAAAGCCCATGAAACCAACTCGCCCGCAATTGATCGCCCAACTGGAACACGAAATGCTCGCCAACACGAGCTGGCTGCGGATTCACGCCGCCGAAGCGTTGCTTGACAATAACGAATCCGGAAAGATCGCCGATCTTTTCCGGCCGGAAGCCGGCACGGCGACCGCGCCTTATCGCATCGGCGTCTGGCGGGTCTTGGCTCGTTCGACTTCTGGCGCCGAACGCGAAGGCTATATCAAACGGATCCGCGAGGCGTTGCATGATCCGGCGGCGATTGATCGCATCTCGGCTTCGGAAAGCCTCGGGAAACTCAATGCCGCGAGCAAGGATGATGATGAAATCATTTTGCACTGGCTGCTGACGGCGGATGCCGCCACTGCTCCTTTTCCGCGCTGGCTTCTGGTTCTTTCCAGCAACAAGGCGGAACGTCCAGTCCGCGAAAACGATCTGGCCAAACTTTTAACATCGTCCAATCCAGTCGTCCGATTGCGCGCGGCTTTTGCGATCGGCCGGCTCAAATCGGTGTCCGCTGATTCCATGGCCACGCTCCGTCGGCAGTTCACGGTGGAGCCGGCTGACTCCATTGCGCGAGTTTATTTGATCACCGCTTTGCTCCTGCATGAGAAGGATTCATCCGCCATCGCAAAATTGGAAAAACAGATGTTGCCCTATCTGCACGGCAAGGCGAACGAGCAACTGGAAGTGGGGATCGTCACCGGACTGCGAGGAGATGCGAATGGTCTGACGTTTTTGCCGCCGCTCTTGACTGACCCGGAACCCGACGCGCGCATCGGCGCGGCCAATGGACTTTTGCGATTGATAAAATGACGCGCCCTTCTCCAGCAATCATGCAAGCGTGGCTGTGTGTCGCCCTGCTTTGGTTCGTCGCGTTCTTGAATTATCTCGACCGGGTAATATTGACGACGATGCGCACTTCATTGACCGAGGCCATCCCGATGAGTGACGCGCAATTTGGCCTGCTCACCTCGGTGTTTTTGTGGGTCTATGCCGGGCTAAGCCCGTTCGCCGGATTTCTGGCAGATCGTTTCAGCCGCCGCAATGTCATTATTTTAAGTTTATTTGCCTGGTCGGCCATGACTTGGTTGACCGGTCATGCGAAAACTTTTGAGCAACTTCTTTGGGCCCGTGGCATCATGGGCATTAGTGAAGCGTGTTACATCCCGGCGGGCATGGCGCTGATCATGGATTATCATCGTGGTCCGACTCGTTCCCTGGCCAATGGTCTGCACGTCAGCGGCACTTTTATCGGTTCCGGTCTTGGTGGATTGGGCGGATGGCTGGCGGAAAGACATGACTGGGCCTATGCCTTTAATCTTTTTGGCCTCATTGGCATCGCTTATTCCGTGGTGCTCATTTTTCTTCTGCGAGATGGACCGCGAGAACATGTTCCGGCATTGGACGCGTCCCTTCCAGCCACGCAAACCAATTTCATCCCGGCGCTTAAAAGCCTCTTTAGTTGCGGCTCGTTTTATCTCGCCATTTTTTTTTGGAGCCTGTTGGGATTGGTCGGCTGGGGCATCGTCGGCTGGATGCCGACTTATTTTAAGGAACAATTCGTTCTCAGCCAGGGCGCGGCGGGTTTTTCCGCCACCGGTTATTTGCAAACTGGGACCATCATCGGGGTCATCATTGGCGGGGCCATCACAGACCGGTGGAGCCACCACAATGAGCGCCGCCGGACTACCATTACGGTCATCGGCCTTTGCGTCGCCGCCCCAGCAATTTTATTGACTGCTAACACGGGTCTGTTTTTTGCCGCTAAAGTCGGCCTGGTGATTTACGGGTTGTCGCGTTCTTTTGCCGATGTCAATATGATGCCCATCCTTTGCCAGATCAGCGACCCGCGTTATCGCGCCACGGGTTACGGCATATTGAACCTGTTCGCCTGCTCTGTTGGAGGCGTGGCGATTTATGCGGGCGGAGCATTGCGCGATGCGCATGTTGATGTTCGCGGAATTTTCCAATTCTCCGCCGCCTGCCTGGCCGCCGGAGCCGTGCTGTTATTTATGGTTAAACCCATTGAAATTAAAAAATAAAGATTTATGAATTGGCCCAAATCCCAGGAGCTTCTCGCTGAAAATTCAAAACTCATCCCCGGCGGCCTCGGCTCGCTCAATCGCAAGGCTGATCCCGTCATCGCGTTTACGCGCGCCAAAGGTTCGCATCTCTGGGACGTGGATGGACACGAATACATTGATTACCACGCCGGTTTCGCGCCCTACATTCTGGGGCACAGCGACGACGACTTGACTGCCGCCGTCATCAAAGTGATGCAGGCTGATTTGTCTAATTACGGCACCGGCCCGACGCGTGAAGAAGGTGAGTTAGCGCGGTTGTTTGTCCAGGCCGTGCCACACGTCGAGCGTGTGCAATTTTTCAACACCGGTTCAGAGGCGACCGCCCAAGCCATCCGGACCGCTCGCGCCGCCACCGGCCGTTCGCACATCATCAAGATGCAAGGCGGTTACAACGGCCATCACAATACCGTGGCCACCAACCTGATGAGTTCCCGTGAACAGCTCGGCGGGAAACGGATCCAAGGCGATGAATATCCAAAAGTCCCCATCACCGCCGGCATTCCGCCGGAGGAATTGGCGTTGACTCACGCCGTGCCGTTCAATGATCTCGCTGCGGTGGAACATATGGCGAAAAAATATCCCATCGCCGGGCTGATCGCCGAACCGGTCCTGCAAAACATCGGCGTGGTCAAGCCGCAGCCGGGTTATCTGCAAGGCTTGCGCGACTTGGCCACGCGTTACGGCTTTCTGCTGATCATTGACGAAGTGAAAACGGGTTTTCGCTCGGCGCTGGGCGGTTATCAGGCGGTGTCGGGCGTGACGGCGGATCTTTGCACTTACGGCAAAGCGTTTGCCAACGGCTTTCCGATTGCCGCGCTCGCGGGCAAGGCGGCTTACATGGAACTGGCCGTCTCGTCGGACGCAAGCAAGCGCACGCTGGTCGCCGGCACTTACAACAGTCATCCCGTCCCGGTGGCTGCGGCCGTCACGTGTCTGAAAAAATTGATGGACCCAAAGTTGAACGTGTATGGCCGCCTGGAACAGCTGGGACAAAAACTTGAGGCCGGGCAGAAGGAAATTTTCGTGAAATACAAAATCCCAGTGGTCATCTCACGGGTCGGCAGCGCCAGTTGTGTTTATTTTACAGACAAGGAACCGAAAGACTGGTGGGACATCCTCGAATATCACGATGCAGCCTTCGACACGAAGTATCGGCGCGGGTTGATCGAGCGCGGCATCTATCATTTCCCGGTCATTGTCAAGCAAGGCAGCATCAGCTTCGCCCACAGCGACGCCGATATCCAAAAAACCCTCGAAGCCACCGATGACGTGCTGCGCGAGTTGACTAAAAAATAAAGAAACATGCGCCCCATCATTGACGCCCATCTCGATCTCGCCTGGAACGCGATGTATTTCAATCGCGATCTCCTTCGCCCGATTTCCGAAATTCGCGCCGCCGAAACCGGGATGACGGACGAACTGGCGCGCGGACGCAACACGGTTTGCTTCCCCGAATTGCGTCGGGCCGATGTGCCGGTTTGCATCGCCACGCTCATGGCCCGAAGCGGTCCGGATAAATTAAATACTGTTCCGGCCAAGCGCGTTGATCTGGATTACACCGAGCAGCGGATGGCTTACGCTCACGCCCAGGGGCAACTGGCCTACTATCGTTTGCTCGAACGCGAAGGTCATTTGCGCATCATCAAAACGCGTGGGGAACTCACGGCGCACTGGGCGGCATGGCAGAAAAATTCTGCTGCGACTCCGCTCGGAATTATTCTCAGCGCGGAAGGAGCGGATCCCATCCTGCGACCGGAACAAGTTGAAGCGTGGTGGAAAGACGGTTTGCGGGCCGTTGGCCCGGTTCACTATGGCCGCAGTCAATATGCCGCCGGTACTTCGACGGAAGGCCCCTTGACTGCGGCGGGCGTGGCCTTGCTCAAAGAATTTCATCGCGTCGGGATGGTCCTTGATGTCACGCATTTTTCTGATCAATCGTTCGCGCAAGCCATGGAAATTTATCATGGACCAACCATCGCCAGTCATCACAATTGTCGCGCGCTGGTGTCCGGTCAGCGGCAATTGACCGATGAACAGATACGCATCCTGATCCAACGCGATGCGGTCATCGGCACGGCCTTCGATGCGTGGATGCTTTATCCCGGCTGGAAACGGGGCGAGACCGATCCGAAGTTGGTGAAGATTGCGGACGCAGCCAATCACATTGATCATATTTGCCAGTTGGCGGGCACGACCAAACATTGTGCCATTGGCAGTGATTTAGATGGCGGATTCGGCACGGAACAAACGCCCGGCGATCTCAATACCATCCATGATCTGCACAAGTTGGAAGAAATTCTGGCGACGCGTGGCTACAAAGCAACGGACATTGACGGGATCTTTTTTGGCAACTGGCTGAACTTTTTTACGAAATGGCTTCCACAATGAAAATGAAATTATTTCTAGCCATTTTCT
Source organism: uncultured Verrucomicrobiales bacterium (assembly GCA_903927905.1). Classification (GTDB taxonomy): domain Bacteria; phylum Verrucomicrobiota; class Verrucomicrobiia; order Limisphaerales; family Palsa-1400; genus CAIYOY01. Next base: position 18,067 of record CAIYOY010000291.1, on the reverse strand, counting down.
TGACTGGGCTGCTGCCGTCCCAAGCGGCCATGGAACAAAAACATTACTATGGCCATGACGCAGTCTTGGATCAGTACGGAGTGATCGCGCCGTGGTATCATGGCTTGAACGGACAATGCGATTTTCGCGTGCGCATCGCGGCGGAAACCTTGAAGCGTTATCCCTGGACGACGACGAACAATTCCATCGCGGCTTATCCGGATTATCTTTACACCAGCAAATGGCAGATCTCGTCCAACGGCGACATCACAACGCAGGACCCCGGCGATTGGATGGATGGCGATCTCGGCCAGCGCTCGACCAGCGTGTTGAACAGCATGGTGGATTATTATCGTTATTCCGGCGATCCCGCCGCCATCGCGCACATGACCTTCATGGCCGACCTGTTGCTTGATCATGAGTTGACTCCGGAAAATCATCCGTGGCCGAAATTTCCCATCAGCGTGCCGGTCAAAGGCAAAGCCTACTACGACGCCAATACGAACGGCATGATCCAGATAGATATCAGCGCGGACATGGGGCGGGCTTTGCTGCGCGCCTATGAAGTGACCGGAAATAAGCGCTGGTTTGCTGCCGCGAAACATTGGGGCGATGTGTTCGCCGCACATTGCAATCAAGATCCGAAAAAGGATCCTTGGCCGCGTTATGCGAATCCCGAAACTTGTCCGTGGCCGGGTGTGAACAAACAGACCGGTGGGGTGACGATGATCCTGGCGTTCCTCGATGAATTGATCCGCCTGGGTTACACCGGCAACCATTCTGCGATCATCATCGCGCGCGATGCGGGCCAACGTTATCTCGATGACAAGTTGCTGCCGAATTGGACGGCTAATGACACCTGGGCTTATTACTTCTGGGACTGGCCCAATCCGGTGCAAAATTGTTCCACCACCGCCGATGCGGCGATGTATCTGATCAACAACAAAAAACGTTTTCCCAACTGGCGCAATGACGCGCGCAATATCCTCCTGCAATTCATCCTGCGCAGCACGGCCAATCCGGAATCGAGCGGCGACGTTTATAGCGGCGCGTGGGCTTATCCGGAATCGAGCAGTTGTTGCGGACGTTCGCTCTGGTATGCGCCGTTGCTTGATGGCGGAGTCATGGCGCAACTGGCGGCGGAATCCGGCGATCCGTGGCTGCGTGAAATGGCCTATCGCCAATTTATTTTACAGACCTACGACGTCCAGGAAAACGGCGTGAGCGACGACAACATTGACGGCGGCGTGATCGTCAACGGCAACTGGCTGAACATTGCGCATCCGCTGCCTTTGCGCTGGGTGCAATGGGCCATCGGCTGGCTGCCGGAAGAGCTGGGCGCGAATCGCGAAAATCATTTCGTCCGGTCGAGCGCCGTGGTCAACGCCATCATGTATAATCAAGGCGAGATCGGCTATTCCACTTTTGATGCCCCCGCCGAAACAGTGGATGTTTTCCGGCTCTCGTTCGTGCCGGATAAGATCACAGCCAACGGAAAGCAACTTCGCTTGCGGGATGATTTGAAGAAGAACGGTTTTACCGTCAAACAATTGTCGAATGGCGATGCCATCGTGCAGATCCGGCATGATGGAGCAACCAGGATTCTTGTGACGGGCAATGATCCGCAAGTGGTCACGCCTTATCCGCCGGAAGGAGTTGTTTTTCACGGCAACCAGGTCCGGGTCATGAGCGCGGTGACCCCATCGGGCGGCATCGCGGATGTTTTTCTCGACGGCGAAAAACAAACCGTGCCGATTGATTTTTGGAATCAGACGCAACGCGCGCACCAGATCGTCTATTACAAAAACGGTCTGCCCAATACCCGGCACACTTTGAAAATCATTCCGCGCGGTTCGCACAATCCCTATTCCGACAGCGACAACGTCAACGTCGAAGCCGTGCAATATTCCGCCGAAGACAAGGCGGACAATTTTCCGACCGGCACCGGTCCCACCGGGGCGCAACGGATGATCTTTGGTTATGCGAGCTGTGCGGATTATCGGGACAGCCACGGGAATTTCTGGCGGCCAGGCATGGAGATCGCCGCCCACCTCGGCCAGCTTAAGGACACCGCAAACGCTTTCTGGCGGACCAATGCAGTCAAAGACATTTCTGGGACAAGTGATCCGGAGCTGTATCGCTACGGATTTCACGGCCAAGATTTCCGGGTCAACCTGACCGTCGGCCCGGGTGAATATGATTTGCGCCTCGCCTTCGCCAACACCCGCAACCTGAACACGCAGCAAAACTGTTTCGACATTCTGATCAACGGCAAAACCGTGGTGGAAAAATTGGATGTCACGGCCACCGCCGGCGGGTTGAACAAGGCGGTTGATCTGGTTTTTCAAAAAATCAAACCACTCAACGGCCTGATTGAAATTCGTTTCCAGGGCGAGGCGTTTGTCCAGGCCCTGGAGCTGGCCCCCAGCCTGAAGGTGAAGGGGGCCAAGCCCGTCTCTTCCACCTCGCCACCCATTCGCGTCGCCTGTGTCGGCGACAGCATCACCTATGGCTACGGAATAAAGAATCGGGAGCATGATTGTTATCCGGCACAATTGGCCGCGATGCTTGGCCCTAAATGGGAAGTACGAAATTTTGGCGTCAATGGCGCGACCGCCTTAAGAAAAGGTACCCGGCCGTACCTGGATCAACCGGCTTGGCATGAGGCCGTTGACTTCAAGCCCGATGTCGTCGTGATCAAACTCGGCACCAACGACACCAACAAAAAAAGTTGGCCGCCGTATAAAGACGACTTTGCCGGCGATTACCTGGAAATCATCCACACCTTTCAAGCGCTTGACTCCAAACCGCGCATCTATGTTTGCCGTCCGGTGCCGCTCTTTCGCGATCGCGGCAAGGAATACGACACCGACAAAATTTTGACAGACGAAGTTATCCTCAAAATCAATTCCGTCGCGACCGGTCAGCATTTGCCGATCATAGATCTCTACGCGCCATTCGAGGGAAAATCCGCCCTCTTTCCCGACGGCGTTCACCCCAATGCCAAAGGCGCGCGCATCATGGCGGAAACGGTTTACACCAAACTTTTAGAAAAGGCTCCCTGATGATCACCGCCAAAGCCTCTGTTCTCGAACAATTCAAAGCCCCGCTGGCGCTGCGGAATTTTTCCGTGCCATTGCAACCGGAGCCGGGCGCTGCGTTGGTGCGCACGGAAATGGCCGGCATTTGCGGCACCGATGTGCATTTGTGGAAAGGTGAATTGCCCATCACGCTGCCAGTGATTCTCGGCCATGAAACCGTTGGGATAATCCATGCACTGGGCGCTGGGCTGGAAAAAGATTGGTCCGGCCAGCCGTTGTATGTGGGCGATCGCGTCACTTGGACTCCGGGATTGACCTGCGGCACGTGCTATTATTGTGCCGAGAAAAAAATTCCGACGCGTTGTGTCAATCGCCGGGCCTATGGCATCAGTCAATCCTGCGCGAGCGAACCTTATTTCCTTGGTGGTTATGCGGAATTCCATTACCTGAAACCGCGCTCGAATATTTTTAAATTGCCGGATGATTTGCCGACGGAATCAGTCATCGGTGCGGGTTGTGCTTTGAACACCGCCATTCACGGAGTGGAACGCACCGGTATTTCCCGGAACGACACCGTGGTGGTGCAAGGCGCCGGGCCGGTCGGCATCGCTGCTCTCGCTGTGGCAAAATCTGCGGGGGCGGGTCGAGTGATCATGATTGGTGCGCCGAAACATCGGTTGGAAATGGCGAAACGTTTTGGGGCCGATCACGTCATTGATTTGGAACAAGTGAAGACTCCGGCGGAGCGCATCGCTGCCGTCCGCGAACTGACCGGAGGCTACGGCGCGGATGTCGTGCTGGAATGTGTCGGGCTGCCGGCAGCGGTGGTGGAAGGGATGGAGATGTGCCGCGACGGCGGAAAATATCTGGTACTGGGCCACTATTGCGATGCCGGTACCGTGGCTTGGAATCCGCACGTGGTGACACGAAAACAATTGAGCGTGTTCGGCTCCTGGTCGAGCGAGCCGCGCCATATGAAGACGGCCCTCGAATTTCTGCGCACAACGCGCAAGGAATTTCCGTTCGCCGAAATGGTGTCCCACCGTTTTTCGCTGGAACAAACCAATGAAGCATTGGGGATGACGGCATCGGGACAGGTCACCAAGAGCGCGATTGTGCCATCACTCAAATCATGAACGCGAAGCGATATCCGAGTTGCATTCTGGCTTCCTGCTGCGTTCCGTGGAACGAAGACGGCACGTTGGCTGAGTCCATATTTCGCCGGGAGATCCGCAACTTGTTGGCGAATCTGACGCGCGATGTTTATATCTTTGGCACAGCGGGGGAGGGGTATGCGGTCAGCGACAAGCAATTCGATCAAATCGTCCGTGTGTTCCGTGAAGAGACCAACCAGCCGGATGTCCGTGGCATGGTGGGGCTCATCAGCCTGTCTCTGCCGACGATGATTGAACGAATGGAACGCGCCCGGGAAATAGGTATATGCCATTTTCAAATTTCCCTGCCGAGTTGGGGCGCGTTGACGGACGGCGAATTAAAAATATTTTTTCAGGAAACATGCGGGCGATTTCCTGACTGTTCGTTTCTGCACTACAATCTGATGCGAACCAAACGGCTCGTGTCGCCCGAGGAATATGCCATCCTGGCCGAGAGGCATCCCAATCTGGTTGCAGCCAAAAACAGCACGGACGATCAGGAACGCATTCGCGGACTGATAACGAAAGCGCCGCAGCTCCAGCATTTTTTTACGGAAACAGGTTTTGCTTACGGGAGTGAGCTTGGCGAATGTGGATTTTTGATTTCAATGGCCTCGGTTCATTTTGCCGAAGCGAAACGTTATTTCGCAGCGGGGCGGGGGGGAGACAAGGAAACATTGCTTCGTGGGCAGCAGGAGTTGCTGGGAATGGTCACCGACCTCGTGGCCCTTGGCCGCAGTGAAGCGCACATGGACGGAGCTTATGACAAGGTTTTCTGCAAGATCCATGACCCGGAATTTCCACTGCGATTACTTCCGCCTTATGCCGGTTTGAGTGAAGCAACCTTTCAGAGAATTACCGCGATGATCCGCGACAAGTATCCACGTTGGAACAATAAAATATGAAACTTCTTACCGATAAAAAAAGCACCCTGCTGACTGCGGCCTGGCTCGCGCTGAATTTAACGGCCTTCGCCGCCCAAAATATTCCTGAGATGGTGGAGGCGGATGGAAAATTACGTCTGGATTTTGGTGAAGAAACGCTGGTCTTGCCGCGCGGCTTGCAGCCTTCCATGCTTTACACCAAGTCAGGCGCAATCATCGTTCAGGCGCAAGTGCCGGAAAAATCGCTGCCGACAAAACGGATGCACTATCCCAGCGCGGTGGAAACAAGGATTTCTCGCGACGATGGCAAGACGTGGACGGTCTTCCCGCGCAAACCCGACGAAAACGGATTGAACATGGAAGGCGGCGCCATCCAGTTGCACGACGGCACCATCCTGGCGCTGGACACTTACATCACGCCGGGCGCCAAACCAGACGAAGGCATCGGACAGCTTTACACTTCGACCAATGACTGGCGCACTTTGGATGGGCCACAAGATGTCGCCTTCGATCTGCCAAACGTGGATTTTTACGCTTCGAAGGATGACGGCGGCCATCCCCACGACGCGCAACGTCTGCATCGCCGCATTCTCGAACTGCCGAACGGAGATCTGTTGACAACATTTTACGGACAGATCAAGGGCGATCACACCCCGTCCACCTACATGCCGCTGATGATGAAGTCGCGGACGATGCTGGTGCGTTCCACTGATCGTGGGCAGCATTGGAAACTGATTTCCACCGTCGCCGTGGACCCAACGATCGGCACAGAAGGCTTTGATGAACCGGTCGTCACGCGGATCAGCCAGGGGCCGAATCCCGGACGGTTGCTTTGCCTGATGCGTACGGGCCGGGAATTGCGCGAATCATTTTCTGACGACGACGGCGCGACCTGGAGCGCTCATCAACCGCTGGTCTTCGCCGGATTGGATGTTTACCGGACCGAACTTTGGGTGGATCATTTCCGCAGCTTCAAAGGCGCTCACGGAAAATTGCTCGATGAAAATAATCCCGACGATCTGCGCGGCGCGGTGGTGGATCCTGATTTGATAGAATTGCGCAGCGGACTATTGGTGGCGACCTTTGGCGTGCGCATCCCGCAGAAAGCCTGCTGGGCGCATCCCGAACATCCGTGGAACGGAAATTATCTCGCGATCAGCCAGGATCACGGCAAGACGTGGCCGAATGTGGTTCGCCTGACGTCGGGCGTTTTGACCACGCATTACACGGCAGTAAGCGAAACTCCGGCCGACAATAAAATATATGTGACCTACGATCTCGGCGGCTGGAGCAAAGGAATGAACCGCGACATCTACGGCCGCTTCCTGGAAATAACGGTCAAATGAAAATCACTGATGTTCGCACCGTCCTGTTGACTGGCCCCTGCACCAACGACCCGTTCCTGCGCGAAGCCCGCAAGCGGCGCAGTGCGGCGTTTATCGAAATCCATACCGATGGCGATCAAATCGGCCTTGGAGAAACTTATGCTGGTTATTTTTGCCCGGAAGCGGTGCCAGCCATCGTGGAATTTTTTAAACCCATTCTCCTCGGCCAGACGGTGGATGACATCCCCGAACTTTGGCGGCGGATGTATCACTGCGGTAATTTCTGGGGCCGGGTCGGATTGGGCGCGATCGTTTTGAATGGGATTGAAGCTGCCCTCTGGGATTTGAAAGGCAAACAACTCGATCAACCGGTGCATGCGCTTCTGGGCGGCAGCAAATTTAAGAGATTGCCTTGTTACGCCACAGGCGGACCAAGCAATTATCCCAAGGACCGTCTGGCCAAAAAAATGGATCATTATTTTTCTCTCGGCTTTCACGGATTGAAAGTGGGCGCGGGCAGCTTTTCGCCCGAGGGGTGGTACATGCCCAAAGAAGCGAAGGAAGCCGCCGATTTTGAAGCCGACAAATTTTCCTTCATGCGCGCTCACGCCGGTTCCGATGCGTGGCTGGCGATGGATGCGCACATGGGCAACAACCACGTCACAACCTGGACGGTGGAAATCGCCACGGCGGTCGCCCGCGCGTTGGAGCCATACAACCCGTTCTTCCTCGAAGAGCCGCTGCACTATACCGATCCGTGGGGTTACGCCGAATTGTGCAAAGCAACGTCCACGCCCATCGCGGGAGGCGAATGTTTGACTGCGGCGTACGAATGGCGTGTCTTCACTGAACAGGATAGCTTCGATATCGGCCAACCCGATGCATCGTTCACCGGGGGCCTGGGCGAATTTTTAACCGTCGCGCAGATGCTGGAAAAGAGCGGAAAGAAAATTGCCACTCATGCGTGGGGCGCAGGCGGATCGTTGATGCAAAATGTTCACGCCGGTTTCGCCGCCGCCAATACCTGCATCCTGGAAATCCCACCCGATTACGCCGGTTTGCACTCGGAGGTGATCGAGGGTGGGTTGGTGATCAAAGACGGATACGTTTTGCCGCCCGATCGTCCGGGCCTCGGCGTCGTTCTGACCGACGAAACCAAACGGCGTTATCCGTTCCAACCCGGCAGCGGCGAATTCAACAGCGTGCCTGGAAAAATATTGAAGGACTAAAGTGAAAATCGTCATAGACCAAGCCGTGCATGAACCCGCTCTGGCCGCGCTCAAAAAAGTTGCCGGTTGCCAGATCGAATTGATCGAGCCGCCCGAAGAAAAGGCGCGCGAGATTGAACCGGCGCGCATCAAGGATGCAGATGTTTATTTCTGCACCGTTCCTCCCACGAACCATGCGGTCATGCAAAAATTGCAATGGATGCAGATCGCCTCGGTCGGTTACACGCAACTGTTCGGCCTTGATCTCCCGGCTCGCGGCGTTCGCGCCACGAATGCCCGTGGCTGTTTCGATGTCCCCATTGCCGAGTGGAATATCGCGATGATGGTGAATCTGGTGCGCGACATGCGCCAACTCATCCGCAATCAAGAGGCAGCCGTGTGGGATCGCTCTGCCATTTTCCAACGCGAACTGCGTGGCGCTACCGTTGGTCTCTGGGGTTACGGCGGCATCGGACGCGAGACGGCGCGATTGGCCAAGCAAATGGGATTGAAGGTTCACGTCTTGGCCCGGAACGGCGTCGAGCCGATCCGCAATATCTACACCGTCCCCGGCACCGGTGATCCAGAAGGCATCTTGCCCGACCGCGTTTTTCGCTCCGGCGAAGAACTTGATTTTTTACGTGACTTGGATTTCCTCATCCTCGCCTTGCCGTTGACCAAAATCACCGAAGGCCTGATCGGCGAGCGTGAATTAAAAGCCTTGCCGCGCCACGCGTTCGTGCTTAATCCCGCGCGCGGGCCGATCATCAAACAGGAAGCCCTGCTGACCGCCCTCCGGGAAAAATGGATCGCCGGCGCTGCGCTTGACACTCATTACCAGTATCCCATGCCGCCCGACCATCCGCTCTGGAAATTTCCGAACGTCATCTTCACCCCGCACATCTCCGGTTCCAGCTTGAGTCCGAATTTCAAACAGCGGCTTTGGGAAATATTTTCACTCAACCTCGAGCGTTTCGCCCGGGGCGAACCCTTGCTCAATGAACTGACCGCCGCCCAATTAAGCGGCGCATAAAAAATGAAAATCATCAAAAACGGAAATCATCGCTTGTTTCAAAACGACCAGGAAACCGCCCAACTCGTTTCGGAGATGCTGCTCGATCTGGAACAACACGGCCTCGACGCCGTGCGCAAATACAGCAAAAAATTCGACGACTGGGCCCCGGAAAATTTCGAACTCAGTGCCAGTCAGGTGAACAAGATCTTCGAAACCCTGCCCAAACAATTGGTTGATGACACCGATTTTTGTCAGGGCAACGTCCGTCGTTTCGCCCAGGCCCAATTAAAAACTCTTCTCCCGTTAGAAACGGAAATCCGCCCTGGCGTCATCCTCGGCCACAAACACATCCCGGTTAATTCCGTCGGCAGCTACATTCCGGGCGGGCGCTATCCCATGTTTGGTTCCGCGCAGATGAGCATCATTCCGGCGAAAGTTGCCGGAGTCAAAGAAGTCATCGCCTGCACCCCTCCGGTCAAAGGGGAGGGATATTTTCCGGCGACCATCAACGCCATGAAAAAGGCTGGCGCAGATCGCATCTTCATTCTGGGCGGCGTGCCAGCATTGGCGCTGATGGCCTTTGGCCTCGGCGGAGTCAAACCCGTGGATATTTTGTGCGGCGCAGGAAATAAATTCGTCGCCGAAGCCAAGCGACAGCTCTTCGGACGTTGCGGCATTGACCTGTTGGCCGGGCCGACCGAAATCGCGATCATCGCCGATGACTCGGCCGATCCCGCCCTCGTCGCCTGCGACCTGCTCGGTCAGGCCGAACACGATCCCAACAGCGGTGTGTATCTGATCTGCCTGAGCGACGATTTCGCCTACCGCACCATCGTGGAATTGGAAAAACAACTGGCCGTGCTGCCCACTCGCGACATCGCTGCGCTTTCCTGGCGCGACAACGGCATTGTTCACGTCGCAGAAAACGCGGATGAAGCCATCGCGTTGAGCGACGACTACGCCCCGGAACATCTGGAACTGCACGTTGAAGCCCAGGATTATTTTACCAAACATTTGACCAACTACGGTTCCTTGTTCATCGGCGAAGAAACCACCGTGGCCTACGGCGACAAATCCATAGGCACCAATCACATCCTCCCCACCAGCCGGGCGGCGCGCTATACCGGCGGCGTGTGGGTCGGAAAATTTCTCAAGACCGTCACCTATCAACGCATGACGCCGGCCGCGAGCCGTGAAGTCGGCGCCGTGACCGAACGACAGTGCAATGTGGAACGGATGCTGGCCCACGCCATCACCGCCAGGGTCCGCGTCGAACGCTACGCCTAATATATACTGGCCCCAAAAACACTTGCCTCAGAGGAAATCTCCGCTTAATCTTTTGCCGTTCGGTGAACGTATTTTTACCGTTTATCTTGAATAATTTTGCGCGCTTAGCTCAGTGGTAGAGCATTACCTTCACACGGTAGGGGTCGCAGGTTCAAGCCCTGCAGTGCGCACCATTTTCCCTAAAACCTATGTCCCTCGAATTCGAGCTGCAAAAGTATCCGAAGGAAATCAAGTTGAAGGACGGGTCGAAATGCAAACTTCGACCATTGAAGAAGGCTGATGAACAGGCTTTTCACCAGTTTTTCCTCGCCGTCCCCGAACCCGAACGCATGTTCATCAAGCATCGCGTGGTGGACCCCGAAGTGATCCAGGAATGGTGCCGGAATATTGACTTGCATCGCAACCTCCCATTGCTCGCTTTAATAGATGGCAAAATTATCGCCGTCGCCACCCTCCACCAGCAAAGCGGCGGTTGGAAACGCCACATCGGCCGGGTCAGCGTCCTGGTTCTACCGGATTATCGCGGGCGCGGATTGGCCCGGAGCTTGGTCACTGAAATGGTGGATCTGGCCCGAAATATCGGCTTGGACAAGGTCGAAGCTGAATTCATCGGGGAACAGGATGCGGCCATCAAAATGTTTGCCATGCTGGGCTTTAGCAACCTGGTCCGCCTGGAAGACTATGTCCGTGATATGCAGGCTATTACGCATGATTACGTCCTCATGGGATTGAACCTCAAAACCGACGAAGAATACGCCGGAATGGAATAAATAAGGCCGCCGAACTCTCCTTCGGCGCCCAAATCGCCGTTTATTTCTCACAATTCGGAATTGACTCCAGGGGCTGGTCAGTCTAGTTGTGACACCCGTCTGTCCATTATCAAACTTATGCAAAGACTTAAATTGGCCGTGTTGAGCGCGTTATTGGCGGGATCAATCGCCGGTTGCGCTACTTCGAAATGCTCGAAATGTTCCATTCCGGCGGGCGATTTCACTTCCCTGTTTGATGGCCAGACACTCAATGGCTGGACCGAGATCAAAAAGGGTGGCGACACCAGCTATTATGTCGAAAATGGCTGCATCGTTGCTCCGGCCAACGGGGCCAGCGATCTTTATACCGACAAGGAATATTCCGATTTCGTCCTCCAGCTTGATTTCAAACTGACCCCCGGCGCCAATAATGGCGTTGGCATCCGCGCTCCCTTTGAAAAAGGCCAGATGGCCTATCTGGGGAACGAAATCCAGATCCTGGACGATCCCGCTCCCGAATATGCCCATCTGAAAAAAGGCCAGAACTGCGGCTCCCTTTACCGGGTCATCGAGGCCCGCCGTGGCGCGCTGAATAAGACCGGTGAATGGAACAGCTACGAAATCACTGCCAGGGGCCGCCATATCAAAGTCGTCCTCAACGGCAAAACCGTGGTGGATGGCAGCATCAATCACGTGGATGATCCCGAAATCCTGAGCCGCCATCCCGGCATGTTGCGCAGCACTGGCCGCATCGCCTTGCTTGGCCACGACAGTCGCGTTGATTTTCGCAATATTCGCATCAAAGAACTCCCGCACGTCGAAACCGAAAACACCCCGCCGCACGGCTTCACCGCGTTGTTTGATGGCCAGAGCCTCAACGGCTGGAAAGGCTTGGTCTCTGACCCGCCGCACCGGGCCAAAATGTCCCCGCAGGAACTCGCCGTGGCCCAGATCGGCGCTGATCTGGATATGCGCGCCCACTGGAAAGCCGAAGACGGCATGATTGTTTTCGACGGCAAAGGCAAGAACCTCTGCACCAGCCGCGACTACACCAATTTCGAGATGCTCGTGGATTGGAAAATCCCGGCCAAAGGCGACAGCGGCATTTATCTGCGCGGCAGTCCCCAGGTGCAGATCTGGGAACCGAACAGCCCCGGCCAGTTCAAACCGGCCGACGGCTCCGGCGGCCTTTACAATAACGAAAAACATCCGCGCCATCCGTCCAAATTTGCCGACCATCCCGTCGGTGAATGGAATCGTTTCCGCATCCTGATGTTCAACGACAAGGTCCATGTTTTCCTGAACGATGTCCTGGTGGTTGACAACGTCACCATGGAAAATTATTGGGAACGTTCCCAAGCGATCTATCCTTTCGGCCAGATCGAACTGCAAAATCACGGTGGCCCGCTTTGGTTCAAGAACGTCTATATCCGGGAATTGCCCAAATTGCATGCCGCTCCGAAAGAAATGGCGCTGGCGCCTGCCGCTGTCAAACCGCCGAAGGCTCCAAAAGCGCCCAAGCCGCCGAAAGCCATCCGGATTGATGAGACTCCGAAGGACGAGGATAATGCTCCTTACTACAAGAACATCTTCACGCGCGAACCTTCCGAATAAGACCGGGCGCGGCTGTTGTTTGACGTAGCGCCGACTGGCAGTCGGCTGTATCGCCGATTGTTAATCGGCAGGGGTGACTTTTGGAAGTGGCCTTATTTGGTGAAAGGTGGGGCGAGTCGTACTCGCGAACCGGGGTGTTTTTGGGGCAACTGATCTTTTCTCGTCAAAATGTATTGCTGCTTCGGCAGCAGACGTTTTGGGACGAGCGCATTAAAAAAATTTGTAGCACCCAAGGATGCTACCCAGTAAAAATAAGTTATGATCCAGTCCATTAATCGCCGCCAATTTCTCCAACGCGCCACCCTCACCGCTGCCGGCCTCTACGCCGCAGTGCCTTCCTTCGGCAAAATTTCACCCAACGAAAAACTGAACCTCGCCGCCATCGGCACCGCCAATCGCGCGGCCGCTGACATCGGTCCCTGTGCGGCCACCGAAAACATCGTCGCGCTCTGCGATGTGGACGCCAATTACCTCGCCGCCGCCAAAGCCAGATACCCCGGCGCCAAGACCTACACCGACTTCCGAAAAATGCTCGAGCAAAACGACATTGACGCCGTCATCGTCGGCACCCCCGACCACATGCACGCTCCGGCCACCGTGGCCGCGCTGCAAAGCGGTCGTCATGTCTATTGCGAGAAACCGCTGACCCACACCGTTTCCGAAGCCCGCATCGTGGCCGAGACCGCGAAAAAGCACGGACTCATCACGCAAATGGGCAATCAGATCCACGCCACCAACAATTATCACAAAGTCGTCGAAACCATCAAAGCCGGAACCATCGGCCCGGTGCGCGAAGTGCATGTTTTCGTGGATGTCATTTACACGGCCAACGGACGTCCGGGCGGTACGCCTCCCGTGCCTGCCAACTTGAATTGGGACCTGTGGCTCGGTCCCGCCGAGTTCCGTCCCTACAGCCCCGAATACGTCCCGGCCAAATGGCGTAACTACTGGGAATTCGGCGGCGGCACCATGTCCGATTTCGGTTGCCACTACATGGACCTCCCGTTCTGGGCGCTTGACCTCCGCCATCCCACTTCCGTTGAAACCGAAGGCCCGCCGGTCAACGCCGAAGGCACGCCCATCTGGATGAACGCCGTCTATGAATTCCCCCAGCGCGGCGAACTGCCGCCGGTCAAACTCAATTGGTATTGCGGCCAAAAAGACGGAAAATTTCAACGCCCCCATTATTTCAACGAACTGAAACTGCTCACGGGCGGCAGCGGCGTGTTGTTTGTCGGTGAAAAAGGGATGCTGCTCTCGGAATATTTCAACCACACCTTGTTGCCCGAGAAAAATTTCCCCACCTACGATTCCCATGTTCACAACAACAACTTTGAACACGACCATCACCAACAATGGTTGCAAGCCATCAAAAACAAAGGCACCACCCTTTCCAACTTTGACTACGCCGGTACCTTGACCGAATCCGTCCTCCTGGCCAACGCCGCCTATCGCAGCAGCAGCAAAATCAACTGGGACGCCGCCAACCTCAAAGCCATCAACAATGCGAAGGCCGAGGAATTCATCCAACACCATTATCGCAAGGGTTGGAGTCTGTAATTCTGCTGCAACAATCGCGGCGTGGTGGTTTATTATTATTACGGCACGAGTGGATGGGGTTCAACTTATGGCGGCTTTCCCACGTTATGTTGTATCCGCCGCCGCAGGTCGGCGGTGACGGCGGTAGCACGAGGGTGCAGGCTGGCTCCTTCAGCTTCACGCTTACGGGTGGCACGAATCAAACGATTGTGGTGGAAGTCAGCGCGAATCTGGTGAACTGGCAATCCATCTGGACCAACACCTTGTCCGGCGCGTCCACGAATTTTTCCGATCCTCAGTGGAACACCTACAATCGCCGCTTTTATCGTGCGCGTTAAATACACCGCAATAAATTCCTCTTGACAAAATGTAGCAATTACATTATCGTGTCCGCAACATGGAATGGGACACAATGGAATCTAAAATCCAGAACCGGGCCGGGAATCAAAAGCACCTCGCCCGCTTTGCCCCTTTCCTTAAACCGTTTCCGCTTTTCCCTTTTTCGCGTATTATCCTAAACAATCTGCCACGGGCCGCCAGCCACCCAGTGGCTCGAAAAATCTTTACCGCCAGCCAGAGCAAAAAATGGCGGCCCAATGAAAACCACCAAAAATTGAATGACTTCAGACAATGAACCCATGGTCGGCAAGCGGCTGTCTTTTCGACAAAACGCCTGCCATTGTTTCTGCTTGCCCGGGTTCGTGGCAAATTCTGCCGATAAACCAATGGGCAGATTCTGAGGAAATTGAGTTTGCCGTCGCGCGAAAGTTGATTGGATGGCTTTGGCCAATTTCTGGCCGTCGAAATTTTGGGTCTTGCCCAGATGCCAGAGATCGAAAAAATCTTTCATGCGGCTGTTGGCCATGCCCAGTCGAACCATGGCCTCAAATTTTTCCGCCACCACTGTCTCCGCCGGATAAGCGCGCAGCCGCGGTTTGGGGAAATCCAACAGCGTGGGAAAATCCACCTCGCGCGGCGGCGGAGAAATAGCATCGCCAAAACCAATATCCACCCCAAAGGGAACCACCGCTTTTTCCAACGTCGCCGACAGATGGAGACGAACGCCGCCATACTCCTCCACGGCCCGAATGCGTTCCCCGGAAACTTGGCCAAAGACCAAGCCATCAGGCTCAACCGGCTGGGTGCAAACTTGCGCAAAGACCGTCACCAGATGTTCCACATTGTTTTCCCCGTAACCCAGGAGATCCAGATCACGAGTTTGGCGGTGGGGAAAACCTTCCCAGAGCGTGAAAAGAGTTGCTCCTTTCAAAACAAAATCACGGGTATGGGATGAGATGGAAAGACGGAAAAGCAATCTTTCTATCGCGTAGGTCGTCAGCACCTGTTGAAAATCGTAACCTTGCCGGGCGGCCAATTGCGCCAGCCGCGCCCGCACTGAGGCCGCCACATTTTTGGGCGGAGCCTTCATGTCATCGCCTCCAGGTAGGGCATCATGACCCGGGTCATGCGCAGTGTTCGGCCATGGCTCCAAAGCTCATCCATTTTGAAAAGTTTCTTGCCCCAAGCCTCACGCAGGGCTTCCCACGCCACGTCCGTGCCGATTTTATTGCGAAATTTGAAACAGTCCACTATCGTGCGCGCCACGCTCGTAACCGGAACGGTCACACCTTCGATCTGATGCGATTTCACGCCGTCGGTTAGCGCCGATCCAGAATACTGAACCACGCGCAGCTTCAGCCCTCGTGCTTGCGACCGCCATGAGCCGTGAGGAACAGCCACCCAGACTTCAGTTGGATTTTGCATGGTAATTTTATGGAAACGAAGAGCGGAGAGCAGGCAAATGATGCCGTTGGGCACCCGCTTAACGGCCTCGGCGTAAGAATGATTTTCCGAAAGCGCCATATCTGCCAGGGTGTAAATACCCCGGCCCGAGCGAAGGACTGTTCCATCCACAACCATTTGATAAAGAAGTCCGCGCGAAAGACCCGCTCGCTCCATCTCGCATGGTCGGAGCAGCCCCTTCGCTCGAAAGAGCTGAATGGCTTCTTGTTGCTTTGACCTGTTCATAGCTTATATTTCAATTCCTATTCATTTATACATAAATGAGAGTATTTGTAAATACCTGTTTACTCTGAAAAAATCGTCCTTGCCACCCGCCACCCCATCGGCTATGGTGACGCTGCCTGAACCCCGCATTTGCGGATGTTCATTAAGGCTGAGAAAAGAAAGTTAACGCGTAACCTAACCTTTAACCTCTGTTGCCAGGGCAACGTGGTAGTTAGGCAATGGATTCTTCAAAGCACCTCGGTGCCTCCAAGTTTCCCCGCAGTCAGTCAGTTATCAAAGTATTATTATGCTAACCATGGAAGAAGCGCTGAAGCACAGCAATGTTCGCTTTGCTGCCGGCCAAATAGTCAAAGGAACCGTCATTGAAGTCCGCCCCAAAGAAGTCCTCGTGGACATCGGTTACAAGAGCGAAGGCGTCGTCCCCGGCGCGGAATTCGACGATGTCAAAGCAGTTAAGATCGGCGACGAAGTGGACGTCCTGATCGAAAAACTCGAAGACAAAGAAGGCATGGTCATCCTCTCGAAGGAAAAGGCCGAATTCAAAAAGAACTGGGACAACATCCTCACCATCTGCAATGAAGGCGGCACCATCAACGGCAAAGTCAAAGCGGCCGTCAAAGGCGGCCTTATCGTCAACATCGGCGTGGAAGCCTTCTTGCCCGCGTCCCAGATTGACGTCATCCCGCCGAAGAACCTCGCGGTTTTCATCGGCAACACCTACGAATTTAAAGTTGTTAAAATCAATCAGGAACGCCAGAACATCGTTCTGTCCCGCCGCGAATTGATCGAACAACAACGCAGCGACAAGCGCAGCAAGATCCTTGGCGAAATGACCCCGGGCGACATCCGCAAGGGCACAGTCAAGAACATCACCGACTTCGGCGCGTTCATTGACTTGAACGGCATTGACGGCTTGCTCCACATCACCGACATGAGCTGGGGCCGCATCGGTCATCCGTCCGAAATCCTCAAGGTCGGACAAGACCTCGACGTCGTTGTGCTTGACATCAACCGCGAAAAAGAACGCGTCAGCCTCGGCCTCAAGCAGAAGCTGGCCAATCCGTGGGAAAACATTGACGCGAAATACCTCGTCGGCACCAAGGTCAAAGGCAAAGTTGTCAACCTCGTGCCCTATGGCGCGTTCGTGGAACTGGAACCCGGCGTGGAAGGTCTCGTCCATGTCACCGAATTGTCCTGGACCAAGCGCATTGCCAAACCGTCCGACGTGTTGAAGGCTGACCAGGAAATCGAAGCGATCGTCCTCGGCATCAACCGTGAGGAGCAGAAAATCTCCCTCGGCATCCGCCAGCTCGAAACCAATCCTTGGGACAAGGCCAGCGAGAAATATCCGCCCGGCGCCAAGGTCAAAGGCAAGATTCGCAACCTCACCAGCTACGGTGCCTTCATCGAACTGGAAGAAGGTTTGGACGGCATGATCCACGTCTCGGACATCTCCTGGACGCGCAAGATCAATCATCCTTCCGAAGTCTTCAAAAAAGGCGACGAAGTCGAAGCTGTTGTCCTCGAAGTGGACAAGGCCAACCAGCGCATTTCCGTTGGTGTCAAACAACTCTCGGTTGATCCGTGGAGCAATATTGACACCTTCTACAAAGTCGGCGACCTCGTCACCGGCAGCGTCACCAAACTCGCCAGCTTCGGCGCGTTCGTTGGTTTGAAACATGACATTGACGGCCTCGTGCACATTTCGCAAGTGAGCGAAGAGCGCGTGGAAAAGATCAAGAACGTGTTGAAGGTCGGCCAGGAAGTGACCTCGCGCGTCATCAAGATCGACAAGACTGATCGCCGCATCGGCCTGTCCATCAAAGCCGCCGAATACTCGCCCGAACAGCTCAAGGCTGAGCAGGCCATCCTCGATTCGCTCAAGCCGGGCGAAGACTTGGTGGCGTTGCAGCACGCCTTCGATGCCGCCGACGAATCGGCCAAGGTGCCGGCCGCGCAGTAATCGAGCGATACAATTATTACACAATCCCCGGAGTCGAAAGGCTCCGGGGATTTTTTTGTGGATGATGATATTCCCAGGGCAACGATGTCAGTCGCCAATCCAGCCCGAAGGGCTTTCCTAACCAAGCCCAGGGCAACGCCCCACTGCCATTTAGTTAAGCGACGGCTGAAGAAATGTATGTACTTTGTATTTACAATTTGCTTTAACCTGAGGATGCAAAAGACATCTCAGACCGTCCGTTGGCAGCCAGTGCTGGAAAATATTTTTCAGCGGATCGCCGC
>CAIYOY010000290.1 GCA_903927905.1 uncultured Verrucomicrobiales bacterium | reverse complement strand
GACATGACCCCAGTCTGCCCCAGTAAAAATTTTTAAACTGTAAGCCATGTCTTGGCGCTGGCTGTAAGCGATGTCTTGGCACTGTGCCTGTGACCCGCAGCAGCGTGAAATGGTAAAGATGCTTTGAATAACTCCACACCTTCTGCCCGGCGACGCTGCTGCGGGTCACAGACCCGCGCTCCGGCCCCACTGAAGTATGCTCCATTCTTCAAAGTAGCCCACTACCTGAAATGCATCTAGCTTGATGCAGTCGGTTCTGGCACCACCTTCGGGGGGCAAATTCTTTTTTGACACTCACCGGAGGTTTTGCAAAGCCTCGACCTCCGGCTACCATTTGCCAACCCTCCGGGTTGAAAAACCGCCGAATCGGAGTTCGGCACTCGAATTAGGTCGTCACCTCCACTTTGCCCGCCAGGGTCCGTCGGAAGGCGTGCAGCCGTGTGCCTTTGGTGTCAACAAGCTGAACTTCAAAACGCTCCGGGGTGATGTGGAAATGATTGAAGCCGTAAATTTTTGCCGCATAACCGCGGGTGGAAGGTTTGACTTCATACAAACTGCCGCCACCGGTGCCGCAGACGACAAAGCTGTTGTGGTACCCCTCCACTTCCAGATGTTGCAGGGTGTGATCGTGACCGGAGAGGTAGAGGGAAATGGGGTTGGCCTGCAAATGGCTGCCCCAGAGTTGCGCGACCCGGGCGCTGTCGCCACGGGCTTTACATTCGCTGTACATGGGAAAATGGCTGATCATCCAGCGCCAGGGAGCGCGGGTTTCTTTTTTTAATTCGGCTTCGAGCCAGCGTTTTTGTTCGAGCTTTTCCTGCGGAGTCAACGCGCCTTCAACCATGTTGCCGTCGAGGAAGATGATTTTGACCAAAGGATTTTCCGCGTTGGGCAATTCGATGGCATACCATTTGGCCGGCATTTTCCAACGGGACGACGGATTGTTTTTGGCGTAGTCGAGCTGCATCTGAGCTTTGGGACGGCCCTGGCCGGAATCGTATTTGGGGCCGTAATCGTGATTGCCGAGGCAGGCGTAGAAGGGGCAATTCAGATCTTCCTTGGAATACATCTGCTCGAAGTGCCGGTCAAAACGATCCGCTTCGAGTTTTTTATAAAAATTATCGCCCAAGGCCAGAACAGCGGTCAGCGGAGTGTTCAGTTTTTTGGCAAAAGCGGCCATTTGATTGGCCACGGCGGTTTGGTTGGCATTGCCGGAACCGAAATCGCCCATGGCGAGAAGATGGATGCCCTTATCGCCGAACTCGGTCACCGCGGGTTTGGCCTGCAAGGGATTCAGCCAATCGGCCAGGAAAAGGCCCGAACTGAACACGACGGTGCGTTTGATGGCTTCGCGCCTCGTCAGACCGATGTTGTTTTGACTCGATTTCATTTCAATCAGGATAAAACACTACCTCCCAAAGAGGAAGCTTCGACGTGTGAGGTTACAGTTAAATTCAGGTGATGAACGGGCGAAAATTAGCGTTTGACTTTGCGGGCTAAAAAAGTTCTTATTCGGCGCATAAACCCAAAAGTAATTTTGCAAAATTGAGGCGCGCTTTCCGTCCTCAGATTTGTTTTTGGAACACATGAGTACTAAGAAAATTAATGTGGCCATCGTCGGCCTTGGTTTCGGCGCGGAATTTATTCCCATTTATCAGAAGCATCCTCATGCCAACATGTACGCCATCTGCCAGCGGTCGAAGGCCAAACTTGACCAGCTCGGCGACGCATTCGGGATCGCCAAGCGTTACACCAGTTTTGAAGATTTGATCAAAGACCCCGAGGTGGATGTGGTGCATATCAATTCGCCCATTCATCTGCACGCGCCGCAAAGCATCGCCGCGCTCAAGGCCGGCAAACACGTCGCCTGCACCGTCCCCGCCGCAACCACGGTGGAGGAATGCAAACAGATCGTGAAGGCGGCGGAGAAGGCGAAGAAAAATTACATGATGATGGAGACGGTCGTGTATTCGCGCGAGTTTTTGTATGTCCGCGAAATGCGCGATCAAGGGAAGCTGGGGCGGATCCAATTCATGCGCGGATCGCATTTGCAGAACATGGAAGGCTGGCCGGGTTATTGGGAAGGGTTGCCACCGATGCATTATGCAACGCATTGTGTCAGTCCGTGCCTGGCGATCGTGAAAGGCGAGGCGGAATATGTTTCGTGCCTTGGCTCGGGACGGATTGCGGAAAATTTGATCGGGAAATATGGGTCGCCGTTTTCGTTTGAGACGGCGCATTGCAAGATTCGCAACCAAGATTTGTCATTTGAGGTGACGCGATATTTGTTCAATGCGGCGCGGCAATATCGGGAAAGCTTCGATCTCTACGGGGAAAAGACTTCGTTTGAGTGGCAATTGACCGAGGGGGATGAGCCGGTGCTGCACACGGGCGGTGAAAAGACCGAGAAAGTGAAAGTGCCGGATTACGCACACCTGTTGCCGGAAGGGATTCGCCGCTTCACCACCAAAGGCGTTTACGACGCGGATGAACACAAGCATTTGTCATTTGTGCAGGGCAGCGGACATGGCGGCTCGCATCCGCATTTGGCGCATGAATTTCTGATGAGCATCGTCGAGGGGCGTTCGTCGTTCCCGGATGTTTATCAATCGGTGAATTGGACAATGGTGGGGATTTGCGCGCACGAATCAGCCATGCGCGGCGGGGCGATTATTCAGATTCCAGATTTTCGAAAGTAAAAAATTTAATTCAGCAACAATAGAAAGAAATAACTATGAGCGATACAGCAACAATCACTTCAGGATCAGGCTTCGACGCTAACGGCGTGCATCGCAAACGACTGCTTTGGGCCGGATTCATGGCGATCTTGGCGGCGGGCGTCGGCTTTGCCGTGCGCGGCGGCATCTTTGCCAACTGGGGCGCGGAATTTGGTTTCACCGGCGCACAGTTGGGCGCGATTGGTGGCGCGGGGTTTTCAGGTTTCTGTTTCGGCATTGTCATCGGCGGCGTGATCGCCGACAAGATCGGCTATGGCAAACTGGTGGTGGTGGCTTTCGCCTGCCACGTTTTGTCAGCCTTTGTCACCTTCGCGGCGACCAAAGGAATGGAGCAGCAAACGGCCTACAATTTCCTTTATTGGGGCATGTTTATTTTCGCTTTTGCCAATGGCACGCTTGAAGCCGTGGCCAATCCGCTGGTGGCGACGCTCTTTCCGGAAAACCGCACGCATTATCTGAATATTTTACACGCGAGCTGGCCAGCAGGTTTGGTGTTGGG
>CAIYOY010000289.1 GCA_903927905.1 uncultured Verrucomicrobiales bacterium | reverse complement strand
TCTCTATTAATAAGCCTAATCCTTCCCCTACCCGCCAAGCCACGTCAGTCAGGTGTCCCAACTGGCCAAATATTGACACCAAATTCATTTTGTTTTTCGACTCATAGATTGCTTTGGGTGTCGAAAACAGTCTGAATTCCAAACAAAACAATCCTTCCCCTGTCCTCACACTTTTGACACAATCATCTGCAACTCATCCATGCCAGCAACCAAACCCATAACGGCGGAACAGCAGCGTCTGTTGGAAGACGCGCAGCGCACGAAGAATTGGAAGCGCTGGGGGCCGTACCTGGCTGAGCGTCAGTGGGGCACCGTCCGTGAAGATTATTCGGCGGATGAAGTGGTTTGGAATTATTTCCCGCACGACCATGCCCGCAGTCGGGTTTATCGGTGGGGCGAGGATGGGCTGCTTGGCATCACCGATCGCGAGGGGCGGTTGAATTTTGCGCTGGCGCTGTGGAACGGGCGCGATCCGATCTTGAAGGAGCGGCTCTTTGGCTTGAACAGCCTGGAGGGAAATCATGGCGAGGATGTGAAGGAATGTTATTTTTATCTGGCCTCGACGCCGACTCATT
Organism: uncultured Verrucomicrobiales bacterium; assembly: GCA_903927905.1. Lineage (GTDB taxonomy): Bacteria > Verrucomicrobiota > Verrucomicrobiia > Limisphaerales > Palsa-1400 > CAIYOY01. Next base: position 13,860 of record CAIYOY010000289.1, on the reverse strand, counting down.
CTTACATGAAGGCGCTCTATAAATATCCGCAGGCGGAATTTCCCTACGCGCAATTGGTGGAAGAAAATAAACGGCGCACGCGGCAGGACACGGAATTTGAATTGGAAGACACCGGGGTGTTTGATGAAAATCGTTATTTCGATGTGCTCGTGGAATATGCCAAGGCCGGGCCGGACGATATTTTGATCCGCGCCACCATCACCAATCGCGGCCCGGACGCCGCGCCGTTGCATGTGCTGCCGACGATTTGGTTTCGCAATACTTGGTCGTGGGGACGATCATCCGAGACGAAGCCGTTGCTTTCCATCCTGGAAGATGGCTGTGTGCGCGCGGAACATCCGACTTTGGGGGAATTTCATTTCATGACCGGGCCGGGGCCGGATGGAAAGGAGCCAGGCCTGTTGTTCACGGAAAACGAAACGAATTTTGCCAAGTTGTTTGGGTCGGAAAATTCGAGCCGTTTCGTGAAAGATGCTTTTCACGAATACGTTGTCGCCGGGAAACGCGAGGCGGTCAATTCCGCCCAGGTTGGCACAAAGGCCGCGACGCACTACGTGATGAATTTGGCGGCGGGACAGCAGATCGAATTACGCTTTCGTCTTTGTCCGACGAATCATGGCGACGGCGCGTTGCTTGGAGCGGAATTTGACCAGATTTTCAAGCAGCGACTCGCGGAACATGACGAGTTTTATCAGGAGCGCTGGCCAAAGAAAATGGCTGCGGAAGAAAGGAAGATTGCGTTGCAGGCGTACGGCGGGTTGTTGTGGTCGAAGCAATTTTATTATTACGTGGTGAAGGAATGGCTGGAAGGCGATCCGACTCAACCCGCTCCGCCGCCCAATCGGAAACGCGGCCGCAATCACGAGTGGGCGCATCTCTACAATCGCGATGTCGTTTCCATGCCCGACAAATGGGAATATCCCTGGTACGCGTCGTGGGACTTGGCGTTTCACATGGTGGCGCTGGCGGGGATTGACGCGGATTTTGCCAAGGATCAGTTGGTTCGGTTTTTGCGCGAATGGTACATGCATCCGAATGGCCAGATTCCGGCCTACGAATTTGCCTTCTCCGATGTCAATCCGCCGGTTCATGCCTGGGCGGCGTGGCGCGTTTATAAAATCACCGGGGGCAAGGGTGTGCGCGACCGGCTTTTTCTGGCCAGTGTTTTCCAAAAGCTGCTGCTTAATTTTACCTGGTGGGTGAATCGCAAAGATCCCGATGGCAACAATCTTTTTGGCGGCGGATTTCTGGGGCTGGATAATATCGGAATTTTTGACCGTTCCAAGCCGCTGCCCGGCGGCGGCAGTCTGCGTCAAGCGGACGGCACGGCATGGATGGCGTTTTATTGCGGCACGATGCTTTCGATGGCCTTGAAACTCGCGGAGCGCGAACCGGCTTACGAAGATATGGCCTCGAAATTCTTCGAGCATTTCGTGGGCATCGCGGACTCGATGAATTGTTTCGGCGGCACCGGTTTGTGGGATGAACAGGATGGTTTTTATTACGATCAACTACAGATCGGGGATACCCGCCAGCCCTTGCGCGTGCGATCGTGCGTCGGGCTGATTCCGCTGATCGCGGTGGAAAATATTTCGGAGGAAGCCATCGCCAACCTGCACGGGTTCAAGAAACGATTGCATTGGTTTTTGGATAATCGGCAAGACCTGGCCCGGCATATTTCCTACATGAAACCGGCGGGTGCAAACTCGCACAAAATCTTCTTGCTCGCCATGCCTTCGCGCGAACGGCTCGAACGCGTCCTCCGCTACATGTTGGACGAAAAAGAATTTCTCTCGCCCTACGGCATCCGCTCCGTGTCGCGGATTCACGGCGAACATCCGTTTGTCTTGCGCGAAGATGGCAAGGAATATTGCGTAGATTACGAACCGGGCGAAGCGACCAGCGGGCTGTTCGGTGGCAACTCCAACTGGCGCGGGCCGATCTGGTTTCCGATCAACTATCTGGTCATCGAAGCCCTGGAACGCTATTACCATTTCTATGGCAACGATCTCAAAGTGGAATGCCCGGTTGGCTCAGGTCATTTGCTGAACTTGCAGGAAGTGGCGCGCGAATTGCAAAGCCGCCTGGGCAAATTATTCGCCCTCGGCGAAAACGGCCGCCGTCCCTGTCATGGCACGCATCAATTTCTGGCGGATGATCCGGCTTGGCGCGAGCTCGCTTTATTCCACGAATATTTCCATGGCGAGACCGGTCAAGGCCTCGGTGCCAGCCATCAAACCGGCTGGACGGCGCTGGTCGCCCGCTGTATGGAAGACCTGGCCAAAAGCCGAAAATAACTTGTGAACCCGCAACTCGAAAACGAAACCAAAAAACTGACCGCCTCCTGGATGCGGCATGAATCAGACATGCTGCGCGATTATCTGGTCGCCGATGTCGAAGATCCGCGTACCAATATACAAAGCATTCTGACCCGGCATTTTCTGATTGAATCCCTGTTCGGTAAAAATTTTGCCGATTTGATGAAGGAGGAACTGACCTTTGCCGTCGTCCTGAATTGGATGCGGCAATTGACAAAGGAAAAGGCCACGGAAGAAGATTTTCATTCCATTCTTTACGCCTTGGAAAAAAGAGCGGACAACGCTGAAGGGATAAAAATCCCGAGATATATCAGTGAAGCCTTCCGGGTCATCCCGGTGGAGACCTCGCGGGCTTTGCAACAGCGGAAAAACAGTTCCGACGCCTTCCAAATACTTTGGCAATCGGCGCTCGCTGACGAGAATCCAAAAAAAATCTCCGTGCTGGAGCCAGCTTGCGGTTCGGCCAACGATTATCGGTTCTTCGAATCTTATGGACTGGCGCGCCTGCTGGATTATCAGGGATTTGATTTGTGCGAAAAAAATGTGGCCAATGCCCGGGCCATGTTTCCCGCCGCACGTTTTGAGGTCGGGAATGTTTTTGCCATCCCCGCGCCGGACAAAGCATTCGACTATTGTGTCGTCCAGGATTTATTCGAGCACTTGTCCCTGGAGGGGATGGAAAGAGCGGTGAACGAATTGTGCCGGGTGACCCGTGAAGGGATTTGCGCGGGCTTCTTCAGCCTGCACGAGGGCCGGGACCATCTCGTGCGCGAAGTGGACGATTATCATTGGAACACGCTTGGCCTCGATAAAATGGCCAAGCTATTTGTCAATCACGGCTTCACCATCCAGGTCATCCACATCGAAACGTTTTTACGATGGAAATTTGGCTGTGATTTCACTCACAATCGAAATGCCTACACGCTGCTTTTGCGGAAATGAAAACACTCTCTCTGCTTTGTTTATCGTTGCTGATTCCGCTGCTCTCTCCGGCGGAACCGGTGATCATTTCATTATCGAATTATTCCGGACCCAATACTGAAACCGTCACCGATCGCGGGACGAAAGAGCTGCCGAATCGTTTACTGCGGCGGGTCACCTTGCCGACGCTGACTATTTTCACGCCGGAAAATATTTCCGGGAAAATTCCATTGGTCGTGATTTGTCCGGGCGGCTCGTATCAAGGGTTGGCCATAGACAAGGAAGGCTATGAGATCGCCAAATGGCTGAACAGCATTGGCGTGGCCGGTGCGGTTTTGAAATATCGGCTCCCAACCAATGGAATTTCCGGCACGGAAAAACCATTGCCATTGCAGGATGTGGAAAAGGCGATGGAACTGGTGCGGAGCCGGGCCAGGGAATTTCACATTGATCCAAAGCGCGTGGGCGTCATGGGCTTTTCCGCCGGTGGCCACCTTGCCTCGACGCTGGCGACGCATTGGTCGCGAAAAAATACGCGGCCAGATTTCGCCATACTTTGTTACCCGGTGATTTCCATGGAGGACCCGGTTGGCCACACCGGTTCCCGGCAGGCATTGCTCGGCGGGTCACCGGATAAAAAATTGATTGCATTCTATTCCAACGACCTGCACGTCACCAAAAAAACTCCGCCGACATTTCTGATTCACGCCAAGGACGATCCAGTGAAAGTGGAAAACAGCCTCCGATTTAAAGCCGCCCTGGACAAAAAGGGAGTGCGGTCAGAACTCGTGTTGTTTGAAAAAGGCGGGCATGGCTATGGACTTGGTATCGGCAAAGGTGAAGTAGCCGCCTGGCCGGAGCGTTGCGCCGCGTGGATGAAGTCACTGGGAATATTGAAATAACTGGATACAAGCTTTTAGGGCATTCGTTCCAAAAGGATCCCTGCCGATTAACAATCGGCGATACAGCGACTGCCAGTCGGCGCTACGCAGCACGCACCTACGAATCTATTCGCCGATTATTTTTTTGACTGAAGGATCAGGATCCAATCATGGTTATTTCCGGCGGGCGGAGGGCAGGTCCAGGAATCTTTGGCATCAGTTTGAATTGCGAACGGAGATGATTGCGCACCACTCACGGGGTCGAAGCAAGCAGCCGTGGACATGGCTGGCTCAATATTTTTCACAACGACCGGAGCGCTATCTGGCACGTAGATGACACGCACGACTCCGGGGATTCCCGCGGATTGCGGGCCATAGACATCTATGTCAATTGCAGGGTCAATCCGGCCCCACGGCGGACAGCCGTGCTGGCCGAGCGACAGGGATTTGACCCAGGAACTGTCGTCATACTGAATCGCATCCCAGTGGGGATTTGTTTTTTGGGCAGACAGCCAGGTGGCATCGGTGAAAATCTTCAACGGTTCGCCCTCGGCAAATTGAATTTCCAAACAGGCGATCAGGCCGGCGGGATTGGCGGCGGAAGCGGGGCGGTTCTCCGCCATGATGGCCAAAACATTGGTGCCAGTTTTCAGCAGGCGGGCAATATCGTTGAATTGTTTGCCGGTTCTCCAAGCCTCGGCTCCGGTGTTTGATTTGCCCACGGCCTGGCCGTTCATGCGCGCGGCAAATTGATCATCGGCCGAGACGCGAAGTTGCGCGCTTTTGACGGTTCTCCCTTCAGGCAAAATAAAAGCGCGTCGAAAGAAACGCTTCCCCGCCGGGGCGTCCTGGGCCGGATTGCCTTCGGGAAACCAGATCCATTGAGCGCCGTCCAGGCTGAGAGTGGAAGCGTTGGAAAACGCGGCCCACTCGGGGTGCGGTTCAAATTTTTGCCAGGGAAATTGTTCAAGCAATTTTTTACCGAACGCCACCTGACTTGAGCCGGGAAGGTTCATGGCGTCTTCCCATGGGATGATTCCATAGCCATTGCCGCCATGATGATGCGGCGATGGGCCGTGCGGCTGGCCGGGGCGGTTCACCTGCCAAATCCCGTTCGCGCCGTAGGTATGTCCCGCCGCGCCGTTCATCATCGCGAGACAAAACATGCGACGCGTCCATTCGGTTGGGAGATTGTCGCTTAACATTTCGTAGCTGGCTTCACCATCAATGACCGGCATCCGGGGCGTATCGGCGTACGACTGGCGCACGGTATTGACCGTGGGAGCCACGGCATTGCGCTGGCCGTGCGGGGTTTGCAACATGTCTATGTCAAGCAAACTCAGATCACCCATTGCGTGACGCGCACTCAGCCGTCCAAGGCCGGTGGGATGAATGGTCACGAGACGATGAAACGGATCCGTCGCGCGAAGGTAGCGGGTAACTTCCGTCCAATCTTTGACTTGCGGGCGATCATCGTAAGGAAATCCAGGCGCGAGATACCACGGCAAATTTGCTTCACCGGCAACACACCAAACCACCGGCAACGCACCGTATCGCGCAATCAAATTGCGCCAGTGTTGTTTGGCTTTTTCCACGCCCATCCACGGCATAAAATAACCCCACGCACCCACGATGCACGGGGTAAACCCCTGCTCCACCAGATATTCAATCCGGTGATCAGCGGCATCAAAATATTCCGGGCGAATGGCCGTGTAATTGGTCTGCCACGGATAACCGGCTTCATTGGCTCCACGCGGATCGAACGGAAACATATCCGGGTAAAGTCCCGCGACGAGTTGGATGACATTGAAGCCTTTTGCTTTCCGGTCAGCGGTGAGTTTTTGAAAATCTTCCGGCCAGCTCAAGCGATGACAAAGCCCCATCCACCAAGTGTCGCCGAGCCAGAAAAAGGGCTGGCCATCGTTGTATTCCATGAAGCGCCGATTGGCGGATAATTTCAGCGGGCCATGAGTATAAAGAGGATTATCGCCTTTGTAGGCCTTCACTTTTACTTCGCCGGTAATTCCGTTCAGTCCCTTGTCTCCCGTCATGGAACATTCACTGCGGAAATGGTGAGTGCCAACCAACGGCGAAGCGTAACGCACTTTCCAAATATTCGTCCCATCCCAGAATGCGGGTACACGATGTTCCGCGCCTTTTGGGTCGCGGAAAATAACATCCAGGGTGACTTGATTGAACGGATCGGCATAAACACCACGAGCGGTGAAGGTCAATTCGGTCATGACGTTCGCCTCGGTTTTAAAGGTGGCGGCGGTTGCGGCGCAGGGCAAAAGGGCCAGGAGCAAAAGACCCAAGATTATTTTGGTGGCGTTTTTCAGCATAGATTTTCACCGCGAGGATACCCTTTGCCCTATGACATTCAACGCCGAAGCGTCATTAGGCAGTGGCTCAGTTTGGTGAAAAAAAAGTTAGATCCCAAAAATCACCCCGGCACGCGAGTACGACTCGCCCCACCTTTTCACCAAACTGAGCCACTATCCGTCATCAGGCGATGATCTCTTGAACCACTTTCCCGTGAACATCGGTCAGGCGGAAATCGCGACCGGCGTTGCGGAAGGTGAGTTTCTCGTGATCGAAACCGAGGAGCGCCAGCATGGTGGCATGCAAATCGTGGACGTGAACTTTCTTTTCGGCGGCGGCGAAACCAAATTCATCGGTCGCGCCATGAACGTAGCCGCCCTTCACTCCGCCGCCCGCGAGCCACATGGTGAAGCCGTAAGGATTATGATCGCGCCCGTTGCTCTTGCCGGAGTTTGAGCCGGGAGTGGGCAATTCAACGACCGGGGTGCGGCCAAATTCTCCGCCCCAAACAACCAAGGTGTCTTCCAACATGCCGCGTTGTTTGAGGTCTTTCAGCAAAGCGCCGATGGCCTGATCGGATTCGGCGCATAGATTGCGCATGTTCACTTCCAGATCTTCATGCGTGTCCCACGGTTGACCGGCGCCGTGCCAGACTTGGACAAAACGCACGCCGCGTTCGATCAGGCGACGGGCGATGAGCATTTGGCGGCCTTGCGTGCCGGGACCATACATGTTGCGGATGTGTTCGGGTTCGCGCATGACATCGAAGGCATCAGTGGCGTCCGTTTGCATGCGGTAAGCGAGTTCGAAAGATTGGATGCGGGCTTCGATCTGACCGTCTTCTTTGCGTTTGGCGCGATGTTTTTCGTTCAGAGCATGAAGCAGATCGAGTTGCTCGCGCTGTTCGGGGCGCGAGGTGTAATTGTTCTGGATGTTTTCGATCAGTTTTTCGATCTGGGTATATTGCGTATCAATATACGTCCCTTGAAATACACCCGGCAAAAATCCCGACTGCCAGTTTTGCGATTCCTGAATCGGATAACCATTGGGACACATGGCGATGAAGCCGGGTAAATTCTGGTTCTCCGTCCCGAGGCCGTACGTGACCCACGACCCTACGCTGGGGCGGACGGACCGGGCCTCGCCGCAGTTCATCAAAAGCAGCGACGGCTCGTGATTCGGCACTTCGGCTTCCATGGAGCGAATAATGCACATGTCATCCACGTTTTCAGCGACGTGGGAAAAAAGTTCGCTGACTTCAATGCCGCTCTCACCGTACTTCTTGAATTTAAACGGCGATGCTAGGGCCGCGCCGGTGCGACGCTCGGTGCGGAGGCTTTCCATCGGCAGCATTTTACCGCCGTATTTGGTCAACGACGGTTTGGGGTCGAAGGTGTCCATGTGGGAAGGACCGCCATTGGCGAAAATATGGATGACCCGCTTGGCTTTGCCCGGAAATTGCGGCGCTTTGGGCACGAGCGGGGAAACGAACGATTCCGCGCGAGCCGATGGCACCAGTACGTTACCCATGACCGAGGCCAGACTGAGCGCACCCATCCCCATGCCGCAACGGGAAAGGAATTCCCGGCGGGTCAGCGCCAAATGTTCCGGACTGAGCTTATGATGGTTCATCGTGCAACAACTTCATTATTGGACTGAAAAGTCGGCGGCTTGATTCAATTATTATTCCTTTGGCAAGATACTGGCTTCCGGGGCGACCTCTTTGATGTTCGGTGTGACATCGGCTTTGACGTTGCGCACAGCCCAGTTGATACCGCCGATCAAGACGGATTGGAAAACGGAATTGGTCCAGGTGTCTTCGCGATGACCCATGTTGGTATAGAAAACACGGCCCTTGCCATACATGTGCGCCCACGTGGCTGGATACGGCGGACGATCATAGACCGAATCAGCACCGGATTTTCTCATCGTGGTCGTGTCCTGAACGAGCAGAACGTGGAGGTTCGGAGCGAAATCCTTCAAGGAATACCATTCTTCGGGCGGCCCAAAATTATCCGGCACGGCGTTCATGCCGGGGAACTTTTTATCGGCAATGATCATGCGGGCCTTCTGTTGGGAGCCGTGTTTGATGAATTCCGCGCCGATCATTTTGACGTAGGGATCGGCCTTGTCTCCATCGTCTATAAAGCGGGCCGGAGTGTGTGCCTTGTTGCCCGGAGAATGAAAGGTGTCGGTCGCGCTATGGGTGCCGATGAAGCCTTTGCCTTTATGGATGGCTTCGAGAAAAGCCGCTTTGCCTTCGGGCGACATGGCGGGGTTGCCGTCCTTGCCCACTTCGGTCAGGTCGCCGGTGGTGTAGAAAAAGAAGGCATCGTAATTCTTGATGTTTTCCTTGGTGAAAACGGTGCCGTCTTTGGTGAAGGTGAATTCAAAGTTATTTTTTTCGCCGAGTTCTTTAAGAACTTTTTCCACGTAACTAGGTTCGGTTCCATTGCGTTTGATGGCAGAATGCTCAAAGTCGGCGGATTTGGAGAAGAAGAGAATTTTTTTAGGAGCCTTGGCCTGGGCTTCAACAACGGCAAGCGCAAGGGCCAGGCCCAAAACGGCGATCAATTTAAATAGCTTCATGCCTATAAACTCCGATTTACAGTTTGACTCGTCAATCGTAAATCGTAAATCGTTACAGGCCATGTTTGATCGTTTATTAGCCGCACGCGAACGCCTTCGGGGCCAGGCCCACGTCACGCCCATCCTGACCTCGCGCACATTGAACAAGCTGGTGGGCGCGGAGGTGTTCCTGAAATGCGAAAATTTTCAGCGGATCGGCGCGTTTAAATTTCGCGGTGCCTATAATGCCATTTCACAATTGAGCGCGGAAGACAAGAAGAAGGGCGTGGTGACTTTTTCCTCGGGCAATCACGGGCAGGCGGTGGCGTTGGTCTGCCAACTCCTCGGCACCAAAGCCACGGTGGTCATGCCCAGCGATGTTTCCGCAGGCAAACGCATGGCCACCGAAGAATACGGGGCGACCGTGATTCTTTACGAAACCGCCGACGGCAGCCGTGAACAAATCGCCAAAGAGCTCCAGGCCAAACACGGTTACACCCTGGTTCCCCCATTTGATAACTTGGATGTCATCGCGGGCCAGGGAACTGCGGCCATGGAAATTTTTGAGGAATTGAAATCACTGGATGCGCTGCTCACACCCGTCGGCGGAGGAGGTTTGCTCAGCGGCACCGCCATCGCCAGCAAGAATCTTTGTCCCAATTGCCGGGTGATTGGCGTGGAGTCGGAATTAGCCGATGATGCCACGCGCTCCTTTTACACCAAGACCCTCCAGACCGTAAAAAATTCCAAAACCATCGCCGACGGCACCCGCACCCCATCGCTCGGCAAGCTGACTTTCCCCTTGGTGCTGGAATACGTGGACGAAATGAAAACCGTTTCCGAGGAAGCCATCATGGAAGCCGTGCGCTTTTTGTTTTATCGCATGAAACTGGTGGTGGAACCCTCCGGCGCTGTGGGGGTGGCGGCATTGTTGAGCGGAGCGGTAAAAACGCCGGGCCGAATCGGTGTTATCCTAAGCGGTGGAAACGTGGACGCGGAAACGATGACCAGAATTTTGGCAGCAAAAAGCACCGGTTAAGACACCAGCGAGTTCTTGTTTTTGTCGTCCGGTTGTGCTTTCTTTAAATCATGTTATCCGCCTATATCGCCAAAGCGGTTGAAAAAGCTCTCTATGAAAAAATGGAGAACGGCCTCTTCTTTGCCACCATCCCTGGCTTCAAGGGTTTGTGGGCTGAAGGTAAAACGGTTGAAGCCGCTCGTCGGGAATTGATCGAAACCCTCGAAGACTGGCTGCTGCTCGCAATACGCTTCGGTGACGATGTTCCGGTAATAGGTGGTATTAATTTGAACAAGGTGGGCCGTCATGCCAAAGCCAATCAGCCGGCGTGAATTAATCCGACGCTTGCGGGCCATGGGCTGGGAAGGTCCTTTTTCCGGTGGCAAACATGAAGCCATGCGCCACCCTTTCACCGGAATCAAAACAACCCTGCCCAATCCTCATCGCGGCGATATTGACTGGTCGCTGACCAAGCGGATTCTTGAACAGGCTGGCATCAGTCGTGAAGATTGGGATGATGCGGGAAGGTGATTTTAACCGCAAAGAACGCAGAGAACTCAAAGAAATTACAGTAGATGAATACTTCAAGCGTACTTAAAAGAATTCAACCGGGCCGAAAAATCGAAGGCATCTCCGCCGTGCTTCTGCCCTTCGACGGCTCGGGCAAAATTGATTTAACCGGCCTCGCCGAAAATCTCCAGCGCACCTTCAACGCGGGACTCGCCCCCGCCGTCAACATGGACACCGGGTACACCAATCTCCTGACTTCCGCCGAGCGCACCGAAGTTTTGAAAATCACGCACGAAGTGGCCAAAGGAAAATCATTCGTCGCCGGTGCGTTCATCGAAGGCATGACCGGCGATCCGCTGAAATTATACCAATCGGCTATCGAAGAAATCGTCAACGTTGGTGGCACCCCGATTCTTTTCCAATGCTCACATTTCAAAAAAATCTCCCGACCTGACTTGATCTCTTTCCATAAAAAGCTCGCGGCCGGTTGCCAAAAATTTCTGTGCTTTGAACTCGGAGAAATGTTCGCCCCGTTCGGCCAGATCTATGATTTGGAAACGGTCTGGGAACTCATGCAAATCCCGCAAATCACCGGCATGAAACATTCCTCGCTCAACCGCAAGTTGGAATGGTATCGCCTGGCCGTGCGCGATGAAGTCCGTCCCGATTTCAAAGTCTATACCGGCAACGACCTCGCCATAGACATGGTCATGTATGGCAGTGATTATCTCCTCGGCCTCTCCGCCTTCGCTCCCGAAGCCTTCGCCCTGCGCGACGAATATTGGCAAAAATCCGACACCCATTTCTACGAATTGAACGACCTCCTCCAATACCTCGGCTGCTTCGCGTTCCGCCCGCCGGTACCTGCTTACAAACATACCGCCGCCCAATTTCTAAAACTGCGTGGCAGAATCAAATCCGATGAGCCTCATCCCAAAGCGCAGCACAGGCCGGATAGTGACGTGGCGATTTTGAAAGAGATTTCAGCGAATTTGGACAAGCTTTTGTGAGCAATGGACAGCCTATTTTTTATTTAAGTTTGTAGTCATCACTTGGTTTTCCTGTTGAAATTCTTTCCAATTTAGAGTCTGGGCTTCGAGCCAGCCATTGAAACTTTGCTTATCTTTGATGTCATCTTGCTCGGGATGAAAAAAGCTTCGCAGATTATCACTTTGTTTGGGTTCCAGAAACTTTTGAAGCCAAACTCTGGCTTCTTCCGGCCCTTTGAATCTTTTCACTGCGCCTAAAAATCTTTGCGTAGATTGGTCTTGTACAATTGACAATAAGTTATGCGCAGATCCTAAAGCACACAGGATCCCATTTCCTCCCCCTTGGCAGAACAACCACTGATGGGTGTGAACTCCTTGAATATCCTCACGCCGCACAAACTCCGACAAAGGCGTATCCTTGAACCGATGCCAGGGAAAAAGCCAAAGAATTTCTGTCGTGTTCTGTTCGGCACCGCATACCTCACAAATTGAAGTCCATCGAAAAAAACCTCCTCCATACACAAACTTTAACGACAAAAGAGCTATAAGAATTAAAGGCGGAAAAACCATCCAGCGCACTTTATTTCGCATAGGCATAAAAGATTACAATAACATCCCCTTTCTTTTGACAAAGTCAACAATCACCGAGTCGGAAAATTTGGGAACTCATGCCCCAATCGCCCGCTTAATTTCCTTAAGTTTTTTCGCCTCCGGTTTTGCGGCGTAATATTTATCCAATGGATAACAGCCGCTGATCATGCCGTTGCGCGGAGCGGTAGTGCAGTCACTGAAGGTGCGGCAGATGAGTTTGGGCATCATCGCGCCTTTGTCTAAAGTTTCAGCGGGAAGATTCGGATAACTCAAGACCATCCGGCCCAGGCCGATCATATCCACCCATTTGTCGCGCACGGCTGCCTGGGCCACTTGCGGCAGATATTCCTGGAGATAACTGTAAGCGGTGCCGACCAGAATCATGTTCGCCGGGGCTTTCTTCTTTAATTGGCGGACGACGTCGAGCTGCCGCGCCACGTCAATCAGCGGATCATGCGCCGGTTGATAACCATCCGACGGTGGATAAGCGGCGGGGCGTTGGATGTGTGGATTGTAGTATGGAGAGCCGGCGCTGAGGTTGAGGATTTTTATGCCAAGATCACCGCAGAGCTGGATGAATTGAATTGGCTCCGTCAGATCATATTCCAACGGATTATTCGGATTGGTGCCGAAACCATAATCATATGGCAAAGAAAACTCCTCGGGAATACCCGGCCCCAACTTCCCCGGTTCCGCCCGCGTTGGATCAGGTTTGAATGGGACAAAATCAAACGCGCTCAAGCGAACGCCAATTTCAATTTTGTTCCCGCTGGCGCGAATTCCCTGAACAATTTCCCGCAAAATCCGGGTGCGATTCGCAAACGATCCGCCGTAATCGCCGGGCCGGCTGCGCGCGCTGAGAAATTCGTGCAAGAGATAACCATGGCAATGTTTGATATCCACAAAATCCGCGCCGCAATCCGCCGCGATCTGCGCCGCGCGAACGTAGCACTGGATCAGCTCCTTGATTTCTGCATCCGTCCAAACCTGGTCATCCGAGGTGACGTTGAATTTTTTATCCAGAATCGGATGCCGATAAGCCACGCGCGATTCCCAGCGCTTGTCGTTGGGCCGGCAGAAACGCCCGGAATGAGTCAACTGAAAACCAATGACTAAATCATCCGTCTTGCCAAACGCCTCCAGATGCGCCGCCACCAAGGTCTCGCGCAATTTGATCAGGTCAGCCTTATTCTCTTCGGTGATGATCAGTTGATTCGGATTGGCGCGGCCATCTGGCCGAACCGCCATTGCTTCCCCGCCGCAAATCAGCTTCGCGCCGCTCTGACCGAAGCGCACCCATCGCCGCAAAACCTCCTCGGTTAAACCGCCCGTGCGCGTGCCGTCCCATCCTTCCATCGGATGAATGGCGAAACGGTTGCCGATGGTTTTGCCGTTGATCTGGACATTCTCCACCGGCTTGGCCAGAGGCGAAGTGGCTGCTGCTTGAATCTCATCGTCGCAGGGAAAAGCGACGCCGAGCGAAGCGGCGTGCAGGCGAAAATCCGCCACCGTTTTGAGCGTTGGAATCCTGACAAGTTTGAATTTCTGTTCAGACATGACAGGAGTTTAACCACAAAGAACGCAGAGAACGCAAAGATTTTGCGCATGTAGCGTCAAGGCGTCCCGGTATGGTGCAAGGACATGGGTGAGGGTTCAGGCATGGACATAGGTGAGGGTTAAGTTTTGGGGAAGGGGCTGCGAGCGTGGTGGGCGGGACGTAATCCGCCGTGGTCAGAGTCAAC
>CAIYOY010000288.1 GCA_903927905.1 uncultured Verrucomicrobiales bacterium | reverse complement strand
TTGATGTAATTCCTGCCATTCCACCAAGTCGATAAAGGAAAGAAGCTCAGGAGAGGCATCGCCTTCACAACAACAAACCAGAAAACTTCCAAAACACGCCCTTTTTACCAAAAAACTGTGCCTCCAAACGCACACCCAAAAAAAATGTTTTCACTTGCTTTTTCTCCACGGAATTACATTGTATATACATTGTCCAGAGAGAATAACCCTTAAGCAGCGAAAGGTGTCTTGACTCATGAAAACTAACGCAGTTCGGCTCCGGCCATTTTTTCTTTTGGCTCTGGTTGTGTTGATGTTTATCGCCACGAACCTCCAAGCCCAAACCAACACCACAATCACCAATTATCTCTACATCACCGCCACCCAGCCCAACGCGGCGGAAGGAGGGAGCAATGGAACATTTACCATCACCAAGTACGGCGGGTCTTATACGAATGACATCACTGTGCGCTATGCCATCAGCGGCACGGCCTCCAACGGTGTGGATTATGTGACCTTGCCGGGCTTTGTCACCATTCCGAGAACTTCAACCAATGCCACCATCACGGTGCAACCGATTGATGACAGTTTGGCGGAGCCGACGGAAACAGTGATCCTCACTTTGCTGCCTGCCAACGATGGGTCGGTTTATTCGTTCGGTTCGCAGCCAAGCGCGACGGTTTATATCGCCGACAATGATGCGCCGACACCGGTGGTGCAACTGTTGCAGCCAACGAATGGAGCGAGTTTTGCTTATCCGGCGAACGTATTGTTGCAGGCGCAGGCCACGGATAGTTTGGGCGTGTCCCGGGTTTATTTTCTTAACGGGACGAATGTGATCACTTCGCTGACCAACGCCACGACGGGCGGCATTTATTCGGCGATTTGGACAAATCCCGCGCCCGGTACTTACCCGTTATCAGCCAAGGCTCTTGGCACGTATGACAAGCAAAGCACTTCAACGCCAGTGACGATCACCATCACCGGAACGTTGCCGCCGCCCGTGGTAACAATCACGGCTTATCGCGCGCAATGCGTGGAATCGCCGACGACGAGTTCGACCAACACCGGGGTTTTTCTTGTTTCGCGCAATGGCCAGACGAACAATTCTTTGACAGTTTTCTACGGCATCAGCGGGACGGCCTCGAACGGGGTGGATTATACGACCTTGCCGGGGTCGGCCACGATTCCGGCGGGAAGTTTGTCAACAAGCGTGTTGGTGGTCCCGATAGATGACAATTTGGTGGAAGGGACGGAAACAGTGGTTCTTTCTCTGACCGATTCGCCGATTGCCGGACCGGGAATAGTTTACACGATTGGTTCTCCGAGTTCGGCGACCGTTTCCATTTTGGACAACGACACCAATCCACCACCGCCCAATATCCCTCCTACCGTTCATATCACCAGTCCAACCAACGGCGCCGCCTTCACCGCTCCGACCAATATTCATCTCTACGCCACCGCCGCCGATCTCGACGGCCATGTCGTCACGGTCCAATACTTTGTCGGCAACACCGGCCTGGGCATCGTGACCAATACCCAAACCAGTTCCACCACCAATCTTTCTTCGCTCTACTGGAGCAATGTGGTGGCTGGCAGTTACACCTTGACCGCTGTGGCCACGGACAATTCCGGCGCGCAAACCACGTCCGAACCAATAAATATTTCCGTGATCACACCGCCACCGCCGCCGACCAATGTCCCGCCGACGGTACGCATCACGAATCCGACCAACAACTCGACGTTCATCAGTCCGGCCACGGTGCGCTTTTACGCTCTGGCCAATGACAGTGATGGTCATGTGGTTTCAGTGGAATTCTTTGCCGGGGACACGAGCCTGGGCGTAACGACGAATGCTTATCCAGTTACCGGGACGACGAGCAATTATTTTGCGCTGACTTGGAGCAACGCGCCGGTCGGCAGCTATGCACTGACGGCCCTGGCCACGGATAATGCTGGCGCACAGACAAGATCGGAAGCGATTCATATCTCGGTTGTTTCGCCGCCACCACCCCCCACCCCGGTGGTGACGGTCGTGGCCATTGATGCCGAAGCGGCCGAGCCTTCAGCCAACAGTACTGTTGTCAACAACGGAGTCTTTGCCGTCTATCGCGACACCGGGACGAATTCGCCGCTGACGGTATTTTACAGTTTGTCGGGCACGGCGTCGAATGGAGTGGATTACACCTACCTCCCGGGGGCCGTCACCATTTCAGCCGGTTCTCTCGCGGCCAGCGTGGTGGTGCAACCCATTCACGACAATTTGGTGGAAGGGACAGAAACAGTGGTCCTTAACCTGCAACCGTCCCCCATCCTCGATCCGCCCGCGCCGGGTGCGCCTGTTTCTTACACCATCGGCTCTCCAAGCGAAGCCGTCGTGAATATTTTGGATAACGACACGAATGCACCGCCACCGACCAACATTCCGCCGACGGTCCACATTGTTAGCCCGGTGAATGGGGCCTCATATGTCACCCCGACGAATGTCCTCATCTACGCCACCGCCCATGATACCGATGGCCGCGTGGTTTCGGTTGAATTTTTTGCCGACACCACCGATCTCGGCACCGGCTACACTCCCTCCACCACCAATACCTCGGGCAGCGACGCGTATTATCGTTTGGTCTGGACCAATCCACCGGTCGGTTCGCACGTCTTGACTGCTGTGGCCACGGACAATGCCGGTGTCGGCACGAAATCGGACGGAGTTACTATTAATGTGACAAACGCCCCGCCCCCGGTCACGAATATTCCGCCTTCAGTAACCATTACCTCGCCGACGAATGGTTCGATTTTCACCGGGCCGATCACGCTTTCCATTTCGGCTGATGCGTCTGATCCGGATGATGCGGTGGCGTATGTCAGTTTTTATGCAGGCGACCATGTGATCGGTTATGCGACGAACGCGCCTTTCAGCGTCACTTGGAGCAATGCCGCAGCGGGAACTTATTCGTTGACCGCGCGAGCGACCGACAGTCGCGGGGCTTCGACGGTTTCAGCGCCGGTGGCGATCATGATCCGGGCGGTGACAACGCAGGCGTTTGTGTCGCGGACGTTGCCGTTGTGGTATGTGCCCGGGGTGAAGCTGGTCGCGGGTTTGGCGGCGAGTCCTTCCACTAATGTGGCGGTGTGGTCGGCATCCGATTTGCCGCCAGCGGGCTGGACCGTTGGGGCGATCAGCGATGGCGGATCGGTGGATGCGAATGGTCAGGTGACCTTCGGGCCGTTCACCGGGCATGACGCGCGGAAGATGACTTATGAAGTAACGCCGCCATTGACCGAGACCGGATCGAAAACATTCACCGGCACGGCCACGGCGAATGACAGTCCGCCGTCCACGATTCTCGGAGCCAATACGATCAATCAGGCCCCGCCCCACCCTGCCGACAATAATCCCACGGATTGGTTCCTGTCGTTTGATGAATTGGCGGCTTACAGCAACGCCTGGAAGCGCTGCACCGTCATCACGCCCGCGCCCTATCCGGTGCCCATCAGTTACTTGACACGAGCCGGTTTCCTGATGGAAAGCGGCGGCGGTTACACCGTCAGTTCGCAGTATCCCACGCCTTACCCGCCGCTGCAATGGATTCCGAATAACGCGACGCCGCCCACGGCGAACGCGGATGCTTTGGGCGGGGTGCCTTTTGTCACTAATACAGCAACGTCGGTGGCGGTCAGCACGATGCCTTCGACTTATGCGCCTGGGGTCACCTTCACCGTGACGATCACGGTGACGCCACCGTCCAATACGATGGCTTATGCCGTGCAGGACCGTCCGCCCGAGGGTTTCGCGGTGACCAATGTGAGTGATGACGGCGTGTTTTGCCCGGTGACGCATCTGGTGAAATGGGGCGTGTATCTCGACAATGCTCCGCGCACCCTGACCTATCAGGTGACACCAAAAACCACCAGCACGACTGGGACGGTGACGTTTGCCGGGGTGGCTTCGTTTGATGGCTACAATGTGCCGATTTATGGGCAGCGGGTCATCGGTCTTGGGGCCTCAACGCAAATTGACCCGCCGCCTTCCTCGCCCCTCACGCCGGGTGATCGCGTGGTCAATCTGACCGGGCAGGCCGGGGTGACTTATACCATCGAGGCTTCGCCAGATTTGATTGACTGGGTGCCGGTCGGCACGCTGCTGAATAATGACGGCGTGTTGAATTATCACGATCCGGACGGAACCAATTACGGGTTCCGTTTCTATCGCATCGTGCCGCAATAAACCGCGTTGTCACCAACGCAGCCATAGCCACAGCGGAACGAAGCGCGGTCATGACAATCAGGAATAGAGGGATCGGCTTGGCGCTTTTACGCCAAAATTTCCGGCAAATGCGTTCCACCTTGTCGGCCTCATCTACTATACGATGCCTTGCGGCGAATTTGTTCAAACAGCTCCCCAACGCCGGTGGATCATTGGAATTTTCAGCGTGAAGCTTCTGCGGACAAGCGTCGCAACAGACGCCAGGCCCACCACGCGAGGAAACCGGGGATGGCAACCAGAGCGGTCATGCCCAGGATAAAGCCAAAGCTTGGCGTGGCCCGAGGCCATTCGGCAATAGCGCGCCAGATGTGTAATACGGCCATCAGAGCAAAAATTCCGCCGGGGGTGATCAGATAAGATTTCATAATGAAAAATTATTTGTCCCGCAAGATCATGTAACTGACGAACGCAATCATGCCGGCGATTCCAAGGACGCCAATGCCCATGCCAACGGAAGCGTTTCCCAAGTTGCCCAACGCTACTACGCCCACCACCCCGGCCATCCACGCAACCACAGTCACACGATCAGAACGGGATTTCGCGGCGGCATCTTCTGGGGCTGAATCTTTGTCCTGATTTTCGGTTGGGTTCATAAGTAAAATAATTTTCCGACGTTACGAGGTTGCTGTCAACAGGTCAAGCAATCGTTGTGGGACTTCAAGAATAGGAACCTGATCAATCCTAAATTCCAGAACAGGCTGGAAACGCCGTTCTACTTTTTTGGATATTCCTGCCACGCCCACTCCAGCGCTTCAGGAAGGGTTTGGTTGCGGACAGGGCCGGCACCATGTCCTGCATTGAGCGCATAGACGTATTGATAATGGTAGCCTTTGGCTCGCAGGACGGTGGCCATGCGGTTGTTGGCTTCGACCCAGTCGTGCATGTTGTCGCGCATGATGTTGGGGTTGAGAAGGTCGCGGTCGCCGACTTCGAGCCAGAGTCGGATGGGTTTGCGAGGGCTTTGGGGGATGAGTTTTTCGTGGAAGTCCCAGGCACCGTCGGGAGTTTCAGGATTGAAAGGCCATTGTTGATTGACAAAGGTGCCGGAGTAGCTGACAACGCGATGATATAAGTCGGGATGATACCAGGCCATGGCGAGAGCGGCCGCGCCGCCGGAACTAGTGCCCATGGTGGCGCGAGCGTCGGGATTGCTCGAAAGTTTGACGGCGTAATGGCTTTCGACCTGGGGCAGGACTTCGGCTTCGATGAATTCGGCGAATTTTCCGGACATGGTGTCGTATTCGAGGCCGCGTTCGTTGCCCTGGGCGTCGCCGCCTCCGTTGGCGATCATCACGAGGATCAACGCGGGGAGCCGGTGTTGGGCGATCATATTGTCAAGAATACGTGGCAGGGTAGTGTCGGGCCGACCCAGGCCCGGACCGTCGTGCGTGACCATGAGTGGAGCGGTCATGCCGGGAACGTATTGGCTGGGGATGTAAACAGTGATGGTGCGCTCATAGGGAGCGGGATGGGTTTCGACAATCAACGTTTTGGGATTGTGCGGGTCAACGGTGCCGAAGACATCCCGACGAATGCCAGGGTAGAATTTGCTGTCGGCGGAGTTCATTGTGAATTGTTGCACTTTGCCGTGCGGGACGTTTGGGTTTTCAGTCAGTTCCGGTGCGCGCACGTAAGTCGGGCCGATGAGGAAATTGCCATCCACGTCGGGCGGTGGATTGGCGCCGGGGGCGGCTTCGGTCGGATTGGCGGCGGCATCGGCGGGGGCGGATTTTTTCTTGAGGGCGGATTTGGCGAGGGATTTTGCTTTGGGACCGGCGGCGATGAGAGTGGGCGTGCCAGGGGTGGTGGGTGGCCGGACGGGTGGCGGGGTGGAGTCGCGAGCGATGGCGGTGAGAAGCAGGGCCGGGAGCAGGCAACAGAATAAGCGGGTGAGATTTTTCATATTTCAGAGGATCAAAATAACTTGCCAGTGAAAACCAACCAGAGAATAACCGCCCAACTTATCGCAGCAAGAAGCCAAGACAGCATTGCTGGAACAAATTTGGCCCAGACAAAAAGGCATAAGAAGGAAACTATTACACAACCCAATATAGAAAGCGCCACAGTCAATGGACTGGAACCGTGTGGTAATATTTTTTCGATCTGAGGAACAAGCCCAAAATAAACAGGAATTAAAGCAAATGCTCCGCTATACCAGCGCAACTCGGTCGGAGTCGCCTTTCTGCGCTTTTCTCCAGAAAGGATGCGAAATACCAAGTCACTTAAAAGATTCATCTTGAGGAGTCTTGAGCGTGTAAATATTCTTGTCAAACAAGTATTCGGATCAATTTAAAATTCGGCGTCCCAATGATTTGGGCATCGCACCTCAAAATTGAGTTAGAGTCTCGTTACCTCGACTGCTACGATTTATTTATTAAATTCTTCGCGCAGTAGTTTGGCGGCGGCGACTTCGTTTTGGATTTTTTGGTAGGCTTCGTCCATGCTCACGACCGCGCCCGAGCCGGGGGCGAAACCGCAATCAGGATTTAACGTGATACGCTCGGGGGCGAGGAATTTGGCCGCTTGGCGGACGCGGGCAGCGATGGTTTCGGCGGAGTCAATCTGGCCGGGGGCGACGCTGACGCAGCCGAGGCCGATCTCGAAATCTTCGCGGAGTTTTTTGAACACGGCCATGTCCCCTGCCCCGGGCGCGGTGAATTCCATGGTGAGATGGTGGACTTTTAAATTGTTTAACTGCGAAAGGATGGGGTCGTAGCCGCCTTGGAATTGAGCTTCGCCACGGACGCGAGCGCCGGCGCGGCGGCAGAGGTGGACGGCGAGCTTGATGTCTTTGATGTTGTTCACAACAGCGTTGACCATATCCACGGAAAAATCAGCGGCGGCATCGGCGTTGGGATATTGGCTGCGGACTTGCGGGTCCACGAAGAGGCAGAGGTGCGGATCGTCTATCTGGGCTATGTCGGCCCCGGCGGCTTTGATGAGTTCGAGTTCTTTTCGCAGGATGGGGACGCAATCGCGCACAAAGTCGTCGCGGTTGGGATATGCTTTCTTGGATTTCTCTGGGTGCCACATGCGTTCGCCGAGCAAAGCAGGTGACGGCAGGGTGGATGTGATCAGGCGACCTGTGATTTTTTTCAGGAAGGTGACTTCTTTCGCGATGAAGCCGGAGGTCTTCGGTGAAAGCTTTTCGGTGACAACGGTCCAGGGGCGGCCGTCGGCGGGATTGTAACCGAGTTCGAAGCCGTGCGCGAGTTCAGCGATAACGCCGATATAGGATTTACGGCGCCACTCGCCATCGGTGACAACATCCAATCCGGCGTGTTCCTGAAGGGCGACGATGTAACGGATGGCGGCGTCCATTTCCTTCTCATATTGCTCGACCGAAAGCGGCGGGCGATCGTTAATGAGGTCCTGAACAAAGTTTGAACGCGGCATGGAGCCGACGACTGAAGTTGGGAAAAGTATTTTTGCCATAATTAAAAAATTAAATTAGCGCTATGCGGAGAAAGTTCGTCCTCACCCCCAACCCCTCTCCTCCGAGGAGAGGGGAGCAGCATTCTCCGCCGCACTGTAAATTGATCAGTTTCAGTTTTGATTGATTTATTTTTGCCAATATTTCTGGGCGAGTTCGAAGTCTTGTTGCGTGTCCACTTCCATGTAGTTGCCCGGCGTGTCGGCATGGACCATCTTTGCGCCCGCCTCGATCATGTCCTGCAAGAGATGGATCAGGTAAGCCTTCTCAAAAATGGCGGCTTCACGGAATGGTTTGCCCGCATACTGTTTGCGGGTTTGATGAAAATGTTTCCGCAGATCGTCCGCGCCTTTTTTGGAAAATTTTGCGATGCCGGTGAATTCGCCGTGGGCCAGATCGGTTTCGATTCCACGATGTACGCGGGACACATGGCCATTGGCCACGGTCACTTTTTCGGCATCGGTCGGCGGGTGATTGGAGCGATGGACGTAGCGATCTTTCCAGCGCGTGTCCACGGCCAGGGCGATATCGCCGGGGCTGGCTAAAAGGCGTTTCACCACATCGGCGGTGAAAAGAATGTCCGAGTAACAGCAGATGAACGGTTTGTCCATCAGGTCTTCGGCGAACATCAGAGACATTAGAATATTATTATTCTGCCAATCGGCATTTTCGCGGAAGGTGAAGTGCGGATAATCCGATTTCACCTTGGCGATCTGGTAACCGCCGATGAAACAAATGTCGGTGATGCCGTTGGCCTTGAACGCTTCCACGCCCCAATCTAACATTCGTTTTCCCTGTATTTCGGCGAAACATTTGGGGGTTTCGGCCGTGGTGGGCATCAGGCGCGAGCCGCGCCCCGCCGCAATAAAAATAGCTCTCATGTCTGGGTAAAATGGAGTGATAGCTAAGAACAATTTATATCCGATGGAAAGCTTTTTAAAAATTCCATTTGCCAGCGTTTTTTTCCGTCCCTAAGATTCATCATCTTATGCCAAAAGTTTCTGTCCGAATCCAGCGCCTTGCGCCCGAAACTGGCCAGCCTGCGCAATTCGATCGTTACGAGATCGAGATGGCGGAACAAGCCAGCATCCTCGATGCGCTCTTTGCCCTGCAACGCGGGCCGGTGCCGGAT
The DNA here is from genome assembly GCA_903927905.1 of uncultured Verrucomicrobiales bacterium. Taxonomy (GTDB): domain Bacteria; phylum Verrucomicrobiota; class Verrucomicrobiia; order Limisphaerales; family Palsa-1400; genus CAIYOY01. Next base: position 14,999 of record CAIYOY010000288.1, on the reverse strand, counting down.
TTGGCGTTTCGCTTTTCCTGCCGCGTCGGCATGTGCGGCTCCTGCGCCATGGTGGTCAATGGTCGTGAACGGCTGACTTGCAGCACGCTGATCAAAGATGTCAGTCAGGATTTAAAAATCGAACCGTTGCGAAATTTGCCGGTGGTGCGGGACTTGGCGGTTGATCTCGCGCCGTTTTTTGGGGCCTATAAAAAAACGATGCCGCATTTTGTTCCTCGCGAAGACCTCGACCCAAAAGATTTTTACCGTATCCCGCACGATAGCAAGGAATGGAAGGCGTTGAATCATCAGCCGCAGTGCATTGATTGCGCAGCGTGTTATTCGTCCTGCACGGTGGTGACGCTGAATCCACGTTACGTCGGTCCGATGGCGCTGAATCGAGCGCTGGGCCTCGTGGCCGACCCGCGCGATGGACGGCGGCAGGAACGGCTGGACGTGGTTTCGGGTGAGGCGGGGTCGTTTCGATGCCACACGCTGGGGAATTGCAAGGATGTTTGTCCGCGCAGTATTTCACCGACGCAGTCTATTGAGCGGTTAAAGAGGCTGGCGGTGGTCAGTCAATTTTGGAAGATCGTGGGGAAGGTCTTTGGGCGAAAAGAGACTACGGTGGCGTCATGAAAAGATTCATCTCTCATAACTCTGTCAAATCTTTAAGATTCCAATTTGGAATCTTAAGAATCCAAAGAATTCCAACCAAGGCTGCTTCTGTATGACAATGACACCATCTCCAACAACAGTCAGAATTGAAGAATCCATTCTGGTGATTCGCGGCCAGAAGGTGATGCTGGATCGTGATTTGGCGGTGCTTTACGGCGTAACGACCAGCAATCTCAATAAGGCTGTCCAACGAAATATTGCCCGTTTTCCAGATGATTTTATGTTCCAACTCACTGTGGATGAGGCAGATGCTTCAAGATTCCAATTTGGAATCTTGAAGCGCGGACATAATATCAAATATCTTCCCTATGCTTTTACTGAACAAGGCGTGGCGATGCTTTCCGGGGTATTAAAGAGCACCCGTGCAGTAGAGGTAAATATCGCCATCATGCGGGCATTCGTGAAACTGCGTGAAACTTTGTCTTTGCACAAGGAATTGGCCCATAAACTGGCCGATCTGGAGAAAAAAGTCGAAGGCCAGGACGCCAATATCCAAAATCTTTTTGAAGCCATCCGGCAGTTGATGGCTCCGCCGGAAGTTCCACATAAGGAAATCGGTTTTCATATCAAAGAAGACAGCGGACGTTATCGCGTGAATAGAAAGGCGCGTCCAACCAGATATTTATGACCGCCGAACAACTCAGTACCGATATTTTAATCCTAGGCACTGGCGGCGCGGGGCTGATGGCCGCGTTGCATGCGCATTGGCGCGATCCGCGACAGAAGGTTTTGCTGGTGTCAAAAGGGATGCTGGGCAAGAGCGGTTGCACGCGCATGGTGCAGGGCGGTTACAATGTCGCGCTGAATCCCAAGGATTCACTCCAGGCGCACTTCGAAGACACGGTAAAGGGCGGCAGTTTTCTTAATGACCAAGATTTGGCCTGGCATCTGGTGGAGGATGCGCCGCGCATCGTCCGCGAGTTGGAAAATAAAATCGGCTGCCTGTTTGATCGCGCGGCGGACGGGCAGATCCATCAGAAGGCTTTTGCCGGACAAAGTTTTGATCGCACGGTGCATGTCGGCGATCTGACCGGGATTGAAATCATGTCGCGGTTGCGCGACCAGATTTTTGCGGCGGACATACAATGCCTGCAATACACGCGCGGTTTGGAATTGTTGACTTCCTCCGATGGCAAACGCGTCATTGGCGCGGTGCTGCTCGATATTCAGCGCGGCGTTTATATCACAGTCAAGAGCAAGGCAGTGATTTTGGCGACTGGCGCGGGTCCGTTGATGTATCAGCGGGCGGCGTGCGCCCAGGAAAAAACCTGTGATGGCATTGCGATGGCCTATCGCGTTGGAGCGAATTTGATGGACATGGAGATGGTGCAGTTTCATCCGACCGGGATGGTGGTGCCGGGGTCGCGTTTGAATGGCGCGTTGCTGGAAGAAGGTTTGCGCGGCGCGGGTGCGTATCTATATAACGGCGAGGGGAAACGTTACATGGAAAATTATGATCCGTTGAAAAAGGAACGCTCGACGCGCGACCGCGTTTCGCGTGCGGGCTACATGGAGATCATGGCCGGGCGCGGGACAAAGAACGGCGCGGTATTGATTGATGTCACTCATCTGGGCGCGGAATTTGTGGAAAAGAATTTCGCCGGGATGCGCGACCGGTGTTTACGCATCGGTTATGATCTGGCCCGCGAACGCGTTGAGGTTTGTCCCACGGCACATTTCAACATGGGCGGCGTACGGATTAATCGTGATGGGTTTACCAATTTGAGCGGATTGTTTGCCGCCGGGGAAGATTCCAGCGGCGTGCATGGTGCCAATCGTCTCGGCGGCAATGGCGTGGCGGAATCCACCGTCTATGGCGCGCGTGTTGGCGATGCCGTTTCGGATTGGGTCAAGGAGGCTGACATCGTTGAACCGCAGCAAACGCAAATTGACGCCGCACTCGCTGACGCGGAAAAATTTTTGAATCGTAAACCAGCAGAAAGCCCATGGACTTTGCGGGATGAACTCGGCAAAGTCACCTGGGACCGGGTCGGCATCGTGCGCGAAGGGCCAAAGCTCAAGCAGGCCATCGTACAAATTGGTGACCTCACTAAGCGCAACGAAGAAACCTCGGTCGGGGCTAATCGCCTGTTCAACCTGACGTGGCAACAATCGCTGGACATGCGCAACATGTTGGTCGCTTCCGATTTGATCGCCCGCAGTGCATTGATGCGTGAGGACAGTCGAGGGGCGCATTTCCGCACGGATTTTGAAAAGACGGACAACGAGAACTGGCTCAAAAATATTTATGCGAAGCGGGATGGCACCGGTGTAAAAATGTGGACGGAAGCGGTGAAGCTGGATAAACTCAAACCGTAAATAGAAAAAGCGAATACGCCGCATTCTGCTTCGTCTGTAAAACGTGTATCGTCTGAAATTTTTAATTCCGTTGTTCCTTTTGCTGCTGGATTGCCACGGGCAAAACACTGATCCTTATCCCAAAACCACCAGCAAAAAAGGTTTGCAGGTGCAGATGTTGGACGATGCCATCGCCCTCGGCGTCAAACAGGCGGCATTCAATTTCGACCTCGGCACTTCGATCACGCTGCATCCCGCGCCGAATGATTTCAAATGGACCATGGATGGCCGCGACTTCTGGTTCAGTCGGCCAGCCATTGTCTCGCTTGATCATCATGTCAAATCTTTGACCGATGCCGGGGCGGTCGTCACCCTGATATTGCTCAACTATGAAAACTCCGAGTCGGATAAAAAATTTCTTTTGCATCCCAGCTATGCTATTGACGCCCCGCATCACTTGAGCGCCTTCAACACTTCCACGCCGGAAGGGTTGACCTGGTTTAAAGCATGGATTGAATTTCTGGCCGCGCGTTATTCCACGCCGGGTTATCCGCAGGGCCGTGTGGCCAATTACATCGTCGGCAACGAAGTCAATTCCCACTGGGAATGGGCCAACATGGGGCACGTGACCATGGAACAATTCGCCCGCGATTATCTCCACACCGTGCGCATTTGCCATGACGCCGTGCGGAAATTTTCCACCAGCGCGCGAGTTTTTATTTCGTTGGAACATCATTGGAACATTCACTATGCCGGCGGCGATGATTCACAGTCTTTTGCCGGGCGGCCCTTTGTGGATTACATGAACAAACTGAGCAAGGCGGGCGGGGATTTCGATTGGAACATTGCATTCCATCCGTACCCGGAAAATCTGATGGACTGCCGCACCTGGCTGGACAAGACCGCGACTTATTCAGATGACACCAAACGCATCACCTTCAAGAACATCGAAATGCTGCCACGTTATCTGCGGCGCCCAGAGATGCTATTTTATCCGCCGCAATCCTCCGTCCTGTCATCGCCGAAATTTAGTAACCGGCCAAAAACCGGCATCCCGCGCCGCGTCATCCTCTCCGAGCAAGGTTTCCATTCCAATCCGACGGCGGAAAGTGAAACTCAACAGGCGGCCGCGTATTGTTATGCCTGGCGGAAAATCGTGAATCTCAATGGCGTGGACGCCTTCATCCTGCACCGCCATGTGGACAACGCCTCCGAATTCGGCCTCAACCTCGGCCTCTGGCGGCACAAGGAAGGCACCATCGCAGAACCTTTTAGCAAAAAGCCCATTTACGAAGTCTTCCGCGCAGCCGATACGCCGGAATGGGAAAAGGCTTTTGAGTTTGCGCTGCCGGTGATTGGGATTAAGTCGTGGCGGGAGATCAATCATCCTTGACAGAGACAGTGTAATTTGTAGTCTGTTGGGAGCATGAAAATCGGGCTTATTGTCGGTGCGTTTTTTTGCCTTCCCTGGGTCATATCGGCTCAACCAAATCAATTACAGTCACTGCCCGGGCACCGATCTGCCGCGATGGACCATTTAACCCCGTTACGACGGCTGCACGGGACGAATGTTTTGCGGCTGGCCATTGGGTTGCCATTGCGCAATCGGGAAGGGCTGACGAATTTGTTGGAACGGCTTTATGATCCTGGCAGCCCGGAGTATCGTCATTATTTGACACCGGAACAGTTCACGGAACGGTTTGGGCCGAGCCGGGAAGATTATCAGGCCGTGTCCAATTTTGCGCTGGCTCATGGACTCACCGTCACGGCAAAACATCCCAACCGGGCGTTGCTGGACGTAAGCGCGCCTGCGGCAACGGTGGAAAAAGCTTTTCACGTGGTGCTGCACGAATACCAGCATCCAAAGGAGAACCGGACTTTTTTTGCGCCGGATGTAGAACCATCGGTTGAACTGGCGGTCCCGATTCTTCAGGTCAGCGGGCTGAACAATTACGCGCTGCCGAAGCCAAGGTTTAAAGTGAAGCCCGCCAACAAAAATCAAACCACCAAGCCCAATGCAGGCTCCGGGACAAATGGCGGTTACATGGGTAATGACTTCCGGGCGGCTTATGTTCCCGACACCTCGCTGACCGGCGCGGGCCAGTCGGTGGGACTGCTACAGTTTGATGGTTACACGGCGAGCGACATCACGAATTACGAGAACCAGGCCGGGCTGCCAAATGTCACGGTGACGAATGTATTGCTGGACGGATTCAATGGCGCCCCGACCGGAACAGGCGGGGAGGTGGAGGTGAGTCTGGATATTGAAATGACGATCTCAATGGCACCCGGCTTGAACAAAGTGATCGTCTATGAAGCGGGCCCAACGGGCGACTGGTACGACCTGCTCAACCGCATGGCCACCGATAATCAGGCCAAACAATTGAGTTGTTCGTGGTATCAGCCCAATGGGTTGAAAAGCCCGGTGGCGGACGGGATTTTTCAACAAATGATCGCGCAGGGCCAATCCTTTTTCAACGCCTCGGGCGACCATGATGCGTTTACCGGACTGATTGATTTTCCCGGTGACTCTCCTTACATCACGCAAGTGGGGGGAACACTATTGACCACCAGCACCAATGGCGGCCCCTGGGTTTCAGAGGAAGTTTGGAACAGGGACAACGACATCGGCAGCGGGGGCGGGATCAGCACGCAATATCCGATTCCCAGTTGGCAAACCAACATCAGCATGGCGAATAACCAGGGTTCGACCACCATGCGCAATGTGCCCGATGTGGCTTTGACCGCAGACGACATTTACGTCCGCGCCGATGGCATAGATTTGACTGTGGGCGGCACGAGTTGCGCTGCACCGTTGTGGGCCGGGTTTATGGCGCTGGTCAATCAGCAGGCAGCGGCCAGTGGGCGGACGCCGGTGGGATTTATCAATCCGGCGATTTCTGCCATCGGTTTGGAATCGGGTTACAGTCAGGCGTTTCATGACATCACGGTTGGAGCCAACACCAACAGCGCCAGTCCGACCCAATTCATAGCCGTCCCCGGGTATGACCTGGCCACTGGCTGGGGCTCGCCGAACGGACAAGCTTTGATCAATGCCCTGGCCACGCCCGATGCTTTGTCCATCTCGCCGGTCACGGGCTTTACCGTCAGCGGTGGCCCGACTGGGCCGTTCGCCAACACAACGCTGACTTTAACTTTGACCAACACAGGGACAAACAACCTGATCTGGACGTTGGGCAACACCGTCCCCTGGCTCGACATCTCCCCTAACGGCGGCGGGACATTGACGCGGGGTGGACCTTCGTCGAGCGTGACCGTCAGTCTTAATGCGGCCACGAGCAATCTGGTGGCTGGGACGCATAGCGCGAAGGTTTGGTTCACGAATCTGAACGATGGGGTCGGGGTCAGCCGCACGTTTACCCTGAACATCATTGAGGTGCCAACCATTACCAGCCAGCCAACGAACGTGAGTTTATTAGTTGGTGGAACCGCGAGTTTCCGCGTGGCGGTCGTGGGACGGAAACCGTTCTCTTATCAATGGTTTTTTAACACGGACAGCCTGCCTGATGCCACCAATGCCACACTGACTCTGAGCAACGTGGCGACGAATCAATCCGGTTCCTATAGTGTCGTGGTCACAAACACCAACGGATCAGCCACCAGTGTTGCTGCCATGCTCACGGTCATCCCAAAGGCGATCAATGATCTATGCAGCGGAGCGATCGACATTTCTGTCAACAACTATATAAATACGCAAACCACCACCAATGCCACATCCGCCGGTGATCCGGTCCCGGACTGTGTGGACCATTTCGACCAGGGCGTATGGTATCGTTTTACCGCGCCGACCGACGGGCAATTGGTGGTAAGCGCATTTGGCAGCGGCTTTAGCCCCGGTTTGGGGGTTTTCAGCGGAACGTGCGAGTCGCTCACACCCATGAGCTGTAATGTCGGTTCTTCCAGTGCCAGTTTCTCCAACTCGGTCACAGCAGGCACCACCAGCTTTTTTCTGGCCGGAGGAGCTGCCGTCACAGGTGGAAGCCTGACTTTTCTTCTGGCTTTTACACCCACCACCGGCCAGCCCACCATCCTCCTCCAGCCCCAGAATGAAATTGTCCTGACAGGCGGCGGGGCGACTTTTACGGTCAATGCCATCGGCACCCTGCCCTTGAACTACTTCTGGGAACGGGATGGAACAGCCATCGCCGGGGCAACCAATTCCAATTACACCATTGATAATCTCCAATTGGCCGACTCCGGCAGCCAGTTCAGTTGCTTGGTCAGCAATTCTTTGGGCACCATGCTCAGTTCCAATGCCACCGTGACCTTCGTGGCGGGAACACCGGAGTTGATCACCTTCGACGATTTGGCGGGCAACGGTCAGGTTGTGCCGGCTGGTTACCACAATCTGACTTGGACTGGCTTTTATTCTCTCAATGGGCAGACTTATTCGCCACCGAACGGTTATACCGCCGGCGTCGTCTCAGCCAGAAATGTCATTTATGGCGGCAGTGCGGCGCAGACCTCAATTAACTTCGCCACGCCATTTAACTTTCTCTCCGCCTATCTGACTGCGGCGTTCAATGATAGCTTACAAGTCGAAGTGCAGGGCTATAACGGGGGCACATTGACCTACGATAACTTCTACACCTTGAGCGCGGCTGCTCCGACCTTGATTGAGTTCAATTACTCGGCCATCACTTCCGTGCAATTCATCGCCTCCGGAGGCACACTGCATCCCGGCTACGGAACCATCAGCGAGCCCTATTTTGCCATGGACAATGCCAGCATCTTCCTCCTGCCCACTCCCCCATCCTTCACCACCCAACCGGTCAGCCAAACGGTGCCGGCTGGCGCGAGCGCGGCTTTTAGCGCGGGTGCCACGGCTTGGCCACCCTCGAGTTTTTTCTGGGAGCGAAATGGAACGGTCATCGCCGGAGCCACCAATACGAGCTACACCATCAACAATGTCCAATTTTCCGACTCCGGCAGCCAGATTAGTTGCCTGGCCAGCAATGCAGCCGGCACTCAGATCAGTGCTAATGCAATCCTGACTGTCCAGTTAATTCCCCCAACCATCACCACGCAACCGGTCAGTCAAACAGTGGCAGTGACCGTAAGCGCGACTTTTAGCGTGGCGGTTTCGAGTCAGACACCATTATTGAGCTATCAATGGCAACGGAATGGGGCGGCCATTGCCGGCGCCAACAATTCCAAGTACACGTTCAATAACGCGCAATTGGCGGACAGCGGCAGCCTGTTTAGTTGTCTGGTAAGCAACGCATCCGGCCCTTCGCTCAGTTCCAACGCGGTCCTGACGGTTCAATTAATTCTCCCAATCATCACCAGGCAACCGGCCAGCAAAACGGTGGGGGTGGGCGCGAGCGCGACCTTTAGTGTGGCGGTTTCGAGTCCGACCTCAGTGAGCTATCAATGGCAGCGGAACGGAGCCGCCATCGCCGGAGCCACCAATTCCAATTACACAATCAATAATGCCCAGTTGACGAACAGCGGCACCCAGTTCAGTTGCCTGGTCAGCAATGCCTCTGGCAGTGTCCTCAGTGCCAATGCCGTGCTGACGGCGATCATCCTGCCGTCGGATTATTTTACTGAATTATTTGGGGCCAGCATCACCAACCTGGCTTTTCATGCCTATACCTTTACGCCGGATGGCAGCACGAATTTCTATAGTGTCTGCAACCAAACGGTCACCGCCTTCCTCACGGATCCCACTGGCGGAACGATTGTGAATATGGCCAACGACGGCTTTTCATCATTCGCTCTCGCCGACGGCAAGACGGCCGCCATTTACCGGACCCGAGCCGGCATGATCTTTATTGGCAGTAATGGCTATCTGACCATGAATTCGGGCGATAGCAGCAGCAGCCCAACCTACGCCAACCATTTCCTGCTCCCGCGGGTTTCGGCCCTGTATCGGGATTTGAATCCAAAAGCCGGCGGAACGGTGACTTGGAAACAGCTTTCCGACCGGGTGGCCATTACCTTCCAAGGCGTGCCGATTGCCGGTTCCACCACTCAGACCAACAGTTTCCAATTTGAATTATTTTTCGACGGACGAATCAGGATCACTTATTTGGGATTGAACACTCCCACCGGGCTGGTTGGTTTGTCGTCCGGGGACGGCCAGCAGGCCAATTTTATAGCCAGCGACTTCACCACCTACGGCTCTTGTCCGCCGCAACCCCCGATGATTGGCGTTCAACCGGCCAGTCAGGCCGTGGTCACCGGAGGCACTGGGGTCTTCGCCGTAACAGCTTCGGGCACTGATCCGATGAACTATTCATGGAGCCGGAACGGGTCGCCCATCGCTGGCGCGACTGATTCCAGTTACGCCATTAACAATGTCCAGTTGTCGGATTTCGGCAGCCGGTTCAGTTGCCTGGTCAGCAACACCTACGGCACGCTGGGCAGTTCCAACGCAGTGATGACGGTCGTGCCATTTGACAGCAGATTGCTGGCGGTTGACTTTGAAAGCGGCCTGCAAGGATTCACCCTTGACAACAACTTTGGCAGCGGCAACGGGCTCTGGCATTTGAGCGTGGGTCGCGCCTCGAATCCGGGACACAGCGCCAGCACCAGCCTGTATTATGGCCAGAATGAAGGGCCCGCCGGCGGCGGCACGTATAACAACGGCATCCAAAACGGGGGAGCGGTCATCTCCCCTCCGGTCACCCTGCCCTCCGGCGGCCTGGTGTATTTGTCTTTCAATTACCTGCTTTCCGTCGAAGCCACGCCGATTTATGACCTGGTGGATGTGGAAGTTTCCACCAACGACGGCGCGTCCTATGCAACCATTGCCACGAAGAACAGCCTCGGCGTGCTGACCAATGAAACCTCGGGATTGTGGGTTTCAAATTCGGTTGATCTGTCCGCCTTTGCCGGGTCAACCATTCGCTTGCGCTGGCGGTTCGACACGGTAAACGCCAGCTTCAACAACACCGAAGGTTGGTACCTGGATGACATCGCCATCAATAATTATTTCCTGCCCCCTTTCCGGCTGCAAACGGTGACGGCCAATAACGAGACGATCAGCTTTAGTTGGAACGCGGTGGCGGGCCAGAACTATCAGGTTCAATCCAGCACCAATTTGGATCTTCCAAATTGGACCGATTTGGGTGGGATTCTTTCCACCACTAACTCTGTCATCTCGTTCACCAACATAAACACCGACGCGATGGCACGATTTTATCGTGTTCTCATGCTCACCCCTTGAATTGATCATCTTTTTGCAGTCAGCAATCGGGACGAAATCAGAGCGAACGCCAAAAAGTTCCAAAAAAATCCAAACCAATAAAATGCGATAGGAGGTTGATTTTATCAATATCAAGGGTTAGAAGGTTTAGCATGAAACTAACTCATACTCTACTCTGCACTCTGGTTCTATTGTCAGTCACCAAGGTTGATGCTTCGACCTTATACGGATCCACTTCTTCCGGCGGAGGCGGCGAATTGTGGATACTTGACCCCGCCACCGGCAGTTCCATCCAGGACGTTGGCCCACTGAATGATTCCAACGGAAGCAATTATGCCATGACCGGGCTGGCGTTTCATCCGGCCACCGGGGTTCTTTATGGCTCAACGGGTAACAATACCGGGCATTTGCTGGTCACCATTAATCCCGCGACCGCCTTGGTCACCGTCATTGGCGACTATAATACCGGCATCAATAATAACACCATGGCTGATATTAAATTTGACTCCTCCGGTAATCTTTACGGGGTTGGTTCATCAGCCCAGGCGGCGCTATTCTCGATCAATCCCAACACCGCCCAAGCCACCATGATCGGAGCTTCGGGCCTCACTTTCACCTCGGGCGGCGGCCTGGCCATCAGTCCGGCTGGCATTTTTTACGGCACCCCGGTTTCAACCAACTTTGGAATCTATAACCCGACCACTGGGGCATTCAGCAATATCGCGACCCCTGCACTTCCCGCAGGCGCCCATACCTCCTATAGCGCGCTCGCCTTCAATGGGAACACGCTCTATGGCATAAATCTCGGAACCCCACCTCATCTGGTAACCATTGATCCGTCCGGAAACGTCACAGACATCGGCGCGACGCCTCTGCGGATTGACGGCATCGCGTTTATGCCCCCACCCAAATTGACTATTCAAAAAACCAATAACGCCGCCATTCTTAGCTGGCCAGCCTCCGCCACCGGCTTCCATCTGCAACAAAATACCGATCTGACCACAACCAACTGGGTGGCCAATAACAGTCCCACCAACGTGGTCAATGGCACCAATCAATTAATTCTTTCGCTGGGCACAAATAACGTTTTTTTTCGATTGATCAGCCCGTAGGCTCAGAAACCAATCCATAAAGCAGCGCGATCAACTTCGAGAACATGAGCAGGCTGTTCATTTTTTCGCGGCGTCACCCAATTTCTTCTCCTCGTCATCTATCCAATTCTTCAGATTCATCCGGATAAAGGTCGGCACTTCTTTGCGATCCATCAAGCCCTGGTTCAGGTCGGCAAGCGTGTAAAAGCAGGCGAGGACTTGGTCGGTGTAGGCGCGGGATTTTTGGAGGAGATCGGCGGCTTTCTTTAAATCTCCGGCATGACGGGCGTTTTTTATTTCGGCTTGCTGCCGGTGCATTTCCATCAATTTCTCCGCGAGGGTGAAAAGTTTTTCCGCTTTTTCCACACGATACGACAGGATGGAATCGCCCTTGGCCGCCGCTATTGCTGGTTCAATCCAATTTCTCCGCTCGGCGGCGAGAGTGGCGCGGTCCTGGTCGGTGGATTCACCGCGAATGTGATAGGACAAATCAACGTGACGCGCCCATTCTTCAAAATATTTCCCGAGCAACAGGCCGGCGTCCTTGCCGTAATAATGCAGCGCGTAATCCTGGATCAGATCATACGGGCTCAATGACATATCGTAAAAACAGCGCCCTGCCAGATACCCGTTCAGCGAATGATTCCACCAATCGCCGCGCGGATACATCAGCAGGTAGATGGAATCAATGTGGTGCTGGAGAAAGTAGCGGCGGTCCCCTTCCATCGCGAAAGCGAACGGTGCCATCACCCATGGCTCGGCAAAATTATCGGTGTAATATTGACAGATGCTGATCTGGTTATGGACCGCTTTGCGCCATTTTTCGAGGTTCGGTTTGAGCGGATATTTGTCGTCGTCATAGCTCTCTCCGTGATACCGCGCCCAGTGCGCCCAGACGATGCGCTGTTTGGGATGGATGAGGCTCAAGTCGGTCGGCGGCTCCGTGGCCGGACCGTAACCGCCGGTCGCTTCCACCACCACATCGGAGCGGCTGACTTTTAACCGCTCGATCATCTCGCTCATGATCAGCATGAGGAGGTTGCTCGGTTTCATTTTCTTACACTCTTCACATTCGCACGCTGGACCACCGTCGAAGGGCAGGCTGCAAAAAATATGAATCAGAGGCGCATTGGTGATAAACGCTTCGGCATTGCGGATGTATTGCTTGCGAGCCTCGGGATTCGACCAGCAAAATTGCGCTCCTTGCGCGCTTTGTGGCACGCGTTTTCCGTTGCGCATCCCAAACCATTCCGGATGGTTTTTGAAATAATCGTCCGTTTTAAGGAATTGATCAAACGAATGGGCCGGGCCATGCAGGGTCATGCCGCGTTTCTCCAATTCCGCCAGCACCCCCGTCGTGCGCAAATGCTGGTACTGCCACGGCAACGAATGGCCGCCGTTGCTCGCCTCGCCTTGCCAACCCATCATGTTGAAACGATTTTTCATCGCCCAATCCATCTGCTGAATCGCCTCCTTCGCTTCCATTTCAAAAAACCAGCCGCTCCCGTTGCAAATCCGATAAGTCAATGGCGACGCCACCGCCCAGGCATTGGTAGCCATCGCAACCGTTTGCAAATGCGGAACCACTTCCGGATCGCGCGCATCTTCCGTCGGATAAAACCAGCAACAACCGAGGTGTTCCAAAAAATCGTATGCTCCATAAACCATCCCGCAATCATTGTCGCCCGCGATCACGATCCGATCCGGTTTCAAACGGTTATGCTTGATCACCACCGCATATCCATCGTGCCCTTCCTTCCGCGTCGGCAAGAGCGCCTGGTCCACGGGCAATAGCTCTGACCGCAACCCAATGACGATGGCCAACCCGCGTTTCCCCTGGGCAATCGGCAAACGCCCGCTCCCCATCTGCTCCAGATATTTTTGCAATTCCTGCGCCGCAAATTCACAGGGTTTGCTTTGCGAAGCGGCCTCAATGTGCCAGGAAGATTTTCCGTTGCGCGCGATGGTGACGGATGTTTCCCCATGAGCAAAACATACGGGACTTAAAGTCAATAATCCCAAAATGATTGGCAAAAGAGTTTTGATAAGCAGCCAGAATATAGAAAATTTTCACCGGCGCAAACAGACAAGGGAAAAAAACTTTCGACAGGTCAAGACCTCCTGCCATTGCCGATTGGGGCCAAGGAACCAAACCGGTGAAAGCAGCGGAGGACAATTCTTGAATCGAGGCCGCATATTTCTGTAACGCAACGCTCGATGAATACGTCAAATTGAACATGCAGCGCCCATGACAGTGCTGGAAACAACCAGCACATTTTTATTTTTTTGCGGGTTGGCTGTGTATAGGATTTTCATATGTTAATTCGTTTTTTATTGATCGGCGGTTTGTTCGCCGGTTCGCTGCAGGCCCAACTCGGCGACCATAAGGATGCGCCCGGCACCTCGCAAATTGATCCCATTCCGCTGGACAAAATTCCGCCCGCGCCCGTCTTGTCGCCGGAAGACGCATTGAAGTCATTCCGCCTTCAGCCTGGCTTTCGCGTGGAAGTCGTCGCGGCCGAACCGCTGGTCCAAGACCCGGTCGCCATGCAAATCGCTCCGGACGGCAAGATTTGGGTCGCCGAAATGACCGGTTACATGCCGGATGTGGACGGCAACGGCGAAGATGCGCTCAATGGGAAAATCGTCTTCCTGGAAGACACCAAGGGCGATGGCAAAATGGACAAGCGCACCGAGTTTGCCACGGGTTTGCATCTGCCGCGCGGGTTGATGTTGGTGCGGGACGGCTTGCTCGTCGCGGAACCGCCGCATTTGTGGTTTTATCCGATTCTGGAAGGCAACAAAGCCGGACAACGCATCGAAATCGCCAAGGATTACGGCAACACGCGCAGCCCCGAACATACCGCCAACGGGATGCAGTGGAGCCTGGACAATTGGATTTACAGCGCGGATCACACCACGCGGTTCCGCAACACCGACGGCGAATGGCGGCGCGAACCGACGACCACGCGCGGGCAATTCGGTCTTTCCCAAGATGATTACGGGCGGCTGGTTTATAATTCCAACAGCGACCAGTTCCGCATTGATCTTGTTCCGTCCGCGTATCTGCGTCGCAACCCGGACTACCGCTCGTCGGAAGGTTTGAACGTGGATCCCATCGGCAGCCAGTTGACTTGGCCGGTGCGCATGACTCCGGCGGTCAATCGCGGTTATTCCAAAGGCATTTTGCGGCCCGACGGCACGCTGGAAAAATTTACCGCCGCCTGCGGACCGGTGATTTATCGCGGCGATAATTTTCCGGCGGAATTTCAGGGCAACCCGTTCGTTTGCGAACCGGCGGCGAACATGATCAAACGGGACATCCTGACCGAAACCAACGGGGTCATGACTGGCAGGCAGGCGTATGAGAAATCGGAATTTCTCGGCTCGATGGATGAGCGGTTCCGCCCGGTCAGCCTGAAGAACGGGCCGGACGGCGCGTTGTATATTGTTGACATGTACCGCGGAAACATCGAGCACAAGCTGTTCGTCACCACGTATCTGCGCCGCCAGATCAAGGCGCGCAACCTGGAGCAACCGCTGCATTGCGGACGGATTTACCGGGTGGTTTACGGCCCGGACAAACCGGCGGGCGAATTGTTGTCTGATCTCATAGGGAAAGAGAATGTGTACATCTACAGGTGGGTGCCAGACTATGCTGATGATGCCATTCGACCCGGAGACTATGTTTTACTCGATCCAGACGAGGGCCGTCATTACGGAGGACGAAACGGGAAACGTCTAACCGCTCGCGTGTCGGCGTCGTTGTTGGAATATCG
>CAIYOY010000287.1 GCA_903927905.1 uncultured Verrucomicrobiales bacterium | reverse complement strand
TGCCGACGATCGGTTCGCCGAAACAAAATCCGGTGGAATTATTGGCGCCGGACAGTGTCTTTAGCGGCGACCTGCATTTCAGCGGTCGGCATCCGAATAACGCGTGGCTGACCAATTGGACCAATACTGCGGCCAGAGTGGAATGGAAAATCAATGTCGCCGAAGCGGGTGAATATGAGGTGAGTTTGAAATTTTTGTGTCCAGAAGCCGAGGCTGGATCGACGGTAAAAATCAGCGCTGGGCTGGCACAGGTGGAAACGGTTATTCCTGGCACTCCAATCCGGCAGGTGCCGTCACCGGATCGTTTTCCGCGGGAGGAGGTTTATGAGATGGAATGGGAGGTGCGTCAGGCTGGGGTTTTGACGCTGCCGAAAGGGGAGACGACGTTTAGGGTGCAGGCGATGAAAAAAGCCTCGGGGCGGGTGATGGATTTGAAGGCGGTGTTGGTCAGGAAGAGGTGATTGGTCAGAAGCGCGGGATTTGTCCCGCTTCAAGGTAGCTGGCCAAGAAGCGTTTTCCTTGCGGTGACGGCTATTTTCGATTCCACGCGGAAGCGGCTTGAAAGCCGCGCTCCTATCGCCCATTGACCACCACTTTTAATCGTATCCTCGGTTTGCCATCGGCGCTTGCTTTCTGGGCTGACCCGCTCCATGCTACTAGAACATTATTTCATTTAGTGGTTATCCACGATGCCGAAACTGTCCCGATGAGTACATTGCCAGAATCTGAATTTGATTTGGAAAAGTTGTTCCTGCCCGCTTGGGCCACGGAATCGCCGTCCGTTAACAAATATGCCGGTTTTAAAGGGGATGATCGCCCCGAACGCCGCGACAACGACCATATGGGTCGTCGTCCGCCTCGGCGTGATGGAGGTGGCGGCGGTGGCGGTGGCAGACCGGGCGGAGGTCGCCCGGGTGGCGCCCGGCCTGGTGGCCGGCCTAATCAGGGGCAGCGCGGCGGTCCACGCGGAGCCAATGGCGGCGGACAACGCCAGGGTGATTTTCGCGGTCGGAGTGAAGAACATCGCGCCCCACGGCCTGAACCGATCGCTCCGCCAGAGGTGGATGTCACAATCATTCCCGATGATAAAGCGGTGGAATTGCTGGCCAAGCAGATTCGCATGACGGGCCGGGCGTATCCGTTGTTTGATGTGGCGCAATTGATTTTGGACAAGCCGGAACGGCAACAGATCCGTTTTGATATTGTGAAGAAGTCCGACGGGCAACCGGCGCAGAAGCTGTTTCATTGCGCGTTGGATGACACCCTTTGGTTGTCGGAAAATGAGGCGGTGGAACATTTGTTGAACCGTCATTTTGCCACGTTTTATCAAGCGGAACGGACGGCGACGGAGCCGCCCAAGGGCGTTTATACGTTTGTGGCGCAATGCGGCATGAGCGGAAATGTGCTCGGCCCGCCGAATTATCATGGCTACCAGGACCAGTTGCGGAAACTGCACACGGAACGTTTTTCGCGGATACCGTTCGATGATTTCAAGGCGCGGGTGAAGATCGTGCGTGATGAAGCGATCGTGAAAAACTGGATCGAGGAACAGAGTTTCAAGACGGTTTATCATTGTCTGAATGTACCCGAACCGAAAACGCTGGATCGCCGGGACGAAGTGGAAAAACATTTTCGCGAAGTGCATTTGTCCACCTTGATCAAGACGGTGGAATCTCATTCGATGAGCGGACCGGCCAGCCGGCAGCTACGGTCGGCGGGGATTCAACGCATCTTGCGCACCAGTTGGGAAGATCAACGGCGGTTCCCGCTCAAGTTGGCAACGACATTGAGCCAGCAGTTTGCTTCGCATGGTTTGCAGTTTTTCAAGGTCAACCGGACGGTGACGCATGTTTCCGTGGCGCGGCCCAGTTTTCTCGACTTGGAAGCGACCCCGGTTTCGGAAGGGGTGCGGAAAATTGTGGATTTCATCAATGGCACCACCAAACCGACGCGCCGGAAATTATTTGAAGCACTGGCGCCATCGGCAGCGGTCGCACCCGCTGCCCCGGCTCCCGCCGGGACCACAGCCGAACCCGCGCCCGCAATTGAAGCGACGCCGGAACAGGCTGCCCTCGCAGCGGATCTGCATTGGCTGGTCCATCAGGGACATGTGATCGAATTTGCCACGGGTCTTTTGGAAACGGCGAAGAAACCGTTGCCCAAACCGGTAAAGGAAGTAAAGGAAGTGAAAGTGAAGAGCGAGAGTGGAGAGGGGAAACCAGCGGCCGAAGCCTCCCCTGCCCCAGTCGCGACTCCTGCCGCCACCCCACCGATTGAACCGGAGATACCGATGTCTTCATTGGAATCTGCACCCGCCGAACCGGTTCCGGCGGATCGTGTTTGATGATTTAGCTTTATGCCGTTTACCACCTACGGGCTTTCCGCCCCCATCCTCGAAGGAATTCGCGCGATGGGCTATACCACACCCACGCCGATCCAGGCGCGCGCCATTCCTTTGATCATGGCCGGACGCGATGTCATCGGCAGCGCGCAAACCGGCACAGGCAAAACGGCGGCGTTTTCGCTGCCCATTCTCTCGCAGATGGGCGCGCATCAGCCGAATCCGCGTTTTATGGTGCTCGAACCGACACGCGAACTGGCGGCGCAGGTGGAAACGGCGATCCATGATTTTGCGCGTTTTACAGATTTGAAAACGGCGGTGTTGTACGGCGGGGTTGGTTACGGCAAGCAAATGGATTCGCTGCAAGCAGGCGCGGACATAATCATTGCCACGCCGGGCCGGTTGCTAGATCACCTCGAACGCGGCACGTGCAAATTGAATCATATCAAGTATCTGGTGCTGGACGAAGCGGACCGGATGTTGGACATGGGTTTTCTGCCGGACGTGCGGCGTATTGTGGAAAAATGCCCGAAGGAACGACTGACCTCACTTTTCTCGGCGACCATTCCACCGCAAATCGAGACGTTGATCCAGTGGACGATGACGAACCCGGAGACGATTGAAATCGGGGCGCGGCGGTCGGTGGCGGAAACGGTTTCGCACGCGCTGTATCCGGTGGCGGAAGCGCAAAAGACCGATTTGCTTTTGGCGCTGCTCGAAAAAACGAATTACGACTCGGTCATCGTGTTTTGCCGGACCAAACACGGCGCTGACCAGATCGGCAGTTTGCTCAAGCGCAATAATCACGCGGCGGCCATTCTACATTCCAACCGCACCCAGGGTGAACGAGAAGAGGCGCTGCTCGGTTTTCGTCAGGGCAAATATGAAGTGCTGGTCGCGACGGACATTGCTTCGCGCGGATTGGACATCGCCGATGTCAGTCATGTGATCAATTTCGATGTGCCGCAACATCCGGAAGATTATATCCATCGCATTGGCCGGACCGGTCGCGCGGAAGCGAGCGGGGACGCTTTGACCTTGATGGTCGCGGGCGATGCGGCGGAAGTTTTCGCGATTGAACGGTTCATTGCCCGGAAAATTCCGCGCAATAAGCTGGATAATTTCACCTACACCTACACGGCGTTGTTTGAAGAGGAAAAAGCGGGGGCGAAAGGGACGTTCCCGGGCAAGGTGCGCGGGGCGCGGATTCGGGGTGGATACTTTTTTGCGCCAGGGCGGCGGCGGTGATCGCGCGTTTAAAGACCCATCTTCGTAGCAGCCAACGTGAGTTGGCTCTAACTTCTCGTTGTGCTGGTGACAGCCAATTAACGGAGCGCGGGTCTGTGACCCGCAGCAGCTTCGCCAGACAGAAGGTGGTAGAGTTATACAAAGCGTCTTGACCATTTCGCGCTGCTGCGGGTCACAGACCCGCGCTCCGTTAATTGGCTGTCATTTTACCACAATTTTTGCGCAAGTTTGTCTTGACGATTGGGGGGAGAAAACGGGTTAATAGCCGTGTTCCTCGGATAACCATGATACTATTAAATGCAGGAGGCGGCAAATTGCAGGAAGCTCGATCACAGTCGGGCTTTTATTCGGCATGATTTCCCCCTTCCACCTTGATTATTCGAGACTAAAAAATGAACCCATTTCAAAAAACCCATCGGATGCGCGCAATTAATCTTCTCTGGCCATGCTTCGCCATCCTGGCCGCCGCCGCCGTCATCAGTTCTGCGGCCCCGGCGCCGGTCGCCCCGCCTTTGGCCTTTACGCAACCGGCCATCGCGGTCACCAGCGCCAACGCGGTCTTGACCGGCATGGCCACGCCCAATGGGAAAGCGACCACCGCATGGTTTCAATGGGGCTACGATACCAATTACGGCAATGTCACCCTTCCGATCAATGCCGGCAACGGCGCAGGCGTCGTTCATGTGGACAGCGAAACGATCACGCTTAACGGAGCAGGCAGCTATCATTTTCAATTGGTCGCCAGCAACAGTGACGGGGTGGTTTACGGGACGGACCAAGTTTTTGGGGTCGGCAAAACCATTTGGGTCTGGGGCAATAGTTATTCCGGCCAAGACAACCCGCCCAGCGGATTGAACAGCGTCGAGCAGTTGGCCGGCGGCGGTGCGCATAGCCTGGCGTTGACCACCACCGGCAACGTGGTGGCTTGGGGCAATAATTTGTATGGGCAAGCCACTGTGCCGGGCAGTCTGGCCAATGCGACCATGACCATTGCCGGGGGTTATTATCACAGCCTGGCAGTGACGACGAATGGCCAGGTGGTGGCTTGGGGCAATAATTTTTACAAACAAACGAATGTACCGGCCGGTTTGGCGAATGTCATCGCCGTGGCGGCGGGTTATTATGACAGCATGGCTTTGACCGCCGATGGCCATGTCGTGGCCTGGGGCCAAAATAGTTTCGGCCAAACGAATGTTCCCGCAGCGGCGACGAATATCGTGGCTATTGCGGCGGGTGGCAATCATAACCTCGCGCTGCGCAACGACGGGACGATCATCGGCTGGGGTGACAATTCTGGCGGTCAACTAAATGTTCCCGGCGGGTTGAACGGCGTGGTGGCTCTCGCGGCAGGCGGACTGCACAGTTTTGCCTTGCTCAGCAACGGCACGGTAGTCGGTTGGGGTGATGATTCGGTGGGTCAGATCGATGTTCCCGCCGGTTTGACGGGCGTGACCGCGATCGCTTCCGGGGAAAATCATGGGCTGGCTCTCACGGCCAACGGAGCGGTCACCGGGTGGGGATATGATTTTTACGGGCAGATAGACGCGCCCAGTTCGGCGGTGAATCTGTTAAGCATTGCCGGCGGCGGCGACAAGAGTTTGGGTCTGAGCCTAACGGCTCCGCCCAGCACAACGGCGAATACTTTACCGGCGGTGACTGTGCCTTCGATTGGCGAAATTGATTTTACTCTTCGCGGCTTGGCCAACCCCAACGGACTGGGCAGCGTGGCTTGGTTCGAATGGGGCACGGATCCGACCTATGGCAACACGACCCCAAGCCAAAGCATTGGCGCGGGCGGCCAGGTTGTCTTTGTTTCGTCGGGTATCACTAATCTGGTGGCCACACTGTCTTATCATTGCCATTTGGTGGTCAGCAATCGAGCCGGCCTGACCTACGGGGCGGACCAAATTTTTGGCGCAGGCAAAAAGGTGGTGGCTTGGGGCGACAACAGTCTGGCGCAAGTCAGCGGCAACCCGAATAATAACGGCGTGGTAGCCGTGGGCGCGGGTTCTTATCACAGTTTGGAAATTGAGGCAGGCGGGACCGGAACCGGCTGGGGCGACAACAGCATGGGCCAGTCAACGATTGATCCAAGCACGGCGTTTGGGCAATTGGCGGGCGGAGATTTTCATACGGTGGGATTGGCCGCAGACGGGACGCTGGCCGGTTACGGTGATGATTCTTACGGACAGACTGAAGTCCCCGCCGCGACCAACTTTATTTCCGTGGCCGCCGGCTCCTATCATAATCTGGCATTGGACGCCAACGGGATGGTGACGGCTTGGGGCGCTGATTTTTACGGACAGGCGACGGTGCCGACTAATCTGGCCAATGTGGTGGCGGTTGCCGCCGGCTTCGCTCACAGCATGGCATTGAAAGACGACGGCACGGTGGTCTGTTGGGGCGATAATACTTACGGCCAAACAACGGTTCCTCCGCAGGCCAGAGGTGTCATCGCGATTGCGGCAGGCGACGATTTTTGCCTCGCGTTGAGGAGCGATGGCACGGTCGTCGGTTGGGGTGATAATTTGGCCGGGCAGATTTCGATCCCCGGTGCGGCGGTGAATGTTGTGGCCATTGCGGCCGGCGGGGCGCATGCCCTGGCTTTGACTGCGGGTGACCAAATGATTGCATGGGGATATGACAATGCGGGCCAGACAGATGTTCCGGCAGGACTGGAGAACATCATCGCCATTGCGGGCGGAGAAAAGCACAGTCTCGCAATTTGTGGAAGCAGTTCCCCTCTGGCCATTGCGCAGACCATCACGAGTCCGGCGGGAATCAATTTGAAGATCACTCTTTCAGGAACTGATGCGGACGGGGCCGCGCTCAGCAGCATCGTGACCAGTTTGCCGGCCTTCGGTCATCTTTATCAATATGTTGCCGGGTCCCGAGGGCTGGCTATTCTGGACACCTACACCCCGGTTTCTGATCCCGGCGGCCAGATCATTTTCGTGCCTGATGCCGGCGGGCAAGGGACGCCTTATGCGTCCTTCCAATTCGTGGTCACGGATGGGATTTCAATTTCGACCCCGGCGACGATCACCATCAATGTGGCGTCAGGCGGCCCCGTGATCAGCAACGGCGTCCCGGCCGCTCCTTTTGCCATGACGGAAACGCCCGCGCCCATCACCGCGACCAATGCGGTGTTGAATGGCATGGCGAGCGCTAATTTTACGCCGACAAGCGCCTGGTTTGAGTGGGGTTTGACAACCAATTATGCTTACCGGACTCCAACGGTGTCGGTCTCGACCAACAGCGGGGTGGTGTTTCTGCGCCAGACAATCACTAATTTAGTGGCCACGCTGCCGTACCACTTCCGGTTGGTGGTCAGCAACGGTTTGGGAGTGGCGGGCGGAGCGGATCAGGTGTTTGGCGTTGGCCGGAATTTATATGCCTGGGGCGACAAGACGTTCGGGGAAACAAATGTTCCGGGTGATTTGCCGAAAAATGCCACGAGTTTGGCGGCGGGTTATTTTCATAGTCTGGCGGTGCGACTGGACGGTACGGGGGAAGCGTGGGGCGACAACAGCGCCGGTCAAACGGTTATTCCGACTGGTTCCAATAGTTTGGTTCAGTTGGCAGGGGGCGACCTGCATACGGTGGCATTGTTTGCTGATGGCACGGTGCAGGCGGTGGGAGACAACACTTACGGGCAGACCAGCGTCCCTGTGGGATTGAGCGGCATCGTCTCGATCGCTTCGGGCGGTTATCACACTCTGGCCCTGTCCGCCAATGGCACGGTGGCCGCGTGGGGCGCGAACCATGCCGGGCAGATCAATGTGCCGGGTGTAAATAATATTGTTGCCATCGCCGCCGGTTTTGCCCACAGCATGGCGTTGCGCAATGACGGCACGTTGTTTATCTGGGGCGACAATACTTATGGGCAGCAGAATGTACCTGCGTCCGCCACCAATCTCGTGGCCATCGCCGCCGGACGCAATTCCTGCCTCGGGCTCCGCAAGAACGGGACGGTGATCGGTTGGGGCGATAATGCCGCCAATCAATTGACTGTCCCCGCCAATGTCACCAATATCATGGCCATTGCGGCGGGCAATTCACACTTTATGGCACTGCGCCGGGATGGACGGATCTTTGCCTGGGGGTTGAATAACTCCGGCCAGACGAACGCGCCGACAAACAGCTCGTTTATCGGGATTGCCGCCGGAGAGTATCACAGTCTGGCCATGAGTTCCGACACCGCGCCGGTGGCCATCAACCAGGTCACGAATGTCAGCCCGACGAATTTCTTTGTGACCCTTGTTTTGACAGGAACCGACGCCGACCCGGGCGATTTCCTGAGTTTTTCGATCAGCAGCATCCCCGCCTACGGCACGTTGTATCAATATAATCCCACGACGGGCAATCGCGGGCCGGCCATCCTGGGAACGAATGTCCCGGTGACGGATGGGGCTGGACGCGTTATTTTTGTG
The DNA here is from genome assembly GCA_903927905.1 of uncultured Verrucomicrobiales bacterium. Taxonomy (GTDB): domain Bacteria; phylum Verrucomicrobiota; class Verrucomicrobiia; order Limisphaerales; family Palsa-1400; genus CAIYOY01. The sequence goes on along the minus strand of CAIYOY010000287.1, from coordinate 5,619 downwards.
CCGGACCCCGGAGCTTACGGCGCGCCTTACACCACGTTCCAATTCACGGCCAGCGACGGGGTTTATAATTCGCAACCCGGCACGGTCACGATCAACATTCCCGGCAAACCCAATGTGGTGACGCTGTTGCCGGTGATTTTCAACGGGACGAATGTGACGTTGAACGGCTCGATTTCCTCGGATTTGAGCAATTCTGCGGCTTATTTCCAATGGGGTTTGACCACGAACTACGGCAGCAACACGCTTGTCACCAACGTCGGTGCCAGTGCCATCAACCTGGCAGTGCCCACCAACGTCATCGGCCTGACCATCGCGCAGACGTATCATTATCGCATCGTCGGGACGAATTCCTTCGGGACCAATTTCGGCGCGGATGTGAGTTTTACCGTGCCGGTGTCGAGTGTCGCGCTGGTGCAACAGGCCACGGTGCCGGCGACCACGGGATATAAATTTGCTTTCAGCGGCAATTCCAACGCGACTTACAGCGTCTGGGCCTCGACCAATCTGGTTGACTGGGACCGGCTCGGCTCGGCCGCCCAGCCGACTCCGGGACATTTCCTGTATCAGGACGCCGCCGCGACGAATTATCCGGCGCGGTTTTACAAAGTCGTCTGGCCGTAAACGCGACCGAAAAGCGGCAGAGGACTGGCCGCAGTCCAAGACGCTTCGCGCGTAAGAGTGCTTACAAAATGGCGACGGCTTTGGGACTGCGGCCAGTCCTCTGCCGCTTTTTTCCTGCGCAGATGATTAAATCCTTCGCCCATCGTTAATCACACCCACGCGCAATTCGCTCAAATTTTCCGCTCGCTGTTTTCCGGCCGATACGGCATGATGGTGAAGGTGCCATGAGAAGCGCACCTTGGGAATTATCCTGAATGCCGAATAATAACAGAATTTTTTTGCCGTCGTGGGCCGCACTCGCCCGGACGCTGCTCCGTGTCTGCCCGCTTTAATCGGGCTGGCCACTTCTCGACCGACCACTGACCACTTTTCTCATGCTTACCATTTCTGAAATCAGCAAATCCTTCGGCCCGCGAACGTTATTCGAGGATGTCTCGATGCAAATCAATCGCGGCGACCGCATCGGCCTCGTCGGCCCGAATGGCGCGGGCAAGACCACGCTCTTTTCGCTCATCATGCAGCTGGAAGAGCCGGACACAGGCACGGTCAATTACGAAAAAAATATCGTACACGGTTATCTGCCGCAGGAAAGCGCACCGGCGGGCGACGAAACGGTCCTCGAACTGGCCACCGCCGTCACACCGGAAATTGCCGATCTGCAAAAAAAGATCAAAGCGTACGACACGGCGCATCCCGATGAAATCGAACACCATGATAATATCCATGCCCGGTTCGATGAATTGGGCGGATATCAGCTTGAGCCGAAAGCGAAAAAAATTCTGACCGGTCTGGCGTTTCGGGAAAAAGATTTCGACCGTCCGTTGCGCGAATTGAGCGGCGGCTGGGTCATGCGCGCGCATCTGGCCAAGCTCCTGACCCTCGAACCCGATCTGCTCATTCTCGACGAACCGACCAACCATCTTGATTTGGAAACGCTGCAATGGTTCACGGAATATCTGGAAAATTATTCCGGGGCCATCCTGTTGATTTCCCATGACCGCGATTTTCTGAATCGCCTCATAACGCAGACGTTGGAGATCCGCCAGGGCAAGCTGGTCCGGTATCGCGGCAATTATGACGAGCATCTGGTGCAACGCGCGGCCAATGAAGCGACGCAGATCGCCGCTTATAAAAATCAGCAGAAGGAAATCGCCGCGCTGCAATTGTTTGCCGATCGTTTTCGCGCCAAGGCCAGCAAAGCGTCCCAGGCGCAAAGCAAGTTGAAGCAGATCGAGCGCATGGAAAAAATCGAAGCGCCGACCAATGACGATAAGAAAATTAAATTCGCTTTTCCCCAGCCGCAACGCAGCGGACAGCGGGTCATCAAGATGGAGAACATCCACTTCGCTTACGGCACGAATGTGATCTACAACGGGATGGATATCGAGGTGGAACGCGGCCAGCGCACGGTGCTGGTCGGCCCCAATGGCGCGGGCAAATCCACCATGCTCAAACTGCTGGCCGGCGTGCTGACTCCCCAATCCGGCGAGCGCACTCTCGGCCACAACACCAAGGCCGGTTATTATTCACAGTATCGCATTGATATGTTGCAGCCGGGCCGCACGGTTTTTGAGGAGGCGATGGACACGCCGCAAGCGGTGACCGAGGAATTCATCCGCACTGTGCTGGGCAGCTTTCTCTTTCGCGGCGATGATGTTTTCAAAAAGGTCAATGTGTTGAGCGGTGGTGAAAAAAGCCGGCTCGCGCTGGTTAAACTCCTGCTTGATCCGCCGAATCTTTTGTTGATGGACGAACCGACCACGCACTTGGACATGGCGAGTATTGATGCTTTGATCGGCGCGCTGCAACAATTTCAGGGTACGGTCATCTTCATCAGTCACGATGTTTATTTCATCCGCGCCTTGAGCACGCACGTGGTGCGCGTTGAATCCGGGAAGCTGACGCATTACACCGGCGGCTACCAATATTACCTGGATAAATCCGCCTCCGGTTCGGCCAAAGCCGGATTGATCGCCGGATATAATTCCAACACCGCGACCAGCAACGCCCCCGCCGCCGCTCCGGCTGCGCCGAAATCGAGTCACAAGACAAAGGAACAAAAACGTTTCGAAGCCGAGCAACGCCAGGCCCGTTCCAACAAACTCAAAGTCCATCGCGAACTGGTGCAGCATCTGGAAAAAGAAATCGCCCGCTGCGAGAAGCGTCAGCGCGAAATCACCGCCGAATTGGAACTGCCCGGCACCTACGAAAAGGCCGGGCTGGCGGCGCACCTGAATCGCGAACTGGCCGACATTTCAAGAGAATTGGAGCACGCCAATAAAGAATGGGAAAAGGCGGCGGCCGCGCTGGCCGAGGCGGATGCGAAATTAGGCGCATAGGGGTGCGGATCGCAATTGCGCGAGGTAATCAAACCGGGCAAATTCCATCCATCTCAATTGCTGAAATCCAAAATGCGCGGGCAAATTGGCCGCAGAAATTCCATTTCGTTTCCTGATGGCACTATAACTTATGGGTGCGGACAAAAACGAGTAAGATGGCGCCGAGAACCGCAATGATTCCTCCCGTAACTGACCGAGCCTCGATTTTTTCGCCTTCAATCCAACAGGCGAATGGAATGACGACGATCGGAGTGATGGAAACGATGGCCAGGACCATGCCGGTCGGCGTCGTTTTCAACGCCCATTGGTAACAACTTACGCCGAGGGTTTGGCCGGCGAAGCTGTTGGCCAGAACCCAGGGCCAGGCGCGCCGCCATTTTTCCTTGTTCGGCAAGCGTGGCGGATCGGGTTCGATGAATTGAGCGAGAACGGAATGGCGTCGGACGATGAGCAAGGTCACTCCAGCGACAAGCAAGCCGCCGATCAATCGTTGGAAACCAGCGGTACCAGCGTCAATGTTTTGGTGGGCCAGAGCGGCGACTTCGTAGGCTTTGCGGCTCAAGACCGCACCGAAGCCGTTTCCGAAGGCGGCAAGGAGGCCGAAGAAAATTCCCACGGTGATGGTTTGACGGCTGAGGTTCAGATGTTTGCCGGGGGCGAGGGCCACGGCAACGCCAACCAGAATGACCAGACACGCGACCATTTGCCAACCGGTCAACCGGGTACTTAACCAAAGCCATTCCACCGCCGCAGCGAAGACGGCGGAACCGCATTGGACCACCAACAGGCTCAGCCTGGAACCCAATCGCGGCAGGGTTTGGAAAAGAAAAACATCCGCGCCGACGCCGATGATGCCGCTAAGTAAAAAAAGATAGAACGAATTGCCGCCGACTCCTTCGCCCCAGATGTAAGCCCAGACCGCGAGCATGGCCGTGGCGCAGGCCAACCGCCAGAAGTTGGCCTCTGTCCCGCCGAGCAGTTTGGCCGAGCGATTGGCGCAAACCACCGAGATCGAGAAAAATACCGTTGTTAATAATGCCGGAAGCACTGGCGATAATTAGGAGCGATAACGACGGGGTGCAATGAAAAACGGGCCTGACGTTCATTTGCGCCAAAGCCCCTGCAACAAACCCCAATCGTACCTAGTTTCCTTTTGGTACCGGCTGGCGTCCCGTTCCTGCTGTGCGTCCGAAGGCCAAAATTCCGGGGGATTCACGGAACGCCCCCGTTCGGACTCGACAATATTGAGCGAAAATAGTCCGGCCCCTCTATGGCATTTAAAACAATCCAGTGCGCCATGCATCCAGGACGAAAGCGGCTCGGATCGTTGCGACGCTCTTTCAAACGGGTCCCTTCCATCATCCATGAATTGCCGAAACACCTCTTCGCCATCTCCCACCGCTCGCAAGCCACCGGATTTCCCAGCGAACAATTTCTCCATGCTCAAATCAATTTCCACCAAGTTTTGTGAAGGACGCTTGTTACGAGCAACATCATAATATTGCCGGATTTGGACACTTTCGGTCAGATGCGTCGGAACCAACGTGCCATCCTCCGCTACCAGCATCGCTTGGCGCAATAAGACAAAAATCGTGCCGTCGGCAAACTGCGGCACATTCGGGTTGAGCACCGCCACGGTCCGATTCCACGTCGGATCAATCTTGTAACTCCAAAACTCAGGGGTTTCGCGCAGCTCCTTGAAATATTTGATTGCTTCCGCTCTTCCGCCCGGCATCCGCGTAAAAATCAAAAACGCCGAGCGTGCCCCAAATTCCACTGTATGCGCGGGCGCCATGGCTTCCCCGGAAGTCATTTTGAGGCACAGCCAATCTCCATTCGTTGAAAATAAATCCGGTGGAAGAAATGGAACCATCGGCTGACCTGGCTCCGAGGCAAATTCCCGAGATTGAACTGCCGCCGCATAATTGTCTGGGAGTTGTTCAATCTCCGCTTTAGTTAAAGCAATTTTTCGAATTACCGCCGCCAGCCGTTCCTGCAAGTCACGGGCGTCCATAGGATCCCGTTCAGTCGTCCAATCAAAAATCCTCCACAGTTCGCGCTGTAATATCGTGCGTTTGAGTGGATCCCGGATCAATTTCTCGCCGTCATGCGCCAGAAATTCATCCAACACTTTGATCGCCTCGTCATGCGATTTCCCTTCCCGCAAATGTTTTGTATGATGCCACAACAGTGAATCCAACTGATCAAATCCATAGCGTTTTCCATCCGGGCCGGTCCTGACAAACAGCGTTTCATGCAATCGGTTCCAAAGATGCTTTGGATCTGTATCATACAATCCCTTTCTCACCGCCGGTTCCCCGGCCACCAACGATTGATCCAGGCAATGGAAAAACAACAACAGCACAAGAGCAATTTTGGAAAAAAACCGTTGGGGTAACATTAAGCAAATCCTATCTACGCTCGAAAAAGACTCCAGCACAATATCGTCGAAGGGGTGCGAGCAAAAATGATGGTCAATACTGTTTGGACTGACGAGCAGCGAACGGAGCGCGCCTCTGCGAGGCGCAGCACGTGGCGAACGAAAAACCTTAAAATTCTCCCGCCTCCTTCGTCGCGATGTGCTGCGGGTCACAGGCACAGTGCCAAGACATCGCTTACAGCTTAGCGCCAAGACATGGCTTACAGTTTGCGAATATGA
>CAIYOY010000286.1 GCA_903927905.1 uncultured Verrucomicrobiales bacterium | reverse complement strand
GCCACGTTGCTGCGACTGGGGACAGTCGCACTCCGCTAAAGTATTCCACATCCACGCCCGTCGGCACCGCTCCCAGCACATTCTTCAGACCAAACATTTTTCGCAACATCGAGGCATCCTCCTCCGAAACAGCCACCACGCCATTCGCCTGCGCGCACGCCGTCTCTTCAAATTTCTGCAATCGACGCCACTGCTGTGTAAAATATATCTTCTTCAATCCCGCAGCTGTTCCTGCCAAGCGCTCCCAGATTTGCGATTCGACGTTGTGCTCAAAAAGCAAAACCGGTGTCTTCAATTCCCCTGCCCCACCCAAATTAATTGCCGGAGTCAAAAAATCACAAATAATCAAATCGTATTTCCCTGAGACATCCAACTCCTTCAACCGCACCCACATCCCCTCGGAGCGATATTTCGCAATCACATACGGCAACGAAGAAAATAGATTTCCCAGTAATTCAAAAAAGAACCGCGCCGACCGCTTCGGTGCTTCCGTCCAGGGAATCCAGATCTGTTCGTGGGAATATTCTGATGCGCTTTTCAGCGTCGCCTCGCTCTGCCCCGGCGGACACAACGCCAGAAAAGTGATCTCATGCCGTTTTTTCAACTCGCGCAGCATGTTGCATGTGCGAATCTTCCCGCCGGTGTCCAGCGGGTGCAACGGGCCAGTTTTTAGCCAGATGATTTTCATGAGGCGCGGCGCTTTTTGAAATCGGCGATGCACTTGGCGTAGAACTCCAGGTGCGCGGCAATCCATTTGGTTTTGTCAAAACGTTCAAGGACCCGCTGGCGACCGGCGCGGCCCAGGCTTTCGGCCAGCGCGGGTTGGTCGAGGATTTGACCGATTTTTGCGGCAATGTCGCGGGGATTGGCCGGGTCACAAAGCAAGCCGGAGACGCCGTCTTCCACAACTTCCGGGCCGGGGCCGGTGCGGGAATAAATCGTGGCGCGGCCAACTGACATGGCTTCGACGGGCGCGAGACCGAAAGTTTCCATGTGCGAAGGGTAACAGCAAACGTTCGCTTTCCGCAGCCATGGAATGATGGCGGAACGATCCATGCGTCCGGCAAATTCGACGCGAGCGCGATTATCAGGATGAATTCGCTCGCGGAGTTTATCGAGGTACGTTTTGCCGTCGGAATCAGGCGCGGTTTTTGATCCGCCGATAAGCATGAGACGGGAGTTGGGGCGGGATGGAAAAACGAGATTGGCGGCGTCAATCAATTGTTCGACGCCTTTCTTGGTGTTGACGGTGTTGACGAAGACGATCAGGCCGGGTTCCATCGGTTCGGGACCGGGCGAGAAAATGGTTGGGTCCACGGCGTGGGGGATGATTTCGCCGAGGGCGGGTTCTGTTCCGCAAAGTTGCAGGGTTTTGTCATAAACATACTGGGAAAGGCCGAGCCAATAATCGGCTCGCCGAACAGTTTTCTGTTCCATTTTATGTTCGCACGCCTCGCCGACCCGCTTAAGTTCAGTGTCAAAAAAATAATTGGAGCCTTGCAGCCAGGCTACGACCGGCAAATCCCGCACCGAGCGCCAGGGCAACCAGCCTTCATAATCGGGAACGAGCAAAAGATCGAACGGTGTTTGGCGATGTTCTTTGGCTAGCCAGCGTTTTAAGCGCCAGCGATTGCCGTAAACGCCGGGACGGTACCAGCGGCAGGGCTTGAAAGGAAAGCGGATGATCTTCGCGCCTCGGACAGTTTCAGAAACCGCTTCGGTTAGGTTAGGATAAACGCCCATGACCGTTACCCGGTGGCCGGCCTGGACCAGACCTTCGGCCAAGTCCTGACTCGAAGAACCAATGCCGCCGTGCGGAGCCGGTGGATATTCGTTGCAGATCAGAGCAAGGTGCATGGGCGGTTTATTTTTGGTGACGCGATTCGATAATCACCCCGGTGGCAAAGGCGAATTCTGTTTCCGCTTTGAGCCAGACCGACGACGATGCCAGCCATCGGGTCAGAAAATATTTGAGACCTTTGACCATAAGTTCCTTCCAATAGTAACGCGGCGCGCCGAACCAGCAATTGATTTGCGGAATTTGGCCGGAACGAACTTCGGCGATGCCGTGTCCTTGATACCAACGGCGAAGATAACGCTCGGTCATGCGATGGGGAAGGTGGCGGTGATTGATCAAGGCTTTGGGCGTGTAATAGCCCTTCAATCCGGCAGCGATAAATTCTCCCTGAAGCTGCATTTCTTCACCGCGCACGTTGCCGGATTGCGAAGCATCGCTGCCGCTGGGGCCGATGTTTTCGGGATAGGAAAATCTCTCCGTGAAAATTTCACCGCGCACGGCCATGTTCGCGCCGAGAAAAAACGGACGTTCGCCCGATTTCATCCAGCGTTCGTCCGGGCCGCCATCCACGCGGACGACGGGCAGGAGCCAGGTTTCATTTCCGGCGAGCCATGCGGGCGGCGGCTCTTCCCAGCAGGCGACGACTTTGCCGCCGAAGAATGTGGCGTCGGGGAAACGTTGCGCCACGTCCCAATAGGCTTGCAGCCATTGCGGGTCAACGTCCACGTCGTCGTCAGTGAAAAGAAGCAGGCCGCCCTGGGCTTCACCGATGGAACGGTTCAGGGCGTGGCTCTTGCCCTGCCGCGATTCGAAGATGTAACGCAACGGAAGTTTGTCCTTGAATTCTTCCACCACGCGCGCGGTGGCATCGGTCGAGTTGTTGTCGAGCAGGAGCAGTTCCCAGGAAAGACCGGTGGCGTTAATTTGACAGAAAGTTTGCAGCGTGCGGCGGAGACTGTCGCAGCGATTGTAGGTGCAGATGACGACGGAGATGTTCACCGTTTTCTTAGCCGCCGCAGTTCGCGGATCGAGCCCCAGCTTCCGGCGGCGCGGGTTTCGTGGCGCAACCACACTCCAGAGGGACGGGTGTAGCGGGTCAGCACGTAGAGGATGGCGTTTTCGAGAAATTTGCGCCAGAGATAGCGGGGCACACCGAACCAGATATGTTTACTCGGCTCGATCCAGCCCATGCGGGCGAGCGCGATGCCTTCGCCGACCAAATATTCGCGGACATATTTTTCGGTCATGCGCTCGGAAGAATTGCGATGATAAACAATGGCAGTGGGAATATGGATTCCCGGAAAGCCTTTTTCGACCAATTGACGCAAGAGAAGAACTTCCTCGTAACGGACCTGGTCGCCGCCGCTTGGACCGAGGTCTTTGCGAAAGCTGATTCCAGCTCTATCAAGCACTCCCTGGCGCAGACAAAGGTTCGCACCGAGGCCGCCGCACATATCGGCAGTGACTTGCATTTCGGTTTCGCTCGGCTGATAGCAAACGGTCACGCCGGAAAGAACGGTGCGGCTGTGTTCTTCGACCCATTTGGGCGGAGTTGTTTCCCAGCGGGGAACGACGCGACCACTGAAAAAACCGGCATCGGGATAACGAGCGGCGGCATCGAGATGTTGCGCGACCCAATCCGGCGTGACATCCACGTCGTCGTCGGTAAAGAGGTGCAGTTTGCCGAGCGCTTGCTGCATCGAGGTGTTGAGGGCGTTGCTTTTGCCCTGCTTTGGCTCGAACAGATAGCGCAGCGGGAGTTTGGTTTTAAATTCGTCGCAGACGGCGGGCGTGGCGTCTTTGGAATTGTTATCGGCGACGATCACTTCCCATTCGACGCCAGCCGGAATGTTCAAAGCGCAGAGCGTGACCAGCGTGCGCCGAAGACTTTCACAACGGTTGTAGGTGCAGATGATGACGGAAATGTGCATGGTCAGGAACGTTGTCGAAATTCGCAGATCTGTCCCCACAGGATGGCCATGCGACATTCATGTGCCAGCCAAACACTCGCGGGCCGGGTGAAACGGGTGCAGGCGTAAAGGACCATGGTTGACAGATAGCGCCGCCACAAATAGCGCGGCGACCCGAACAACCAGCGGTCGCCCGGCTCAACTTTGCCGTCGCGGACTTCAGCCATGCCGAAGCCTTTGTACCATTGGCGGACGTAACGCTCGGTCATACGCTCGGCCAAATTTCGATGATGGACAATGGCATCAGGTAGATAGATGCCGTTTAAACCGCGCTTGAGCAACTGGAAAAGAAGATAGGTTTCTTCACCGCGAATGGGATTGCCGACAGTGGGGCCGAGGTCCTGACGGAAGGAGAGCGATTCTTGGGCGAGAATTTTTTTCCGCAGAGCCAGATTCGCGCCGAAGAAGACATCTTTCTGCTGGGTGACGGGGCATTCGTTCGGGCCAAGGTCGTACCACACAGCCACTCCGCGTAATAAACCGCTCACGTTTTCTTCGACCCAGCGTGGCGGAGTTGCCGGCCAGAGAGGGATGATTTTGCCGCCGAAGAAAGGAGTTTCAGGATGGCGCAAGTCGGCGGCGCAGTAGGAGGCCAGCCAATTTGAATCAACGTCCACGTCGTCATCGCTGAAAATCAGGAGGTCGGCTTTGGCTTCGGCAACGGCGAAGTTGAGCGCGTGGCTTTTGCCTTGCTTGGATTCGAAGAGGTAACGAAGCGGAAGTTTTTTTTCAAAGTCGGCACAGGTTTGTTTGGTGACGTCTTTGGAATTGTTGTCAACGATAAGTAATTCCCAATCGAGGCCGAGCGGAACCGTCATCAGGCTGAGCGTTTCCAAAGTGCGGCGCAGACTTTGGCAGCGGTTGTAAGTGCAGATGATGACGGAGGCGCGCATGGTCATGTAGTGGTGGCCGGACGCACTTTTTGCGCGCGGAATTCGCAGATGTGTCCCCAAACGTTGGCCATTTCACATTCATAGCCCACCCAGATTTTGGAGGCACGGGTGAAACGATAGATGGCGTAGAAAAACATCGTGGTGAAATAGTAACGCCACAGGTAACGTGGCGCGCCAAAAATCCAGTGGGCCGAACTTTTGACTTTACCCTCGCGGACTTCGCTCATGCCGTGGCCTTTGAACCATTCGCGAACGTAGCGTTCGGTCATGCGCTCGGCGGGGTTGCGATGGTGGACGATGACGCTCGGAAGATAACGCCCGGGAAATCCACGCTCAACCAATTGTTGTTGCAGGAAAGTTTCTTCCGCACGGACGGGATCGCCGGGACGCGGGCCGAGGTCGGGGCGAAAGGTGAGGCCGTTTTTTGCAAGGACACTTTTTTGCAGGGAGAGATTGGCGCCGAGAAAAAAATCTTTTCGATCCCGGACGGTTTGTTCGGTCGTGCCCAAATCATACCAGACCGCCATGCCGCGCAAAATGGAACTGACATTTTCCTGCAGCCAAACCGGCGGCGTTTGCGGCCAGCGCGGGACGATTTTTCCACCGAAACTAGCCGTCCCTGGAAATCGTTGCGCCGCTTCCCAATGTCCGGCGAGCCAGTTTGGTTCCACGTCCACGTCGTCGTCGGTGAAGATCAACAATTCACCTTGGGCCACGCGCAGGGAGTGGTTGAGGGCGTGGCTTTTGCCGGGTTGGGGTTCAAAGAAATAACGGATGGGCAGGCGGTCTTGAAAGGCGGCGGAAATCTCGCGGGTGTTGTCTTTGGAATTATTATCCATCACCAGCACTTCCCAATTCACGCCAGAGGGGATCTGCAACTGGAGAAATTTCTCCAGCGTCAGGCGCAGTTCCCGACTGCGGTTATACGTGCATATGACAACTGAAATATCCATGCTCAATCGGACCTCTTGCCGCCGAGGTCTTTGATTTTGCGAAAAAATTTATAGCCGACCGGACAAAAAGCCACGGCAAAAGAACGGAATAAAAAGGACGCGGTGCTGAGATAAATCCGGGGCCGGGCACGAAAACCGAGGAGGAGAAATTTGCGCATATTCGGCCAATCCTGTTTCTGGCGGTAATAACGGACGAGGTCGAAGGAGCCATCGGCGATCCGGTAGGCCATGCAATCGTGATAGCGGCGATTCAAATAGACATCCATCAGGGCAATAAATTCGACATCGGCCTTTTGCCGGACTCGCCAAACCTCCTCGGACCATTCAGTTTTTCTCTGGCCTTGCGACCAGATGCCACCGGGATGGAGGCGATAGACACCCAAGCTTTCATTGAGGAAGCCGATTTTTCCACGTTCGCCGTTCAAGACATGCAGGGGAAAATCGGCGAATGGAACTTTGGTGAACCAATCGGGAAAATCCTTGAACAATCCGTTGCGATAAACCACGGAACAGGTCGGGGGATAAAATTCGCCCGAGAAGATGCCGCGCAACTCGTACCAGGGTTTTCGGACGTGGATCAATTCGTAGCCGGGCGTGCGCGTGCCGTCGTCCAGAAGCGTTTCGACATCGTGAAAACAGAAGGCGCAATCGGGATTTTGATCGAGGAGATCCACCTGTTTTTGCAATTTGTGCGGGGAAGTCCAATAATCGTCGCCATCGAGGAGGGCGATGTACTGGCCGCGACATTGCCGCAAGGTGTTCATGAAATTCCAGCGGCCCGTGGGTTTGCCATCAATGTAAATGACGTTTTTGCGATCGTTGAGCAGGAGGCGGATTTTATCGGGATATTTGGCCTGATATTGCTGGACGATTTCACGAGTGCCGTCGTTCGAGCCATCTTCGCCGATGACAATCTCAAAATCAAAATTGGTCTGCTGCATCAAAACGCCCTCAATGGCCTGGGCGATGAATGGCGCGTGGTTGTAGGTGATGAGGCGGACGCTGAGTTTCATCGGCGGCGGAGATATTTGCGGATGGCGGGGGCGTTTTGCAAGGCGGCCTCAATAATATCGCAAACTTTTTGAATCTGAGCGACGGAGACGGCGGTGCCGTTGGGGAGGCTCATCACTTTTTGGGTAAGGGCTTCGGTGTTGGGGAGGTGCAGATGCGCTTTGGGGAACTCGGTGCGGTAAGGCTCCATACGATGACAGCCGGGATAAAAATAGCGACGGGCGAGTACGTTTTCGGATTGGAGGACAGCAACCAATTCGTCGCGGGTCAGACCGGCTTTCGCGGCGTCCACTTCAACGATGACGTAGTGAAAGTTGTTTTTCGATTTTTCATCGTAGGCGGCGAGGGTCAGGCCGGGGAGACGTTCGAGGCGGCGGCGATAGGTTTGGTAATTTCTTTTGTTGGCGGTTATGAAATCTTTGAGCGATTCGAGGCCGGTCAAACCCATGGCGGCGGAAAGTTCGTTCATTTTTCCGTTGGTGCCGATGTAGATGACGTTGTCGTAACCACTGAAACCGAAGTTTTTCATCAGCCGGATTTTTTTGGCGAGGGCATCGTCGTTGGTGGCAACCGCGCCGCCTTCGAAGGTGTTGAAAAATTTGGTGGCGTGAAAGCTGAAGACTTCGCACTGGCCAAAGTTGCCGATCATTTTTTTGCCCTGGGAACAGGCGAAGGCATGGGCAGCGTCGAACATCAATTTAAGTTTGTGACGGCGGGCGATTTTGGCGAGCGCTTCAGGCGCGCAGGGGCGACCCCAGACGTGGACACCGATGATGCCGGTGGTGCGTTTGGTGATGAGTTTTTCGACGCACTTGGGATCGAGGTTGTGGGTCTCGGGATCAATATCGCAAAAGACGGGGGTGATTTCCTGCCATTGCAAAGCGTGAGCGGTGGCGACGAAGGTAAAGGATGGGACGATGACTTCGCCTTTGAGTTCGAGTGCGCGGATGGCGATTTCGAGGGCGACGGTGGCATTGCACATGACGATGCAATTTTTGACACCGAGCAATTTGCACAATTCCTTTTCAAATTGCTGGACGTAAATTCCGTTGTTGGAAAACCAGCGGCGATCAAGGATGTCTTTGGTCCGCCGAAGAAAGCGGCCAGTGTCTCCGACGTTGGGTTTGCCCACGTGGAGTTTCTCGGCGAAAGCGGGGCTTCCGCCAAAGAGGGCCAACTGACCGGGTTTTAACTTCATTTCAGAAAAATGGTAACAGCGAATCAGGAGTGAAGAAAGCTTCGATTTTTGAGGGAAGATGAGACTTACTCGTAACGAAGCGCTTCAATCGGATCCAAGCGCGATGCTTTCCAAGCGGGATAGTAACCAAAGGTCAGACCAACGGTCACAGACACGACAACGGCGGCGATGATCGCTGGAATGGAGGGCATGGTGGGCCAATGGAGCAGTGTGTTGATCAAGATCGAAACACCGCGACCTAGTAGGATGCCCATCAGGCCGCCCGACAGACACAGGACGACGGCTTCGACGAGGAATTGACGAAGGATGTCCCCTGCCCTCGCGCCGATAGCCATGCGAATGCCGATTTCTCGGGTCCGTTCGGTCACGGAAACGAGCATGATGTTCATGATGCCGACACCGCCGACCACCAGTGATATCAAAGCCACGATCAATAATAAATTCGTCATGATCCGGCTGGTGGAGGCAAGGGTTTCGGAAATTTCGGTCAGATCGCGAATGCGGAAATCGTCGGGCGAACCGGACGGAAGCTTGTGGCGCTCGCGCAGGACGGCGGTGATTTGTTTGATGGCTTTTGGAATTTCCGAAGGACTGGCGGCGGAAATCCAGACGTCATCAAGGTCGGCAAAACGCGTCATCTGCGGCATGTCGCTGGATTGAATGGCGGATTGCGGCGGATAAAGCTGGGGCTGCTGGTTGGGGTAGAGCTGGCTCAAGGTATTCACAGAACTGGCGGAGGGGCCGGCGGCAGATTGGGTCGCCTGACGCATTCCGCTCAACCGATATTTGATCGTGGTCCAGGGCGCGAGCACGAAATCATCCTGGTCCCGGCCCATCATGTTGGCTCCTTTGCGATCCAGCACGCCGACCACGGTCATGCCGACGTTGCGGAGGCGGATTTCTTTGCCAATGGGCGATTCATCACCGAACAGATTTTTCATCACCGTCTGGCCAATCAAACAAACAGCGCCGGCACCGCGAACATCGTCCTCGGTGAACGCCTCGCCCTGGACCACTTTCCATTTCCGTATCTTCAAGAAATCCGGGGAGCTGCCGAGGATTCTGTCCGGTTTCCAGTTGTGGTTGCCGTAAATGATCTGCCCCCAGCAATCCACGCTTGGGGCCACGAGTTTCACCGCGCTGCATTCGGCGAGAAGCGCATCGGCGTCTTCCGGCGTCAGGGTGACACGCGAGCCGCCGCCAAAGCTGACTCCGCCGATCACGGTATCACTCGGATCAACCTGAATGACATTCGCGCCGAGGCTGCCAATGGCTTGTTCGATGGAATAGGAGGAACCACGGCCGATCTCCATCATGGCGATGACCGCAGCGATGCCGATGATAATGCCCAGACAGGTCAAGACGGAGCGCATGACATTTCGGCGTAGCGCGTTAAGGGCGGTGCGGAGAACACGGTAACAAACGGGCAGGATGCCTTTTTTTGCGCCTTCGTCCGGCGTGACGGGAGCGCCAGAATTTGTTTCCTGGCCAGCGGGATTTAAAGTTTTTCGTGTGAACTCCTCTTCCAAAATCATGCCGTCTTTGATGCGCACGATCCGGTCCGCGTGACGCGCCACGTTTTCATCGTGGGTGACAAGAATGATGGTGATTTTTTGCTCGCGATTAAGCTGTTGAAAAATTCGCAGCACATCCTCGGCGGTGCGGGAATCGAGATTGCCGGTCGGCTCGTCGGCGAACAGAATAGGCGGGCGGTTGATCAGCGCGCGAGCGATAGCCACGCGTTGTTGCTGACCGCCGGAAAGCTGCGAGGGCGCGTGATCCATCCGGTCGCCGAGGCCCACCCGTTGCAACATTTCTTCCGCGCGCCGACGACATTCTTTGTCGGAGAGATGCGCGTAATTCAACGGCATGAGCACATTTTGCAGGGCACTCGTGCGCGCGAGCAGATTGAAATTTTGAAAGACGAATCCGATCTTCGAATTACGGATCAAAGCACGCTCATCCGCAGACATGTCGGAAATTTCCTGGCCGTCGAGTTGATAGCTGCCGGAAGTGGGGCGATCGAGGCAGCCCAGAATATTCATCAGCGTGCTCTTGCCAGAACCGCTGACGCCGACGAGCGCGATCAACTCTCCGCGTTCGATGCGCAGAGTGATGCCTTGCAGCACGGGGATGTCGAGTTCGCCGCGCCGATAGACTTTGCAGATGTTGTCGAGCCTGATGAGTTCCATGTCAGCGCTTGCGGATTTGCGGCAGGAAAGGATTGGCCGAAACAGTTGGCGAACCGGACGATTCTTCGCCGGTGATCACTTGCGCTCCCTCCGGCAGATTTTCGCCGAAGATGGCGGTGTTCATTTTGTCCGAGATGCCAATAACCACCTCGACAGGACGAACGAACTCGCCGTCTTTCAGCCAGACAAACCCATGCCGATCTTTGCCCGGTTTGGCGGCGGACGAATTGGACGAAGCGGAATCACCCACCGGAAATTGAGCGCGGGCATCAGGCGCGATTTGCTCGAGCGAGGAAGGCGACCAACGCAGTGCGGCACTGGGCGTCACCAGGGTATTGGTTTCCTTTTGCACGATGAAATGAACATTGGCGGTGAGATACGGGAGTAGGACGTTGTCGGGATTTTCCGTGTTCACCTCGACTGTGTACATGACAACATTTTGCGTCATGGAGGCATTCAGGCGGACTTTGCCAACAGTGCCGGCAAATTGTTTTCCGGGAAACGCATCGCACGTGAAGGTCACCGGACCGCCGACTTTGATGCGGCCGATGTCGGCTTCGTTGACCGCCACCCAAATCTGCATCCTTGTCAAATCTTTGGCGATGAGGAACAGGCTGGGGGCGTTCAGGCTGGCGACCACGGTTTGCCCGATGTTGACGCGACGATCTATGATGACTCCTTTGACCGGAGATTTAATCGTGCAAAAGGCGAGGTTGCGTTGGGCTTTGGCTAGGTTTGCTTCGGCTTGGGTGGTGGAAGCTTTGGCCTGGGTCACGGCGGCTTCACCAACTTTGACATTGGCCCGCGCGATTTCAAAATTGGCCTGATAATTGTCCAGATCGGCGCCGGCGATCAATTTGGACCGGCCCAATTCCTGCGCCCGCTTCCAATCGGATTCCGTTTGCACGGCTTTGGCTTTTAGTTGTTCCAAGTCAGCGGCGGCACGGACTTCGCCGGCGACATCCTGTTCCACCTGCGCTCTGGCCAGAGAGACATCGGCGGCATAAACGGAATCGTCGATCTGCGCCAGCACGGTGTCGGCATCGATGACTGAACCGTAATCAATCGTTTTGCCGTCGTGGTCTTTGCCGAAGGAATTGATCAAGCCGGCGACTTGCGCGCCCACGTCAATGACTTCGATGGGTTCAATGGTGCCATTGGCGCTGATGGTCGAGACGAGATCGCCGCGCTTCAAGGTGGCGGTCTGAAAGGCGACCTTGTGATCTTTTCGCGTGTGCAACCAAAAGCCAACGCCTCCAGCCAATATCACCGCCACCATGGCCGTGATCAGAAATTTTCGAGCTAACCAGTTCTTCATGAGTATTATCGCAAAAATAGAATCACGCCGGAACAGGGTTGGCCAGTAGATTACAATTTGGTCATTCCGACCGGGCGCATCTCATCACTCTCCTTCCCGTCTTAGCCCATTGTCAAACCAAGGGCTTAAATCAAGCCAACCCGCTGGATATGATTCTCCCTCTCCGCTCCATCGCATGGAGGGGAGAGAGCACCGCGAGCGGTGCAGCAACCAACCGTACTGACTGCCGGGGTGAGGTGAGGTTCTTCCTTTCTTTAAACAAGGACAGTAATGAGATGCACCCATTCCGACCGACCCCAAAAACGTCCTTGGTGACTCCTATCGCTCCACCGCAAACCGCACCGCAAACTTCCCGCGCATTCGCGATATATCCACCGTCCCGTCCTTATCCGGCATAAAAGTTTCCTTGCCGGAACGCGCAGAAATCATCCGCCAACCATCGGGCAACCGTATCCGCAATAACATCTGCTCCGGCTGCTGACGCGTTGGTGCTTCAATCTCCGCAATCACTTCACCGTGTTTTAATTTTGATTTTACGCTCACCGAAACTTCCCCAAACGCAGTCGGCGCACGTTCCACCTTGATCTCCTTTCCGTCCTCCAGCCACGCGCGCGGCGTCGCAAACAAAAGCCGCAACGTCTCCGGTTTGCCGTCGTCGTTCAAATCCCAGTCCTGCACCGACATATCGCGCAACGTCCACAGAAAAAACGCCTGCGCCGACAAATCTGGCGGCAGGTACATCGGCCGGCCGAATTTCGTTTCCGGTCGCAACCCCGTCCCTTCGCCGCCGAGAAATGTTTCGCGCGTCAAGCCTTGTGCCAGTTGGCCATAGAACATCACCAGCACCGGATCCACCTCATCGCGCCGCAATAACGTCGTCATGTAACGCAGACCGTAAAGGTCATCCAGCCCATCAGAATTCGCATACAACCCCGAGTGCTGATCAAACCGGATCATCCCCATGCAAATCCCGCCGTGCTGCCGCAGATAATCAATCATCCACGACTCCCGCTCCGTGTTCGCAAAAAGTCCCGAACCCAAAACATACGGCGACATCAGGTCCCAATAGCCACCGAGCATCGAACCATTCAAAACGTCATACGGCTTCTCCTCGCCGAACAGCGCGATCGGAATAAACGGCGGCTGCACGTCCTTCCGTTCACTCGACGCCACTGCTTCGATAATTTTTCCACGATAGTTTTTGGCCGCTACGCTGATTTTTTCGGCCAACTCGGTCTCCCCCATTTCCGCCAAAACCGCCGCCATGTCCCGCAACCCGCGCCACGACGCCGCATTCACATTCAACGAATACACCTTTGTCCCGATGTCCCCGCAATATCGCTCCCGGGGCAGCAATCCCAATTTTTCTTCGCGCGCATTAAGCAAGAGATCAATATCCCGCCGCCATTCTCCGCGCTTCGCGTTTATCAATTTAACATCACGCGTCACCCAAAAATAATTCGCGAGCGACTGCAACTTGTAAGCCGCATTGTGATATTCCAAACCTGGGTGCGTATAATCCAGCAACGGCCCAAACATCCTCGCTGTATCCTCAGCAAAGCCAAACAACATAAACGCCAGCACCCCATCACCCGACTCCGCCTCATACATGCACTCGTAGGAATTGCCCGCGCTGTAATTGGCGTGCGCTTTATTGACCAGCGCAAAATTATTGATCAACAACGTCCGCCAGGCATCATTCACCACGCGTTCCGGCACCGTGACCTTCATCCCGCGATCCAAAACTTTCTCCCACACTGTCAAACAATCCTTCCGCTCCTTCTCAAATCTCAAATCTGAAATCTCCAATTTCTCCTCATCCAAACCCACGCATGAAATCGCCAGCACACCATGCCCTCTCATACATTTACCCTCCCCATCCCACGACCACCCTGGACCAAACCAAACCCACCCCTTCCCTTTGGCATCGCACAACACCTGATAATTGTGGCTGCCTTCGTGAGAAGGCGGCTGACATCCCTCCGCCATCACCGACACTTCCCCGCCGCCAAACTTCACAAAAACCACACCACTCTTGCCCAATTCCGAATCCACCCTGGCAAAAACCTCCTCTGAAAAAACTTTCCCTTCATTCGTATAATTGAAACTGACCACCGGCAAAAACCCCTTCGCCAAATGCGGCCCGTCCAGCCGGCTAAAATCCTGTCCGAACACTTCCATGTCTTGAGACTGGTGGGGCGAGGCTACTGACGAGCCGGGG
>CAIYOY010000285.1 GCA_903927905.1 uncultured Verrucomicrobiales bacterium | reverse complement strand
GTGTTTGGTTGCAACATCGGCCCCGGCGCGCACGGAGTGACGCGCCCTACCGAAACCACTCCACCGGAATGCTCTTAAACTTTAGCGAGCTCTGACTGATCCCACCGGCGGAAACATAATAACTCAACAACGCCCGATCGCCCACAAACGTCAAACTCGTGTAGGCATAAGTTAAATTCAAATCACTCTCGATCATCTTCGGCTTGGACCACGTCTTGCCTTCGTCCTTCGAAATACTTGCCACCAACGGCGTGCGCGATTTCATCCCGCTGATGCCATGCTCAATGCTCGGATTATAAATCAAAACAAGCTCACCAGTCTTCGGCAGACGCTTAATGGTGCTTGGCGCTTCGGGCGAGACGATCCCGGAGGGAGCCGCTTCGGTCCACGTGTCACCCTGGTCAGAAGAAAACGCAAACCAGACTTGCCCCATTTGCGTGCGAACAACTTGCAAGACTCTTCCATCCTTCAACTCCACCACGCCCGGCTCCATCGCCCCGCGCTTCGGACAATCCACCACGCCCTTGCCGCGTTGCCAGGTGTGTCCGTCGTCATCCGAAAAAAACATCACATCCTGCAAATGCGCCCCATGCCATCCACCGGAACCATAAAACGAAACCGGGCAAAGAATCCGCCCCGACTTCAACTGCACCACCCGCCCATTATTCATGATATGATACCCCGCCTCCGCCGTAACGACTTCCGGATCACCCCAAATGATGTTGGCGTAATTCGTCGCGAAGCGTCTTGGACTGCGCCAGTCCTCTGGCGCTTTTCTTTCACTCTCACTCTCCCCCTCCCTCTCCCTCCGCACAAAAACCTTCAAATCCGAATCCGAATTCTTCACCAAAAAGAAAAACAAAATCTCCCCCGACTTCGCCCGCAAAAAACTAACCGACATCACATTTTGTTTCCCGATATTCCGTTGCAATTCAAACGGCGCGCTCCAAGTCCGTCCTCCATCCCGCGAAGTCGCCCCCGCAATCGAAGCCGTCGCATGATCCGCCCCGCCCCCGGTAAAATCCGTCCACCCCGCCAGCAACGTGCCATCTTTGAGCGCAATAACATCTCCTTCGCTTTGGCGGGGATGGGTTTTGCTCGCAGGCGCAAGAATCGTTTCAAAAACTTCCGGTGATCGGGAGGAAGGTGTGGCACACCCGACTATTGCCAAAAGTAAAACACAACAACCTAAATTTCGAAAATTCACACCCTGATGGAAGCACGAATTTCCTTCTGGGCGCAATTAAATGTGAGCATTAAGTCAGTCTGAAACTCTCGATGATGGTTGGCACAATGGATAAAGCTCGTCGCACGACTTCTGACTCGCGATCTTCACCCCAAACTGTGGCTGAACAAACCACAAGAATGCGGCCCGCTCCAATCTGCCAATAGTGCATCAGAACTGTGCGATCAGGCCAAATGGCTTCACGGCTTTCGGTCAAAAAAATCCGGTCGTTTAAACGTGTGAGTGGCAACCCTTCACTTGCTGCGTGATCCGTAACGAATTTTTCCGCGATATCGGCAGGCATCTGTGGATGAAGCGGCCTCGTATGCAGCGAAAAACGAAGGGTGATGCCGCTATCCTTGCCTGGTGGATGGACTGCAACCGTCTCATCCAGCTCGCGATGCATCGCATAATCCTTTGGCGCAAGGAACGCTACTCGCCCATCGTCAAAAATAACCCAACGCATGCCTGTTGGAGCTTTCGGCAGCGACCAACCGCGTAGAGATCGTCGAATGGCTATCCTTAGCTTGTGCATGGGCGACACGTTGTCGTTATCTTTTCAACATCCAAACCGTAATCAAGTCTTTAATCCCCTTTCCAAGAGTTGACCTGTTTTATCTGCCGTCTTAGCCTGACCATATGGAAACGCTCGACCAGAAAAAATCGCGGGTTGCCAAAATCATCGCGGCCCTCAAGAAGGCTCATCCCGAAGCCAAGCTGGCGTTGGATTTTTCCAATCCTCTCGAACTCCTTATCGCCCTCATCCTCGCCGCGCAATTTCGCGATTCCATTCTCAATACCATCACGCCCGCGCTGTTCAAAAAATATCGCACCGCCGCCGATTGGGCCAAGGCCGATACCGCCACGTTGATGGACGAATTGAGCAAGGTCACTTTCTTCCGCAACAAAGTCCTTTCCATTCAAAAGACCGCCAAAATTTTTGTCGAACAATACGACGGCAAGGTCCCGGATGATTTGGACGCGTTGCTGGAACTCCCCGGCGTCGGCCGCAAGACCGCCAATATCCTTCGCGGCAATGCGTTCGGCCATCCGGGCATCGGCGTAGATCGGCATGTGGCGCGCGTTTCTGAACGGCTGGGCCTGACGAAAAATACTGATCCCGACAAAATCGAAGCTGATCTGACTCCTTTGGTGGTGGATAAAGACAAAGTGAAATTCTGCCATCTCTTTCAATATCACGGCCGCCGCATTTGCGTGGCGAAAAAACCGAAGTGCGCGGAGTGTTCGATTAATGCTCTGTGTCTTTACCCGGATAAAACCTCGCCATGAACCGCACGGCGTTGCCATCACTCGTAGCGCAGATTGGTAATCTGCTGTATCGCCGATTGGCAATCGGCAGACCGTCGCGCCTAATCAACGCGTTCGGAATAATATTTTTCTGCCTCGCGCTTCCCGCCTTCGCGCGTCAGCCCAATATCATTCTCCTCGTCGCCGATGACCTCGGTTACGGCGAACTCGGCTGCCAGGGCAATGCGGAAATCCCCACGCCGAATATTGATTCCATCGCCAAAATCGGCGCACGTTTCACCAGTGCTTATGTGACGGCCCCGTTGTGCAGTCCTTCGCGCGCCGGAATGATGACCGGTCGCTATCAAACGCGCTTCGGGCATGAATTCAATCCCACCGGCAAAGAAAACCTGAATCCTATTATCGGTCTTCCTCTATCGGAAAAAACACTCGCTTCATGCCTCAAGGAAGCAGGCTATGCAACCGCGCTCGTCGGCAAATGGCATCTTGGCAGCGTGGCGAAATTTCATCCCATGCAACGCGGCTTCGACGAATTTTTCGGCTTCCTCCACGAAGGTCATTATTATGCTCCGCCGCACACTGATAACGTGACCTCTTACCTCCGCACCAACGAGCCGCCTTACAACGAGGACAATCCGCTCATGCGCGGCACCAATATCATCACCGAAAAAGAATACCTGACCGACGCTTTCACCCGCGAAGCAACCGGCTTCATCGAGCGCCAGAGCAAAAAACCGTTCTTCCTTTACCTCGCCTACAACGCCGTCCACAGTCCGATGCAGGCGCAGAAAAAATATCTGGACCGATTCAAAAATATTCCCGACCTCCACCGCCGCGTCTTCGCCGCCATGCTGGCCAATCTGGATGACAGTGTCGGCGCTGTTCTTGACAAGGTGCGTGAATTGCATTTGGAACGCGATACCTTGATCTTCTTCATCAGCGACAACGGCGGGCCAACCGAAGAACTTACGTCCAGCAACAAGCCGTTGCGCGGCGGCAAGGGGCAACTCTGGGAAGGCGGCATTCGCGAACCATTTCTCATGCAATGGCCGGGGCAATTCCCGGCCGGCATCGTTTTCACCAATGCAGTCAGCTCCATGGATATTTTTTACACCTCCATTTTCGCCGGACAGGGCAAATTCCCGGATGACCGCGTTTTGGATGGTGTGAATCTCATTCCTTACCTTACCGGCGAAAACCTTGATCCACCGCATCCGGTTTTATTCTGGCGCTATGGAAAAAACATCGCCCTGCGCAAAGCAGACTGGAAATTGGTGCGCCAATCCGGCCCGGATTTCCATCTCTACAATCTCGCCACCGACATCAGCGAAACCAAAGATTTGGCCGCACAGAAGCCGGAGGTGGTCAAAGAATTGAAGTCTGCGATGGATGAATTGGATAAGCAGATGGTTGCGCCGGCGTGGAAAAAATAAATCTGCGAAGAATTTTACAAAAAGGATCGGCGTGTTTTTCTTGGTGCCATCCGACAATCCAAAAATCGCCACACAACCACCAAATCATCGCCCTCAGTTTTGTAATATATGGCATAGCGAAATCGTTCCGAAAGCATGCGGTGATATCCAAATAACTTCCGGTGAACGCCTCCATACAGCACCAGAGAATCAATGTCAGAGAATAGCGAATCAAAGAAATAATCACCCAAACCAGGGCCTTGCTCGTTGTAAAAATACTTTCCGTTGGCCAGATCATTCCATGCCGAAGTGACAATCCGAACCCTCATTTGCATTTTTGGCGCAGCAATTCCTTGGCCTTATCCCAATCCATGGTCTGTTCCAAGCCAGCTGCCATGCGTTGTTCGGTTTCGCGGAGGGCTTCGCCATGCCAAGCAGGTGACTCAAATGTGGATTCGTCGCGGCTCAAATCTTCCCAGAGCGCTTCCATCATTTGAAGCTTCTCCGAGCGCGACATTTTTTCAAGGGCAGATGCTGCCATACCGTTACTATAACTTCACCACCCCACCTCTTGCAATACCGAACCTCTCTTGCTAGTTTTTCCCTGACTTTCACCATATTAAAAATTTATGAGCGCAACATCCGCCAACAATTTCCCGAAACTGCACAACGCCATGTGGCCCGGCCTCGTCGGCAAGAAAAGCATGGGCGGTGCCGAGCCGGACTTTAGCCTAGACACCATGCTCGACCTCACCGCCAAAGCCGAGGTCAACGGCGTGAAGTTCGACGGCGTGGATCTGTTCCTGAACAACCCGCATATAGATATCAATATCTCCGATGACGGCATTAAGAAGCTGGCGGGAAAAATTCAGAAGAAAGGTTTGGCCGTCGGCTCGGTGGTCGCGCCGGTCTGGTTTTTCGGCAATGCCATGGGCGATGACGCGAAGCGCGCTGGTTGGTTGGATTGCGTGCGCAAGAGCGTTGTTATCGCGCAGAAACTTCGGAAGCTCGGTGTGCGCCCGCACGGTGTTGTTCGCATTGATACTGCTGCCGGGGTCACGGATTGGGAAAAGGATCCCAAAGGCAACACCAAGACGATCGCCAAAACTTTCAAGGAAGCCGCCAAGATCGCCAAAGACCACGGCGAACGCCTCGCCGCCGAAGGTGAAATCTGCTGGGGCGGCATGCACAGTTGGAAATACATGGTGGATCTGCTCGAACAAGTCGGCGAACCCAAGACCGTCGGCTTCCAGGCAGACATGGCGCACACGCTTCTTTACACCCTCGGCTACAACGCCCCCGAACATCGCATCGTGCCGAAAGATTTTCACTGGCAGCCGGAACAATTCCATATCGCCATGAAAAAAATGACCAAGGCGTTGCGTCCTTGGACCTTCGATTTCCACGTCGCCCAAAACGACGCCACCGTCAAAGGCTCCGGCAGCCACGACAAAACCGGACGCCACTGTCTCGCCACTGATCCCAACGGCAAATTGAACATCCCCCGCGACGCTGGTTACTGGATGCGCGATGACACCGGCAAGGTCACCAAAAAATTCAAGCACATCTGCTGGGACGGCTGCATGTTCCCGAACGATGTCATGATGAAACCGGAAACCTGGAATAACATTTTGGCTTCGATGATCCAAGTGCGGGAAAACCACGGCTGGCGGGCGTGAGTTATGCCAGCGCGCCGAGCAACATTAAAGGATATCGGCATTCGCTGGCATTATTGGTTGTATTGCTTTGTTTTCGCAGCTTTTGGGACAGGATCACTTTTCGCGATTCATATTGAGCCGCAAAGCAAATCTACATTCTTGGTAACAGCCGGTTTTTTCTTTACCATTTCACTGCTGAGCCTGCTTTGGCCGATTCTTAGGACTCAAGAGCAGCAAGGCGCACAATATATATCTGCACCTTCGCAAAGAATACCCCTCCGTGGAACGCTTTTCCCTGTTTCAAAAGTGAAACTTTTACTGGGTGTAATTGGGAGTTCTATTTGCGCAGTAGTCGCATTGTGGTGCTTGTTATTTGATGACAACTCAGAACATCGTGTAAAAAGTGGGATTGCAGTTATTGCCTTTATTTGGCTGCTCTGTCTTTTCTTGCGAAGTGTTATTCAAAGGCGTCCGGGCATCCTGCTTTCAACAGATGGAGTACTTTGGCACGATTACATGATGGATGGTTGTTTTGTTCCGTGGGCTGAAATTACAAAAGCCAATTCATATATACATCGAGCAAAATACAACAATGCCCCGTCCTTTGGATTAAAGGTAAACAATCTTGATACCCTGAACATCAGTTCAAGTTGCCGCAAAAAGATGAACGAGAATTTTAGGCTCCATGGCTGGCATCTTTATTATCATGCTGAATCACTCCTATTGCCACTGGCCGCAATTGAATTGGCGGTGGCATTTTATTGGCATCATCCAGAAGCAAGGTGGGAATTGGGCAGTGGGGCTGAAATTGAGCGAATTACAAAATTTGAGGACGTAACAAACTCATTGTAATCGATTCTTTTTTGTGTCTTTTTTGATACATCCATTTATAAAAATTTAACATCGCATACGACATGAAATATGTTTTCCAGTCGCATGGACAGAATTAGAGAACAGGCCGCCCTACGGGGCTTTGGTTTTTTTGATTATATTATTATAGACAGATCGCCCCTCTGGGGCTGCAAATGCTAAAAAAACGTAAAAAATGAAATCTATGAAAAAATTAAACGTCGGACTCATCGGTTACGGCTTTATGGGCCGGACCCATTCCAATGCCTTTCGCAAGGTCAACAATTTCTTCGACCTCGAATACAAACCCGTCCTTCGCGCCATCTGCGCCCGCTCCGAGGACAAGGCCATAGATTTCGCTGATAAATGGGGCTACGAATCCGTCGAGACCGATTGGCGCGCGTTGATCGCCCGTAAGGACATTGATTTGATTGACATCGCCACCCCGAATAATTCCCACGCGGAAATCGCCATCGCGGCGGCCAAAGCCGGCAAGATGATTATGTGCGAGAAACCGCTTTCCATGGATGGGCCGGAAGGCAAAAAAATGGTCGCCGCCGTGGAGAAGGCCAAGGTGCCGAACATGGTTTGGTATAATTACCGCCGCGTCCCCGCCGTCACCCTCGCCAAACAACTGATTGATGAAGGCAAGCTCGGCAAAATTTTCCATTATCGCGCCAAATTTTTGCAGGATTGGACCATCAGCCCCGAACTTCCGCAAGGCGGCGCCGGTCTCTGGCGGCTCGATGCCAAAGTCGCCGGTAGCGGCGTCACTGGCGATCTGCTAGCGCACTGTATTGACACCGCCGTCTGGCTCAATGGCAGCATTGATAAAGTCAACGCCATGACCGAGACCTTCATCAAAGAACGCAAGCACACCGAAACCGGCAAAGTCCAAAAAGTCCAGATTGACGATGCCTGCGCCTTCCTTGCCCGGTTCAACAATGGTTCTCTCGCCACGTTCGAGTCCACCCGTTACGCCCGCGGCCACAAGGCTCTCTACACCTTCGAGATCAACGGGGAAAAAGGTTCCCTCGCGTGGGACCTGCACGATCTTCATCGTCTGCAATATTTCAATTACGCTGACGAAGGCCGCGTCCGTGGCTGGCGCAACATCCATGTCACTGATGGCGACCAACCTTACATGAAAAACTGGTGGGTGCCCGGCCTGCAAATCGGTTACGAACACACCTTCGTCCATCAAGTCGCCGACTTCATCCAAGGCCTGAGCAGCGGCAAACCCGCCAGTCCGACTTTCCGCGATGCCTTGGAAACCCAATACGTCTGCGACGCCGTCCTGAAATCCGCCCGCACCCAGAAATGGGAGAAAGTGCCGAAAAAGTAACCTTTTGAATATAACCCGCGTCCATTCGTCAAGTTGACTGGATTGATGCGAAACTTTTTGACGCCGATAGTGTATTGTGGATATATAAATAACAAATATATGAAGAAACTTATTGCTGGTCTAATTTCTGGACTCGTGGTCATGACAGTCTCCGCCGGAGAGATTGACGCGAGCAAACTCCCGCCCGCCTCCGACAAAAAAGATGTCACCTTTGAAAAAGACATCAAACCCATTTTTGAAAAGTCCTGCTTCAAATGCCACGGCCCCGATTCGCCCAAGCCCAAAGGCAAACTCAAGCTCGACACCGTTGCGTCCATCATTAAAGGCGGCGAAAATGCCCCTGACGTCGTCCCCGGCAAAAGCGAAAAGAGTCCGCTGGTCGCCGCCATCTCGCATGTGGGCGATGAAGATGATTTCATGCCCCCGCCCAAGAACAAAGCCGGCATCAAACCTTTGACCAAGGAAGAAGTCGGCCTCGTGCGCGCCTGGATTGATCAAGGGGCCAAGTAATCAATCCGCTAATTTAGCTCGAAAGCGACGGCCTCAAAGCCGTCGCTTTTTTTGTGAACAATGCAGTCAGCCTTATCAGTCAAATTTTACGAATCGCAACCACGCGAACTTCTTTGACCGCATGATCCACCCAAAAAGTGATCATGAAGGGTCGCATTAAACGAATTTGGTAAGTTCGGTCGGTGGCGCCTTTTTCCTCATAATCACCCCGTTGAAAAGGATTGTTGGCCAACAAATCCAAATAGCGAACCAGTTGATCACGTTGACGGCGGGTGCAGGAGAAACGCAAATCCAGACAAGGGGGCATCGATCACCGCCTTGTAGCCACTGCTCACAGATTTTGAGCGTTCATCGCTCCAACCATTTTACGAAGCTCATCCAAAGAAACACCTTTGCCCGCAGAGATGCGAGCGTCAGCTTCATCCAAAGCGCGTTGATGTTCCGGGTCGTCTTTTTGGGAGAGATGCTGCAAAAACGCGGCGAGATCGAATCTCTCGGCGGGCGTCATTTCGACTACAGAATGCTTGATGTCCTGTAAGCTCACACGGCTAATCTAGCAAATTGAGGCCGAAAAACAAGCCGTTTTGGTAGTCGGCTATTTTGACGGAGCGCGGGTCTGTGGCACAGTGCCAAGACATCGCTTACAGCCAGCGCCAAGACATGGCTTACAGTTTAAAAATTTTTACTGGGGCAGACTGGGGTCATGTCATGGCATACCGGTTCTT
>CAIYOY010000284.1 GCA_903927905.1 uncultured Verrucomicrobiales bacterium | reverse complement strand
TCCGACGCCGCCGTGTTCATCGTCCGCGAAGCGAATAAAATCCTCGCCTCCACCAGCGATTGCAACGCCATTTATTGCTCGCTCGATCCCCGTGTAGGAGCCCGCCTCGCCGTGGCCGAAGCCGCCCGCAACCTCGCTTGTTCCGGGGCAGCGCCGCTTGGTTCCACCGACAATCTGAACTTCGCCAACCCGCACAACCCTGAACTTTTTTGGCAATTGAAAGAATCCGTGCGCGGCTTGGCCGAAGCCTGCCGCGCTTTCAACGCCCCCGTCACCGGCGGCAATTGCAGTCTCTACAATCAAAGTCCGAACGGCCCGATTGATCCCACCCCAACGGTCGCCATGGTCGGCCTGATCGAAAAACCCGAACACATCACCACCCAATGGTTCAAGGATGAGGGCGATGTTATCATCCTCCTTGGTGATATTGTTGACAATGCTGACCCGCTCCTCGGCCTCGGTGGGTCCGCTTATCTGCAAGCCCTGCACAATTTAAAAACCGGAACACCGCCCCGTTGCGACTTGGAACGCGAGCGCGCCTTGCACAACATCTTGCGCGGGTTCATCCAATGCGGCTTGGTCAAAAGCGCCCACGATTGCAGCGAAGGCGGCCTCGCCGTGGCCCTGGCTGAAAGCTGTATCTCCCAGCAAATCGCCCGCGAAACCCCGCGCCTCATCGGCGCGCAAATTGACCTGACCGCTGTGGCTGCGCCTCGTGAGAGCGCGGCCAACCTCACCACCACCGCATTATTATTCAGCGAAACCCAAAGCCGCGTCGTGATCTCCGTCGCGCCGATTGATGTGGTCAAAGTTTTGGAACGGGCGAAGATTTTGGAAATCCCTGCCATGAAGATCGGTGTGGTCACTGGCACTGACCTGAAGATCAAAGCCGCCACATCCGAATTGTCCTGGCCGACCGCTGACCTGCACGACCCTTGGTGGAATACGATTGCTAACGCGATGAAATAGTAGGTTGGGTGAGCGCGTTATTCTGTGCGCACCCTGTCCGGGGCCGGACAGTTTTATTTTGGCTTTTTGTCACCTAGGATATCTCGAATTGCCATCAAAACACCTACGACTGCACCGCCAGCCGCACCAAGCAGGAAACGTCGAGCAAATGTTGACAAGGTATCTGCCATTGCTTCGCGAATGTATTCGTCTCTCACTCCTGAACTTGTTTTTGTTGAAAAAATCCCAAAATAACAGGCGGTGGCAAACGTCACGCCAATAATTAAAGCCATCCAAAAAATAGTAGAAATTGCTTCCTTCCACTTGGAAGCTAGTCTCGGGCCTTGTTCAGGTTTTTCCGGTTCCATACGCACTTGCATACTAACAACTCGCGAATGCATTCGCCCCACGGATTCTTCTACCTCCGGCTGCTCAAACTCATCAAAATCCGCAGCACATACCAGAACATCAACGCCACCGAGGCAAACAGCGATAGCGACGCTGCCACGTGTTGGCTCGTGTTATAGCGATGCAAAATCCCGCCGGTCGTATAAAGAATTACCCCCGCTGAAAACAAAACCATTCCGCCCGAAAACAACAGACCGAGATTAAAACCAAAAATGCAGCTCGCCACGATGATTCCCAGTGCCACAAAAGATCCCACCTTCAGAATCGCGCCGAGAAACGAAAAATCCGACTTCGTTGTGAAAGCCGTGAAGGTCAACCCGCCGAACAACAGCGCCGTGATGATGCCCGCCATCGGAATAACATCCGGCGATGAATAGACCCGCGCGATGTAGAGCAGGGGCATGAAAATGACCGCTTCCGCCACGACATAAAGTCCCAGCCCGGCATATTGCATGGCGCTGGACGCATTGGACATGGCCCACTTTTGCGCCACCCAGGAAACCAACATGAACCCGCCGAGCACGATCAACCAGGAGAAGCTTCCCGTTCCCAGCGTTTGCATCATCATTCTGGGAAGGTCCAATTGGAAAAACACCACCTCCAGCGCGATGAACGCAAGGATGGCCCCGGCGAGATGGCCGTAAGTTTTGCGGATAAAAGTGGCGCGCTCCACCGGTGACGCTTCCGCCACGGGGATTGAATTGCCGAAAGATTCAGTATTCATAATGTGTTTCAGGACGATTGTTTAAGACCCAAACGATGAGCCCTTAAGTAAGCCATAACCCGCCAAACGTCAAGTGAACTTGCTCCGGTTTTGGACACGTAGTTTAACCGCAGAGACGCAGAGGACGCAGAGCCAACGCAGAGGAAGAAAAAAGACAACTCATGTCTTCTCTGCGTACCTCTGCGCTCTTTGCGTCTCTGCGATAAATTCCAGCGCATTGACCCGTTGAAGGATTGACACCCAGCCAAGCCAGCAATACAACCAAGCCATGCCAACCGATATGAAACCTACAAAGCTTCAGTTCAAACTATTGCAGGCTTACGCAAAATTCCATGCCAAGTCGCTTACCTTAGGGGGCGTTGTTCGGCTTTTCTGGTTTAATTGGCTTCTAATATTGGGGATCATCGGGCTGGGTTCATGGCTTATTTGGGCGGGTTGGCCTGCTGCAGGCTGGATGTATGTCGGCGTTTGTTGTGGAGCGTTCCTTCGCGATGTTAATCGGATCATTGTGTTGTTTCGCACTTGGCCCATGTTGCATGAAATTATCAATTGGGAACGGGTAAATGAATTAATTGAAAGCAGCGAAAAGAAATTAGGAAAAACTGATTCAGGGCGCCCAGTAGTATGACACCTAAAAAGTTTCTGTAATTTCCTCTCGTTTCCCTCTACCATTCCCCCATGGCTTTGGTGCGCATACTCGTGGATGGCTACAGCCTCTTGCATAATTGGCCGGAACTGGCTCCGGGCAAGCCCCGCCATTCTGCCCATGCCCGCAATGAATTGATCCATCGCCTCACCCTCTATCGCGACGCCATTGGCACGCCGATCACCATCGTCTTCGACGGCGCGGGCGCTCCGGCCGGGGCCCCGAAACCCGTCTCCACTCCCGAACTCGAAGTCATCTACTCTCGCGCCGGCAACACCGCCGATGACATCATCGAACGCGTCGCCCATCGCATGAAAGACTTCGGCGAAGTGCTGGCGGTGACCGACGATTATGCCGAACGCGACACGGTCATTTCCCTGGGCGGCATGGCCTCCAGTTGCGATAATTTTATCCGCACCATCGAAAGCACCTTGCAAGATCAGCAGCGAGAAATCGCCCATTACAACCGCCGCGAACGCACCCGTTTCAAAGCGCCCCGATAAAAGTAAAAGTGAAACCACAGATGGACACAAATGACCATCTGTGGTTTCCTTTCCTGGTAAAGACCGTTTGCTGAATCCGATGAACATGAATATTCGAACCAAACATTTTCTGGCCCGTTTGCTGGCGGCTTTTGTCTTGGTTTTGGCCGTGTGGACGGTGCGCGCCGATGATCCTCCGGAGAAGCCGGTCGTCCGCCGGATGGAGAACCGTTTTCTTTTCCTCATTGATGTCTCCTCGGCCATGAGCCATTCCACCAACACGGTGCAAAAAGCCGTCATGAACCTTCTGGCTGCCGAGATCGGCGGCCAATTACGCGAGGGCGACACCATCGGCGTCTGGACTTTCAGCGACAAGCTGCACCTCTCTGAAAAAGACAAGAATCACCCGCTCTTCCCCATGCAGATCTGGCACGCGGATGAAAAAGAACTGATCATGCGCCGAATCTTGAATTTCCTGCGCTTTCAGCATTACGAAAAAAAGGCCGACCTGAAAAAAGTTCTCCCGGAAATGTATGCCCGGGTGAGCGCGTCCCAAACAATGACCGTCATCATTGTCTCCGATGGCTCCAACCCGATCACCGG
>CAIYOY010000283.1 GCA_903927905.1 uncultured Verrucomicrobiales bacterium | reverse complement strand
CGCTCGACGGCCAGCCGGTGAAAAAATTGAGCGAATACCTCGGCACCTTGCGCGCCGTGGTTTTTTGCACGGAAGACCTGCAATTGATCAAAGGCACTTCCCGTCTGCGCCGCCGCTTCATGGATCTGCTTCTGAGCCAGACTCATCCCGCCTACCTCCCGCTCTTGCAGCGTTACACCGCCGCGCTCCGTTCCCGCAATGCGCTCCTGAAACAGCGCGTGGTCAACGAAGCTTCCCTCGACAGTTTCACCCGGCAACTCGTGGCCCTCGGCACGCCGTTGATCAAGTTCCGCCACGAACTGCTCCCGAAATTTTCGCCGCTCGCCCGCGAATCTTACAGCCGCATTTCCAATTCCGCCGAACAATTCGAACTCGATTATTTGCCGACCGTAAAAAACGATTTCACCCTCGAACTCGCCCAAAACCGCGCACGCGAACGGGCCATGCGCACCACGCTCATCGGCCCGCATCGCGATGAATTGAATCTCCGGCTCGACGGCAAATCCGCCGCCCGTTACGCCAGCGAAGGCCAGAAACGTTCCATCGCCATCGCCCTAAAAATGACCCAAGCCGAATATCTTTCCACCATCCACGGAACCCCGCCGATTCTGTTGATAGATGACATCATGGGCGAACTCGACGCCAAACGTCGTCGTGGTTTTCTGCCCTTGCTCAACCGCACCCAGCACGCGCGCAGCCAGGTCTTCATGACTTGTACCGAAGAAAATTGGCCGCGCGAACTCAGTCGCGATCTGCAACGCTGGCAAGTGACCAAAGGCAGTCTTGCCGCATTATAAAACTTTGCTACATACTTGAGCCATGGCTGAACTGATTTTAAAACTCAAAGAAGGCGATAAAGCCCCCGGCTTCACCGTCGCCACCAACGGCGGCGGCAAAATCTCCCTGGCCGATTATCTCGGCAAGAATGTGATCCTTTATTTTTATCCCAAAGACGACACGCCCGGTTGCACCACGGAAGCCTGCAGCTTCCGCGATAATTTTGCCGACCTGAAAAAGCGCGGCGCCGTCATTCTCGGCGTCAGCACCGACCCCGTCAAAAAACACGATAAATTTGTCGAGAAATTCCAACTGCCTTTCCCGCTATTGGCCGATGAAGACAAAGCCATCGTCAATGCCTACGGTGTCTGGGGCGAAAAGTCCTTCATGGGCCGGAAATATATGGGCACAAACCGGGTCACTTTCCTGATCGGACCCGATGGAAAAATCCGCAAAATCTGGCCCAAAGTAAAACCCGCCGAACATGTGGCGGAAATCTTGGCCGAGCTGTGACCGCTCCACTGTAGCGGCGGCCATCTTGGCTGCCGTAGAGCCTCGCACCCATGGTGCGCTTCACTCTGTTGTTCTGACTGTGCGTCCCGCCCGGCGGATGGAGGCGCGATTCGCAGATGAGTCGTGGAAATTTATGGAGACTTTTTTAAATTCTCACGTTTTTTCCGGGCGGCGGGACGCCCGCCCTCTACGTCAGACGCCTCGACGCCACACTCGCATGACATGCCGCTTGCCCGCACCATTAAAAAAAGGCAAAGTGCTCCCACGATGATGAAATTCGCCCTAACGTTTTTGTTGACGTCCTTTATGACCGCTTTGAACGCAGCAACCCCGCCGCCTGGAGCTTCGTCCGCCTTTACCTCCACCTACCCGATCGTGGTTCTGGCGCGCCAATTATTCGAGGCGGGCGAATTTGCCAAAGCTGAAAAATTACTCAAGGAAGGTGGCGTGACCGCTGAAAGTGATTTGAAACCGCGCACCGAACTGCTCGAAGTCATCCGTCGCACGCGGCTCGATTATCCGACGACCCAGGCCGAACTTCTCGACAAAATCCGCGCCGACATCCCGGACGCCACCGCCAAAGATCTCCAGCGCTGGATTGATGCCGGTTATGTCACGTCGCGCAAAATTGACGGCCAATTGAAAATTTTTAACGACGAACCAAAGAACCTTTATATCTTCTGCCAGGAAGCCCGCTCCCGCATGGAAGCCAAAAAACCCAAAGAAACCGGCGGCTGGCAACTTATTGACCATCTCGGACAGATCGTCAAAGAAGCAGGAACCTCCGGCAAAGCCGAAGTCCTGCCTGTGAAACACCACGTAAACTTTTCGCTCACGGTCCCGGGTGGAACCGAAGGAATGAAAACCGGTTCCGTCCTGCGCATTTGGCTGCCGATGCCCCAGGAATATCGCCAGCAAAAAAACGTCAAACTGATTTCCTCCACGCCCGAATATAAAATACTGGCTCCGAGCGCGGTGGATCATGGCTTGGTGCAAGGTGCCGCCATGCGCACCATTTATTTTGAAAAGACCGTCGAAGACCCGGCAAAAGACCAGGTCTTTGCCATCAACTACGAATTTTCCAGCTACGCCTATTGCCCCGAGTTGAAAGATTCCGAGGTGCAACCGTTGCCCTCGGATTTCCCGCCCGAATATCTGGCCGAACGTTTGCCGCACATTGAGTTTACGCCGGAGGTGAAAAAACTGGCCGGTGAAATCGTCGGCACAGAAACCAATTCCCTAGCCAAAGCGCGCAAAATTTTCCATTGGATTTCGGCCAACATCCCGTGGCATGCCGAGGAGGAATACTCCACCATCCCCAGCATCTGCAATAAAGCGCTCAAAATCCACACTGGCGATTGCGGCGTGCAATCATTGACCTTCCAAACCCTGTGCCGCGCGGCTGGCGTGCCGACGCGCTGGCAAAGCGGTTGGGAAACCAAACCCTCCCACAACAGCATGCACGATTGGTGCGAGATCTACATCGCTCCCTGGGGCTGGCTCCCGTGCGATCCAAGTTACGGCGTGAAGAAAAGCGACAATCCCAAAGTGCGCGATTTCTACTTCGGCCATCAGGATTCCTACCGCATGATTTTCAACCTCGATTATGGCCGCCAATTCATCCCGCCCAAGGAAACCTTCCGCACCGATCCATTGGATTCCCAGCGCGGCGAAGTGGAACTCGACGGCAAAAACCTCTATCTCGACAAATGGAAATATAAGATGAATTTCACTACGACACCGGGAGGAATTTAGTAAGAGGCTTTATTCCGCCTTCGGTTTCAGCCGAACTTCAAAAAGTTTTGGCCAACGCTTGCCGGTGATGAAGAGGCGGTCAGTGGCGGGATCGTAGGCGATGCCGTTCAAGACGTCGGTGTCAGCGTCGCGGTCGGCAGCGGGGAGCAGGCCGGAAAAATCAATTGTGCCCAGAACCTGCCCGCTGGCTGGGTCAATGCGGACCACTTCATCCGTAGTCCAGATATTCGCGTAAATTTCTCCTTTGATGTATTCTAGTTCGTTGAGTTTGACCACGGGTTGGCCATTGTTCACCACGTGAATACTGCGTACGACGGAAAAGTCACCGGGCGCGAGGAAGCGGACTGAATCCGTGCCATCACTCATGATCAGTTGTTTCCCGTCGGTGGTCAGGCCCCAACCTTCGCCGGTGTAACTGAATTGCGCTTCCGTCTCGAAGGTGTTGAGATCGTAACGGAACGCAGCGCCATTCAGCCAAGTGAGCTGGTAAAGTTTGCCTTTAAGCTCCGCCAGACCTTCAGCGAAGTATTGTTTGGAAACTTCGATGCGCTGAAGAACTTTGCCCGTGGTCAAATCCACCTTGCGAACCGACGACTGGCCGTTGAGTCCAGTGCTCTCGTAAAGGACGCCATTAAGAAACAACAATCCCTGGGTGAAAGCCTCCCGGTCATGCGGATAAGTGTGAACGATTTCGTAAGTGTAATGGACACTTTTGACCGGGACCGAGATAGATGGCGCGGAGCCGGAACGATCGCAGGCATTGAGCAAAAAAATGGCGGCGAGCGCAATTGGCGGAACCAAGCGACGCAGACTTAACATGGCAGATGTTGGTTTCAACCTCGATGGTGTACCTGTTTTTTTGAGAATGCGCAATTTTTAGCTCAACCGGCGCGATACCAAAACAATCACCTCTTGCCCACCTCAACCTTATCTGCAAGGTTACTGCATTAATGAAAAGTCCGCTCTTGAAACGGTTCCTCCTTGCCCTGGCAGGGGCTGGCATCGTTTTCGCCGTGGCCTGTGGCGCGCTTTATCATTATGTGATTTCTGGCGGCTTGATCGCCCGCCAAAAACCTTCTGCTCTTGAAACTTTCGTGGCGCATAACCTGGTTGACCTGAGCATCCCCAAGGACGCCAAAACCCTGAAAAACCCCATTACTGCAACCGACCCGGTGGTCGGCCATGAATTGTATCAAAAAAATTGCGAAGTTTGCCACGGCTTCGATGGGCAAGGAAACACCTCCGCCAGCGCGGGCCTGTATCCGCCACCGCTCAACCTGGGTCGCCTGGCTCTGGCCGATCGCAAGCGCACCGATGGCGAATTGTTCTATCTCATTCGCAATGGCATTCGGAACACCGCCATGCCTGGCTGGCAATTGCCCGACCAACAAACCTGGCAACTCGTCACCTTCATCCGCCATCTGCCGTTCACCGCTGCACCAAGCAAATCTGCCACGACAACCTTCACCAATACGCCCCATTACGTCGGGTCTGCGGCCTGCCAGCAATGTCACCAGGATATTTATCATCGCTGGCAAAAAACCCTCATGGCCAATGTCGTGCGTGATCCGCACGAGCAGCCCGGTGCCATCATCCCCGATTTTTCAAAAACAAATTCTCTCGTCACCTTTTCCACCAATGACATTGCCTTTGTTTATGGCTCCAAATGGAAACAGCGCTACTTCAAAAAGGTCGGCGACGATTATTTTCCGCTCCCCGCGCAATGGGATGTGACGCATAAATCATGGAAACCCTATTTCGTCAAAGACGACTGGTGGGTAGCCTATTATCCGTCCAATAATTTCCAGCGCCCCACCGGCGCCACTTGCGACGGCTGCCATTCAGTCAACTATAACATCACCGATCATACCGTCACCGAATGGAACGTCGGTTGTGAAAAATGTCATGGCCCGGGCAGCAAACATATGAAAAACGCCGTCGCCGCCACCATTTTAAATCCGGCCCGGCTCGACTACGTCCAAGCCAACGACACCTGCATTCAATGCCATTCCCAGGGCCGGCCCGTGGCCAATCCCATCGCCGGAAAATATTACGATTGGCCGGTCGGTTTTAACATGGGCCTCAAACTGAGTGACTTTTGGAAACTGGAAGAACACAAACTGGGCGAGACCACCTTCACGCATTTTGCCGACGGCACCGCGCATAAAAACCGCATGCAAGGCAACGATTATGTCACCAGTCAAATGTACACCCATGGCGTCGCTTGCCATACCTGCCACGATTCCCACGGTTCGGAGCACAACGCCCTCCTGCGAAAACCAGCCAGCGAACTCTGCCTCGATTGCCATGGGCCAACTTCGCCCAACGGCCCTCATGCCCCGACCCTGGAACAACACACTCATCATAAACCGGGCAGCGCTGGTAGCGAGTGCATCGCCTGCCACATGCCGCGTATTGCCCAAACCCTCGGCGACGTCAACGTTCGCAGTCACACCTTCCGCTTCGTCACTCCGGCCATGACAGACTCACTGAAAATTCCAAACGCCTGCAATGTCTGCCATACTGATAAATCCACTGCTTGGACGGCGGACGCCTTAAAAACCTGGGCCGACCGTTCTCCCTGGCGCATGGCGAAATGACAAACGCTTAAAACACCGCCTCATTCGATCCCTTCTTCCCCGCATTTCCCAAACATTCGCCCAGCGTGGTCAACAACTGGATCGGCGTCCAGGGCTTCGGCAGGAACGCAGAAACCTTGACCCCATTCTTTTCCATCTCCGCTTTCAAAGTCGGCAGACCGCTCATCGCGATGATCACCAAGTCCGGCGTCAACGCGAGCAACTCCTTGATGGTGGCGTTGCCGTCCATGCGCGGCATCCACATGTCCACCAGCACGGCGCGGATTTCGGCGCGGTGTTGCTTGTAGAGGGCGAGCGCGTCGAGGCCATCATTGGCGGTTAAAACATGATAACCTTTTTCTTCCAAAAACTCCTTGGCAATTTCCCGCAGGACAATTTCGTCTTCCGCGATCAGGATCAATTCACCCGAAGCAGGCGCAATGGTGGTGAAATGCTTTTCGGTTTCGGTGGCGATCTCCGCCTTGGCGGCGGGGAGGTAAATGCGGAACTGCGTCCCGCGTCCCACCGTGCTCTTGATCTGGATGAAGCCGCCCCTTGACTTGACAATGCCCATCACGGTGGACAAACCCAATCCGGTCCCTTGCCCGATGCCTTTGGTCGTGAAAAACGGCTCAAAAATCCGGTCGATGATTTCCGGCGGAATGCCCGCTCCGGTGTCGCTTACTTCCATCACCACATACGAACCAAGTCTTGCGTCCGGGTATTCTCTCACCAGGACCGCGTCCACCTCCACATTTTGCGCGCTCAAGGTCAAGATCCCACCGCCGTGCATGGCGTCGCGCGCATTCACGCAAAGGTTGAGCAACACCTGATGCGTCTGGGTCGGATCGCCCTGCACCGGTTTCAGATCCTCCGTCAACTTGACTTGCACGGAAATGGATTTGGGGAAAGTTTCCTGCACCAACCGCGCTGTTTCCTTGATCAAATCGTTGACCTTCAGATTGACTTCCTTGCCTTCTTCGCCCCGGCTGTAAATGAGCAATTGCTTGATGATGTCTGCGCCCCGCATGGTGCTGATGGTCAGCATTTCCAGCATCTCGATGCCTTTCGGGTCGGTGACTTTTTTGTGCAACATGTCCGCCGCCATCAGAATGGGCGTCAGCACATTGTTCAGATCATGGGCCACACCATTGGCCAAACGGCCCAAACTTTCCACCCGCTGGGAACGTAAGAGCCGTGATTCAATTTTCTTTTGTTCGGTGACATCGGAGTCAACCACCAGGATCGCCTTGGGTCGGCCGTTTTTGTCGCGCACCAAAGTGCGGCTGCTGCGCACCTGCACGCGTTTGCGATCTTTCACGTGCAAAACCAATTCGCCCTGCCAGTTTCCCGATTGCATGATCTGTTGGCGCGCCTCGACCAGTTTATCGCGACATTCAAAATAAAATTCCGGTTTCACTTTTCGTCCCACCACTTCCTCCGCCTTCCAACCAGTCAACCGCTCGGCCCCCTGGTTCCAATATTGCACCTTGCCTTCGAGGTCCAAGACCGAGATCGAATCCTGCGCGATGTCCAGCAGCGCTCCCTGTTCCTGCATGCGCTCTTCCGCGTGTTGCCGTTCCAGCGCAGCGGCGATCGCTTCCGCCGCCATGGCTAATTCTTGCACCTCTTCATCCGACCAGTTCGATTCGCGCGATGACGAGGCCAAGCCAACGCAACCACGCGTCGTGCCATCGCGTCCACGCAACGGGATTTGCAACAACGCCTGCATCCCCTGCCAGTAGGAATTATCATGTTCCGCCACCAATTCCGGCGGCAACGGAGCCGAAGGATCAATCCGCACGATCCGGCCCATCTTCAATTCCGCGTCGCACCACGGCAGCAAACCCATCGGCTTGGCGTGAAAGTTCGCCTTCCGCCCCTCAATCCCGTGGCCGCACCATTCGTGGGTCAGGCTCCAGGACGCCAGGTCCGCTGGCAACGAAATGACAAAGGCATAATCTGCGCCGATAAAACTGGCCACCTTGTGCAGGCAGCTTTCAATCGCGCCGTCAATTTTGTCCTCGGTGCAACTGGCAAATTGTGTCAACAAACCAGTGATCAGGTCGCCGAAAGCCGCATGCCGCCGGACGGTTTCTTCCGCGTGCCGCTTTTCCGCGATGTCCACTCCGAAGGATGAAACCATCGCCTCTTTCACCAGATGTTTGCAGGGCAGTTGCGTATTCTCCACCCCCATCCACGGCAACGGCGCGATCGGCCCCGGACTGCGCCAGACGATGCCGAAATCGCCCGTCGGCATGAACCGCCCGATATAAGCCGGCAGGCTGCAATGTTGATTACCCTGGATCACCATCGGCCCCATCGGCCCGCGAAATTCCTGACCCTTGAGATGTTTCCTGATCTCTGCCGGTTGAAAACTCCGGGCCGCTTCCACCGTTTGTTTCCACAGATAAATCTGGCAATACGCCGTGACCGCCCCGGCGCTCGCTGTCAATTCCGGCCCGTAACGCTGTTGGAATTTTCCGATGAATTCCTGGTTCTCCGACCGATCAAGATTTTGAAAATAATTCGTGCAAACCAGATGACCGGTCGCATCCGGGCCGATGGCTTGCAATTCACGTTCACCCGCGCGGACGGAGAGGATGGGAATCTTGCGCGGGTCCAATCCGGCCGCGTGATATTGCAGAAAAAAGGCCAGGTTGCTGCCGCCTTCCAGCGTGCTGAAAATGACATGCGGATTCTGCTGCTTGATGTCCTCGAGAATGGCCTCAAAATTTTCCCCGCCGGGTTGCACGTAACGTTCGCCCACAATTTTTCCCGTGCCGCCATGCAGATCCACAATCGAGCGGATAAAAGGATTCGCCGTGTGCGGAAAAGCCGAATCCGAACCGACCAGATAAATGCGGGAGCCAACTTCGGTAAAAAGCCATTCCACCGCCGGAGTGATCTGTTGATTGAGACAGCCGCCGGTATAGACGATGTGGGGCGATTCTTCCAAACCTTCGTACTGCGCCGGATACCATAGCATCCCGTCAAAAATTTCCGCCTCCCGTTTCACCACGCGGCGTGAGGCTGAACTCCAGCAGCCAAAAAGGGTTTGCGCTCCGGCTTTGAATAATGCTTCCGCCTTATGACCGAACGCTTCCGGCCACGACCCGCCGTCTTCAATGATCGGTTCAATCCTCGACCCCAGCACGCCGCCGCTGCGATTGATCTCATCAATGGCCATCCGCGCGGCTTCCACCAAGCCCGCTTCACTGTCGGCCATCAGTCCGCTCAAGGACTGAATCAGGCCGACTTTCACTGTCGTATGGTTAAAACTATCACCCCGGCTCATGGCCGAAATCGTAATCTTAGCGGCTGGTTTTAACAAATAATAAACACGGGAAAAACCGCCGTGTCCAAACTAGTCAAGGGGCATCCCGAAATTTCCCTCCCCGAGCAAATAGAGCAACGGACGGATCATCTGATTCTGCATGATGATCACCGCCGCCTCCATCGGCTGGTCGTTTTCCCGGAAATAATTGTAGGAACGGTTGAATGAGCCCTGGTGATTCTTTGCTTCGCTTTCCTGCTTCTCCATTTCCGCCTTGCTCGCCGTCAGGACCAGCAGTGATTTTGGGGTGACGGGCCTGAGCTTGCCCGCTGCCTCCACCGCCAGCCATAGCGCCTTCAAATCATTGACTCCCTGAAAATTGTGTCCCTCATGCCGGCCCAACGGATCCAGCCGCAGCATCTGGAGCGATATATTATCACGATCGGCCTGGGTCAAATGATAGGACTGCCCCACTGCGGCGATCTCTTTCCAGGCGTTCAAGTAATCCGGATCAAGCCGCACCGCTTCGCGGTAATGTTCCAGCGCCTCTTTATATCGCTCCTGCTCTTTGCGCAAATAACCCAGCAAATAATGGACTTGCGGTTTGTCCGGTGTTTTCACGGCCAGTTCCGTGAATACTTTCTCGGCGATGCCCTGCGCCTTCTCCCCTTCAAAGGCCCGCTCACAACCGAAACAGTGGCTCTCGACCCGCCCAAAACTTGTCGGCATCAACTCATAGGCCCGCCGGTAATGTTCTTCCGCCGCGTCATACATCCCGAGCGCCGCCATCTGGATGGCCAGCCGCGATTGAATGCAATACGCATCGGAAAAATGCGTAAGCGAATCCTCATACATCTTTACCGCCTGCTTCAATAATCCCGCTTCGTGGAACCGGTCCGCTTCCTCCGAAAGCCTGATTGCGTTGACCGCCTCGCGTAATCCGTCCGCCTGCTTCTTGTCGCCGCGCGCCTCGACCACGTCAGCCAGGACGGCATAAGCCCTCAGTCGGTCGCCCGGCCCTTGTTCGCCATCCGAGGGATCGATCGCGATCGCCCGACGGGCCATCGTTTCCGCTTCCTCCAGTTTGCCCGCCTCCTTCAATAACACCGCCTTCCAGATCAAGGGCCGCTCTTCAAACTGGTCGTGCGTAAAAATTTCATCCAACCGCCCCGGCAGATTATCCCCGCCCAATTTGATCAGAAGTTGGTAGGCCGAATCACAGCCCCCCACCTTGTCCAGGAAAGCATTGACGATTTTTTTGGCTTCCTCTTTCCGTCCGACTTCCGCCAGCGAAGTGGCCGCCATGATGGCGAATGGCGCGTCTCTTTTGCCGCGACCGTGACCCATCATAAAGCCTTCATTTGCCATGAAAATATCCGCCAGGTCTTTGGCTCCCCATTGCGGCGATTCCTCCAACAGTTTAACCACGTCCCCATAACGCCCCGCTTGATAATAAATCCTGACCAGCCCTTCCAACGATTGGCGCAGGCTGCTGCCCATCCCGTAATCCATCTGACTGCGTTTCGACTTTGAGGCCTTGGCCAAAGATTCCAACAAAATTCCTTCCGCCTCCGGGCCGCGACCCATCCCGGATAAAAAATCAACCAGTTCGCTGTCTAACGAATATTCGAAATTATAAGACTCATTGGGCGCCTGATTGGTCGCCGCCTTGGCCGCGTTAATCCCTTGTTCCACCAACTCCTTTCGCCCCAACAACTGACCCAGTTTGGCTAATTGCAAAGCCAAGTCGTTGTGGTCCGTCTCCTGCATATCCTCGCCCCCGCCAGACTCATCTGTCGGCTCGTCTTTCCGGGTCAGTGCCTGTTGCAATTCCTTGATCCCTTCTTCTACCTGACCTGCGGCCAGCAAGGCTCGATAAAGCTCATGTTTGATTCTATTCCGCTTTCGCTCACTTAAATCGGTCCGTCCCGCAGCCTTGCGCACGAGATCCAGCATCTTGTCCGTTTCTCCCAACCTCGCCGCCAGTTCGATGTATTCATCCCAAAACGGCAGCTCCGGATTTTGCGTCAATAACTCCTTCAGAAAATCATGGATCGCTCCGGTGTATCCCCCTCGTTCCATCGCCTTCAAGGCATCAGTCGGGAGCCGGATATACTCTCCCTTTCCCAATTTTTTGGCCACGGCCACCGCGTCTTTGCTTCGGTTCGCGCTGATCAGCCCCAGCAAATAATACGTTTGCGCCTGTTGTTGTGGATTATTGAAGCCGGAAAAACTTTCCCGGTGCCGCTTGAGCAGCCCTAAATTTGGGTCGGCTGGATTATTGGTCTCCTCCTCCGCTGGTTTGCTGAACTTTTTCTCCATCGCTTCATAAAGAGCGAGGCTGTCCAATGAATGGGCCAATTGCCATTGGGCCGATTTCAATTGCTCCACCAACTCCAGGGCCAGCCGGCGCGCCAGCTTCTTCGTTTCTTCCCCCTGTTCAACCGAGACCACCACCTTCTCCTTGACCAGCGCCTTGCGCAAAAACGCCTCGGCCTTTTCCGGTCCTGCCAGCGCGACCAAGTCCGGCACCCGCAGATTTCCGCCCCAGCGCGATTCTTCCTGCCCGACATCCGCCAGCATCCGCTCCACTGACTTCATCACGGCGTCCGGATCATCCGACCCTTGCAACCTCGCTTCCCCCACTTGGTCCAGTGCCGTCCCCAAGCTATAACGGTCCTGCTGATCCAGCTTTTGATACAACGCTTCCATGTCAGCCAGATCTTTCTTTTGCGCCGCCTGATCGCCTAAAAGGACATGCGCCAATAACCGCAAACCCAATTCCCGGGCCGCTTTCTTTCCTTCCCCCACTGGGCGGGCTTCGATTTTTTTGGCCAGAAATTCCCAGGCGGGTGGCGGCGGTAAAGCGCTCCAGACGGACTTCTTCTGACCCGATTCATAATCCATTCCTTCCATCTCCGACGTCATATCGGACGGACGCACCTTCCAACTCCTTTCTAAAAGCACCAACCAAGCGTCGGCCGCATCTTCCGGTTTCATCGTGGCCGCCTGTGCTTTGAAAGCGGCGATGGCCTCCTTCAGTCGGCCTGCTTCCGAGACGTCCTTCTTTTCCTTGCCTTCCGGTTTCTCCGCCAGCTTTTGCAGCACGACGGCAGCCCCCAGAAAGTCAGCGGCGTGAACCGATGGCCCGACGGTTAAAAAAAGGGACAAGGAGAAGAAGAACCCGGCCCGAAGTAAATTAGGCTTTTTCATGGTTTGAGAATCGTTCCGTTTTTGGCCTATGTCAAGCATGATGTCCGTTTTTGTCAGTTCTTTTAGTGCGTCATTTTGACTCGCACCACCTTGCAAATTTCCCGTAAAAATCCATGAAAAAATTACCTTTGAACAACCACCGATACCGGCTATCTTTAACCTGACTGGCCTTTCCAAATCCGGCCCATCAGCAAACCTCAATCAAAACAATTATGAGCGAACAAAATGTGAAACCGTCGTCGTCCCCTCGCCGCAGCTTGGGGCGCAAACTTCTGTGGGCCGTCGGCCTGCTCGTGGTTTTACTTGTCATCGTGTTCTTTGTCGTGACCAGCGGGGCCTTTATCAAGGGCGTTATCCTGCCCAAGGCGGGTGCCGGAATGAACGCCGACATCACCGCTGGAGAAATCGAGCTGAGTCCGTTTTCACAACTCGTGCTGCATGACCTCAAAGTCACGCCCAAGGGTGGGGA
Source organism: uncultured Verrucomicrobiales bacterium (assembly GCA_903927905.1). Classification (GTDB taxonomy): domain Bacteria; phylum Verrucomicrobiota; class Verrucomicrobiia; order Limisphaerales; family Palsa-1400; genus CAIYOY01. The sequence continues at coordinate 4,824 of CAIYOY010000283.1, read as the reverse complement.
ACCGCTGCTGACCGCCAGTTTGGTGCGCGCGCGTTACAGCCTGTTTTCCATCATCGGCGGCAAAATTGTCGTGCCGGAAATCACCGTGGAATCGCCAGTGATCACGCTGGTGGAAAACGCCGATGGCACAAGCAATTTGGATCCCGTGACGAAAAACTCCGCCGCCAAGAGCCCACCCGCCCCGGCGGCCAAGTCCTCCACGCCGCCCACGATAGACATCAAATCCGTCGCGCTCAAGAACGCCACCGTTCGCCGCACCAAAAACCTCAAGGGCGGCGGCCATGAAGTCACGGAAATATCCAATGTCAACTTTACGGTGGCCGATCTCAAAAACGGTTCTTCCGGCAAACTCGATCTTTCCGCCGCCATCGCCCTGGACAACACCGCCCCGGCCGGCGCGGGCAATTTGCAGGCCAAGCTGAACGGCGCTTTTACCTTTGATCTCACCCAAGATTTGAAGCCGGGAAAAGTGAACGGCAAAATTTCTTTCACCGTGGAAAACGCCAAAGGAATCTACGCCGATCTCGCCGCGCTTTCCGCCGAGATGAATTGCGAAGCCTCGGCCACGGAAGTGAAACAAATGGCCCTGACCTTTGCCCGGTCCGGCCAGACCCTCGGCGAAATCCGCGTCAACGGCCCGATGGACGCGGCCAAATCCGAAGGCAAACTGAACGTGGCGATCCTTTCTCTTGACAAACGCGTGCTCAATCTCGCCGGCGCGGCCAGCGGGATTGATTTCGGCACCACGGTCATCAATTCCACCAATCTCATCGAACTGACGCAGGGCGGCGCGGTCATCACCGCGTCCGGCCAGCTTGACGCGGCGCATGTCCGGGTGACCACGCGTCAGGGGCAAACCACGCCGACGCTTGATCTGCGTTGCGATTATGCCGTCACCCTGGACAACAAGGCCAAGACCGCTCTTCTGCAAAAACTCGATCTGTCCGGCGCGCAAGACGCCAAACCGTTCCTTCAGGGCGGACTTTCCAGCCCCATGACCGTCTCGCTTGGCGGCGCGGCGGGCTCCGTGGGCGACGCTGCGTTTAACTTGACTGTGAATGATTTGAACCTCGAAGCCTGGCGCGCCTTCGCCGCCGATCTCGTCCCCGCCGGGTTGGTCAATCTCAAGGTGAAAATCCTCTCCCAACAGGGCGGCAAAGCGCTCGCCTTCGACCTGGATGGCGGCGTCACCGGCCTCGAAGCCAAAGCCGGCGCGCAAAAAATTTCCCGCACCGACGTCAAACTGGCGGCTCACGGCAGCGCGGCCTCCGGCGCGGGCGCGAATTTGAACCAGATCAAACTCACCGATTATCGCCTGGAAGTTTTGCCGCAGGGGCAGTCCGCCGTGATCGTGTCCGGTTCCGGCACGCTTGACAGTGCCACGCAAGAGGCTGATCTCCAGGTCGCCGTTCAAGCCACGCTGGCCCGGTTGCTCGTCCTGTTTCCGCAGCCCGGCCTCACGGTCGATTCCGGCACGGTCGAACTCAAAAGCCATGTCACCAAAAAACAACAGGACCAATCCGTCACCGCCAAAATCACGCTCGCGGGTTTGACCGGGGTTTCGGGTAAAAATCATTTCGCCAATCTGGGTGCGACCGTGGATCTCGATGCCGGCCTGAAAGCCCAGCAATTGGAAATCCGCCAGGGCCAGTTGACCCTCACGCCCACCGATCGGGCCAAAAATGAACTTCGCCTCACCGGCTCCGTCAATCTGTCGAAGAGCAACGCCATCTCCGGCAATCTGAAACTCGCCGCCGATGCCCTCGACGTCACCCATTTCTACGATGTGATGCAAGGCAACACCAATGCCGCCGCACCCGCTGCCCAGGCCCAAGCCGCGCCATCCGACAACAAGGAACCGGACGCCGTCAAACTGCCGGTCGGCCATTTCACCTTCGAAGTCAGTGTTGGGCATTTCTATTTGCGCGAAGTGGACGCGGCGAATTTTCAACTCGTCGCCCAGGTGGACGGCAGCCATGTCGTCCTCAAGCCCGCGCAATTGACCCTCAATCAAGCGCCCATCAACGCCACCGTGGATCTGGATTTGAGCGTGCCCGGCTATATATATGACGTCGCCTTCACCGCCGACAAAATCCCGCTCGCCCCGCTGGTCAACAGCTTCGCGCCGGATCGCAAAGGACAGATTTCCGGCTTCACCACTGCGGGCGCGCAGATCAAAGGCGCGGGCGTGACTGGCATCAATCTGCAAAAAAATCTCGTCGGACAATTTAATTTTCTTTCCACCAACATGAACCTCTCCCTCACCAACGTCCGCAGCCCCATGATCAGTTCCGTGATCAACACCGTTGTTGGTCTGCCCGACTTGATTCGCAACCCAACCGCCATCCTCGGCAATTTGCTGAACAAAAATTCCAGCGCTCCCAAAACCGGTTTCACCGATCAACTCACCGCCGCGCCCATTGATGTCATCCAGATGAAGGCCCAGGCCGGTTCCGGAAAAATTCAACTGCAACAAACCGAAGTCCGCAGCCAGGCCCTACAAATTTTGGCCACCGGTGAAATCGCCATCGCCCCGATCCTCACCAATTCCACCATCCAAATCCCGGTCAGCGTCACCCTCAGCCGCTCGCTGGCTGATAAAATCGGACTGGTCAATAAAGACACTCCGACCAACGCCGTCTATGTCGCGCTGCCGGATTTCCTCAAATTAAAAGGCACCGTCGGCAAACCGGACAAAGACATCAATACCCTCGCGCTCCTGACCTTCGCCGCCAAATCGGCGGGCGGAGTCGGCAAACAATCCGGCGGCGCGGTGGCGGATAAAGCCAGCTCCCTGCTCGATTCCGTGGGCGGACTTTTTGGCGGGAAAAAATCTGTGCCGTCGGCACCTGTTGCCAAGCCCGCTCCAGTCAAAAAGCCTTGATTTATCAGGTTGCCCTTTGGGGCTGGAAGCAAAAGTGGTTGTTTTGGCAGGTTCGGCCGGGCTTTTCACCCTGAAAAAGGGTGAAAAATAAAGATTGCGGTTATAGCTGCTTTACTCTAAAAGTTACTTGATTGTGCGATTGTTCGCAGGGAGTTTTCCTGTAAACGTCACATTTTAGATAAAAAATCAATTACATGAAATCAACGTTTAATCAGATAATTTGCGGTATCACGGCCAGTGTTTTGCTGCTCTCCGGTTGCGCTCAACAAATGCAACAACAGGGCAAATATAAGAACAAGACCAAGACCGTCGCCACTCCGGCCCCGGCTGCGGCCAAACCTTCCGGCGTCTTTGCCTATTATCCGAGCGGCAAAGCAGAAGGCAGCGGCCTTCTGGTTGAAAAAACGGCCCCATCCGAAGTCATTGCCGGCCAGCCGTTTGAATATAATTATAAGGTCAGCAACCTGACCGATGCCACCCTCGAAAACGTCCAGGTCACCGACCGCGTCACCAGCAACTTCGCCGCGACGGATTCCACTCCAAAAGCCGCCAATGTCGCCGGTGGGATTGGCACTTGGAACCTCGGCACCATGGGGCCCAAGTCCTCGCAAACCATCACGGTTAAAGGCGCTAGCGCCGAAGAAGGCTTGGTCACCACCTGCGGCTGGGCCACCTACACCCCGGTCGCCTGCCAAGACATCCGCGTGACCAAAGCCAACATCGCTCTGACCAAGTCCGAACCCTCCGATGAACTCATCTGCGATCCGATCCCGGTCGTCATCAGTGTCAAGAACACCGGCAGCACCGCCCTCACCGGCGTGCAAATCGCTGATACCCTTCCTGCTGGCATGACCAGCGGTGGCAAAGACAGCTTGAACTTTGATGTCGGCACCCTCGCCCCCGGCGAAAGCAAAGATATCAAATACAGTGCCGCCGCTTCCGCCACCGGCAAACTCGTGAACACCGCCAAAGTCACCACCGCCCAGGGCGTCAGTGCCGAGGCTTCCGCCACGACCACAGTTCATCAGCCCGTTTTGGCCGTCACTTGCACCGCCCCGGAACAACAGTTCATGGGCCGCAAATTTGACGTCTGCTACACCGTCTCCAACACCGGCGATGCCGCCGCTGCTGCTTCGACCCTTACGGTCAACGTTCCCGCTGGCCTGACTGCCACCAGCGCGAATGGCACGATCAAAGACAACACCATCACCTACGATTTGGGCAGCATTGATCCCGCTGGTTCGCAGAAAGTCTGCGCCACCTTCGTCAGCGCCGCTGCTGGCACCTTCCAGTTCGCTGGCAGCACCAAGGGCGCTTGCGCTGCGGTCGCCACCACCAGTTGCCAGACCAAAGTCGTCGGCATCTCCGCCATCTTGCTTGAAAAAGCGGATGACCCGGATCCCGTGGCCGTCGGCGACACCACCACTTACACCGTCAAAGTCACCAACCAGGGTTCGGCGGATGACTCCAACGTGCAAGTCGTCGTCACCATCGCTCCTGAACTCGTCCCGGTTAGCTCCTCTAACGGCACGATTGACGGCCAAACGGTCACCTTCGCCGTGGTTCCGACTCTCGCCTCCAAGGCGGCTGTCACCTACACCATCGTGGCCAAGGGCGTCAAAGCCGGCGACGGACACACCAAGTTCACCCTCTCTTCCGATGTGCTGAAATCCCCGATTTCCGCCGAGGAAAGCACCACGGTTTACTAAGAGTTTAATTCTTACCAAGGCCGCCGAAGAAATTCGGCGGCCTTTTTTGTTTTCCAAATAAGGAGCGCGGCATTCATGCCGCTTCAACGTCAATGGCCAAATGAACATCAAGCTGGCTTCAACGCTTTCTTGCTTATCAACGACGAAGCAGCATAAATGCCGCGCTCCTGGAAAAATAATCTGGAGTGCCGCCACTTTTTCAACGAACCTTGCCCACATGAACGGCAAATT
>CAIYOY010000282.1 GCA_903927905.1 uncultured Verrucomicrobiales bacterium | reverse complement strand
TTTTAAATACGAAATAAATCAAGATATATGAAGACAACCCACCCCCGCATCGGCCTTTTCTTTGCCCTGATGTTGCTGATTTCCGCCTTCACCTCCCATGCGCATCCATATGCCTCCGGCATCACCAATGATAACGGCACCATCCGGTTTGTCCTCAATGAAGCGGGCGGCAATGTCACCGTGACGTACGAAGATGGCAGCACCAATGCGTCCTACGACGGCCAGACCACCGGCCTCGGGCAGCCGGCCGGCACCAACAACAGTTTCGCCCTCGGCGCCCACAGCAGCTTTAAAATCCAGGTGGCCTATGTGGGTAATGGTGTTGCCAAGCAGATCAGCAGCGACGCCGCCAACAACACCGGCGGTTATGGTGCGATTCGCGGCATAGACGTCAACAAGAACCCCACCAACGGCAACTTGTTTGGCCGCACCTACGTGGGCAACGGCGCCACCCTTTCCGTCAACGTCGCACCCTTTAACAGTCACACCAAGGGCGTGTTTGCTTACAACGCCGATCTTTCTGACAGCCCGATGGCCTATGGCACCAACGGTCAGGGATCTGCCACATGGGCTGCTTCCACCAGCGATCCGTATCGCATCACTGTGAATAATGATGGCACGCTTTATCTGACTGCTTTTTCCACGGCTGACGCGTCTCTTTATTCGATGTCTTCTGATTTAACCACGGTTGGCTTGGTGTTGAACCCCGCCTTTGAACAGGGGCAGGGTTTGAACTTTGTTCACGGTGATCCGCAAGGCGTTTACACCACCGGCAATATCGCCAACGGCAATCTGGTGGTGTGGACCTCTGACCCGGCGGTGAACGCGCCTGGTTATACCAACCTGACCACGCTCCTGCCCAATACGCTGGGTGACATTACCAGCCCGGGTGATTGGAACAATGTGTGCCGTTATGATATTGGCGCCGGACCGCTTCCTTGGAACCAGCCCCCGAACTATGCAGTCTGTTTGGGGTTGAATAACTTTTATGACAGCCAGAACACGGAAGTAACCGTGACCCCTGATGGCAAATATGTTTACGGCGTATTCCGCCGCTTAAATTTCTCCAACGGCAACTTGCAATGCTTTGACCCGGTCACCGCCCATCTGATTTATACCTCGCTTCACGCGGACGGGACCGATCCTTGGTTTGCTGCCACTGGAAATCAAGGTCTTTATGCTGGTGTTCGGGTCACTCCAGAAGGCCGGTTCATTGTTGCCGGTGGTATTAACAATACTCTGATCTATACATTTTTAACCAACGGCATCCCTGACGAATCCACCCTGACCATCATTGCCAATACTCCCACCAGCACCAACGCCCGCGGTCTGGCGGTGGACGCGGCGGACAACATCTTGGCGACCAGTTCCGGCACCGGCCTGTTGCGCGTTTGGTCGCTGAACTATAGCACCACCGCAATTACCGGGAATGACTCCACCGGCACCAATGGAACGTTTTCCATCGCCCTTCCGCCGGTCGTGGCCACCATCGCCACGTCGCGCATCTTGGGTTCGCAAAATTACGTCAATAACACCAACGGCGACGTAGGCGCTCCCATTCCAGCCGTCATTACGGTTGGTTTGAGCACGAATTACTTGGCCTCTCCAGTGACAGTGACCCTTGCGACCGTTACCAGCGGCATCCAGTTTGTTGGCACCAACGCCTCAACGGCCACATTTTTGATCAATACCAACGCCACCACCAATTCGGATGGCGTTCTCTTTGCCACCACCAATCAAATTGTCTTCCCGGCTGGCGCTCAACCGCGCGGCACGAATTGGGCGTTTGACATCGTGATCACGCCAGCAACCAACCCGATCTCCGGCCCGACCATCAGTTTCAAAGAAACCCTCATCAGCGGCGCGGGTTATATCATCGTTCCACCGATTGTCCAAACCGTTTCTCTGGCCAATACCGGCCCTCAAGTGCTGACCTTGGGTGCCGCAGTGCCGGCGGCGGCCTCCATGCTGCGCGGTGTCCCGGGTGATTACGCCAGATTCTTCATTACCCGCACCGGCGATACCAACGGCCCGAATGGCGGCGCTTCGCTCCATGTGCCGATCTTTTATACGGTGACAAACTTTACCTTCTCCGGCACTTCTGCCGGCTTGGGAGTTGATTACACTGCCGGGCCTCAAAAAGCGGGCGCTTTGGGCACCACCATCCCGCAGGACAATTCGCCGGGCGGGCCGTTTGGTTCGATCGCCATCAACCCGAACGAAACCGTGATCACCAACATCATCGGCAACCCGGTGTATCACACCAACATTTACCAACTCCCGACCAACGTCACGGTGATCATCGCTCTGACCAACAAAGTGGCGCCGCCCAGCAGCACCAATCTGTTGAGCGCGGATTCTCCATCTTATCCGTATCAAGCCGCCTTGGCCACGACCACGATAACCATTGTTGACAACGCCCTTGCGGTCGAGCCGAAGTTGCTCTACAGCAACCCGCTGACCAATGCCTTGGACAGCACCAACTGGACCCTGACCTTTTTGGCCACTAACTTTAACACAGTCAACGCTGGCTGGCCCCTGGTCATGAAAAATTACAGCAATACCGTCCCCAATGATTTTGCCGGCAGCCAGACCAACAACTTCATCGTCCAGTTCGGCGCGCCGAGCACCGATCCTGGGTTTGCTTACGATATTCCCAAGTCACCCGTCATGCTCGCCAATGGCTGGAGCAACGTCTTGCGCATGACCTGCAATAAAGACCCCAATTGGCCGGCAGCCTCCGCTGTCAACGTCTATCCGCAAGGGGTCAAGTTTGGCGGTAATTTTGCCCTCCGTTTTGACATGTATCTTTCTCTCCAGGCCAACGCCATCAACAACGCCAATCCGGGGAATTCTCCGGTGGAATTTGCGATGTTTGGCATCAACCACATCGGCACCAACAACATCTTCCGTCCGACGGTTAACCCCGGCGTTGGCGCTGGCATGGGACCGACGAACTTGGATGGCACTTACTACATGGTGGATGCAACCACCGGCTCTCTGACCCCGGCTGATTACGATAACTTTGTGCCGGGATCTCTGCCCGTGGCGAACGTCACTGATTGCGAAAGCACCGCCGGCTCCACTTTGGTCGGCACGTTCAAACATCCTCCGTTTGCTGCTTCCGGCCGGGTGGGTGGCAGTCCTTGCAACAACTGGGTGACGGTCAGCATGGAACGCCGCAGCAACGGCTTGTGCAACGTCCTGATTGATGGCTTTAAGACCATGGCCGGAGCGGCTTGGACCAACGCAGTCGGCGGCACCCTCGCAGCCGGAGTGAATGCGGGGAGCACCTTCACCAACGGAACAATCATGCTGGGCTATCAAGACCCCGTCCCCAACGTGGGTGATCCGAACAGCCAGTTCGTGTTCTATTCCAACCTTCGTGTGGTGGAACTTTCGCCCTCCATTACCAACGAATTTGCCGTCCAGGCGACCAATACGACTGGCACTGGCGCCCTTTTGACCAACCAGGCATTCAATACGTTTACCTATCCGACATTGGCATCTACGAACTGCACCTTATTAGTCATGCAGGGGTCCAACGTCAGCTTTACTGCCAGCGGTTGGGCACCGGTTCTCACCGGGACTCCCGAGACCTTGACCAACACTTGGTACCGGTCAACCAGCCCGACTGCCTTGTCCAGCCAGGTGGCTCTGCAAGTAGATACCAATGCAACCACCAACGTGGCTGGTTATCTTAGCCTCAACAGCACTTTGGCGTTGAGTAACGTCCAGACCAATCAAGCCACCAACTATTACCCTGTGTTAAGCGATACCGCAGGTTCCTATAACGGCAATGTGATTCAACTGAATGTGATGCAGCCCATGACCAACAAAATTGACAAAGCCGGAACCCTCATTTCCAATCGTTGCGTGGTGATGGGGCCGTCGGCCATGACCTACGCATGGTACTCTAATAACGTTGTCCTGACCAACACCACCGGCAGCATCGGCGGAGCCACGACGGGCGTGCTCCTTTTGACCAATGCGATCATTGGCGATACCGCCACCTATACTTGCGTGGCGTTTGCTGCGGCCAATCCCAACAATGGTTTGGCGGTTCCGTACAAGTTGACCAACTCGGCCCTCTGGACCATTATCACCGCGCCTTCCAGCGCCGTGGTTTTGCCGACCAACCAAGTGGTTACTTGGGGGAGCACGGCCATCTTTACCGTCACCAACATCGGCACCTCGCCGTTTGCCTATCAATGGAAGAAGGCTGGCGTCAACCTGAGCAACAGCAGCAAAATCATCGGTTCAACCACTTCTGGCCTGACCATCACCGGCGTTGGCTTCAGTGACACCAACAATTATACTGCGGTCGTCACCAACGCCGTGGGCAGCACCACCAGTTCGGCTGGTGTCTTGTCGGTCTTTGTCCCAGTGCCGGCGTTTAACCACGAAATCTTTGATGGCAACGGCAACGTCCTGTTGAACTTTGGCACCACCAACCTGTTTGACACGACCAATTCCTGGACCTTGCTCAGTTCCACCGTGGTCAACGGGCCTTACACGAACACTCCGGGCGTGGTCTTTACCAACCTTGGCTCGACCAACTTCCAGGTGATTGTGCCGACGAATGGCCAGAACGTGTTCTATCAATTGCACCATAATTAAGAGACGCAAAATTCTCCACCAATGGGGGAGCCGCTCAACGGCTCCCCCATCTTGTTTTAAAGGCCGAACTTGCCCCTGAATCTGGAAAATTGAACTTTAAGGAGACCCCTGAGTGTTTGGACGCACAGTCTTGCAATTTAAAACAGAAAAGATTAATGTTGCCGAAACAACAGGAAAAAAAGATATGAAAAATTTAATGCAAAACCGCAAAGGAACCGGCGCTTTTACCTTGATTGAATTGCTGGTGGTCATCGCCATCATCGCCATTCTCGCCGCCATGCTCCTGCCTGCGCTGGCCAAGGCCAAATGTTCCGCTGTCACCACCTCGTGCTTGAGTAATAAAAAACAAATGCAACTGGGCGCGATCATGTACAGCACGGATTACAAGGAGGTTCTGCTCCCAAACGGTCCGGTCAGCGCGGTTGGGTCGAACGCTTGGATCAGCGGTATAAGTGCGCCGAATTGGGGTAATAATGATGCCAATACGAACCAGTCTCTTTACAAGGTTTGTCTCCTGGCCCCTTATTTGAACGGCCAAGTCCTCGTCTATGGTTGTCCGGCCGACACTCTTCCGTCCGCTAACGGCAAGCGCGTCCGGACTGTTTCCATGTGTGGCAACGAAGGCGGGGTTTATTATACCGGAACACTGCTTGACGGGGCTTATAATACGGGCTGGAAAAGCTTTATCAAGACCACGGATTATCCAGGCAAAGACTCGAGGACCGGGCAACAATTTGCCGCGTCGGATCTCTGGGTCTTTTGTGATGAAAACATATGTTCCATCAATGATGGCTTTCTGGAGGTTAATCTTTCACAACCTATCTTTCCCGACGTCCCAGCCGCATATCATTGCAATGGCAATGTCTTTTCTTATGCTGATGGCCATTGTGCCAAACAACCGTGGGTCGAAAAAGGGTTGGTTGGGGTCAACGGGCTGAGAAACTGCCCATATCAGACTGGAGTTTATCAAAACTCCTGGCCAGGTGTGAGCGTCAATGACCGAGACTGGCAGTTTATAAAAAAACACAGCTCCTATCAGCCGTAAAAAACCGGGCAAAGGTCCAGTGGCGCCGATAGCTTGCGGCCGGTGTTCCGCCGGGGCGAAAGGCGCAAGCAAGACCGCTTGACGTGGGTGAAGGGGTTGGTGCTACTGTTTGGCTAGCCGGATGAAAAACAAATCTTCCAACCCCGGACGGAGACAAAACACTCCGGTTTCCCGGACCCCAGCCTCAACTTTTGGGCCAAAACTCCAGATGCTGGCGGGATTGTTTGTTCTGGCGTTGATCATTTATTGGCCGGCCTTGCGCGGGCCGTTGATCTGGGATGATGCGGTGATGCTTGGCCCGCTGCATCCGACGGCCAGCGGGCTGGCTGACATCTGGCGCGGAAATCAGGTGGATTATTTTCCGATGACCTCGACGGTCTTTTGGTTCTTCCGGCATTTCTGGGGCGATGCGCCGACCGGTTATCGAGTGGTCAATCTGGCGCTCCATGCGGGCAACGCGATGCTGCTCTGGCACATCCTGAAAAACCTGAAAATTCCAGGGGCCGGACTCAGCGCCTTCATTTTTTGCGCGCATCCGATTTGTGTGGATTCGGTGGCTTGGATCGCGGAATTAAAGAACACCCTCTCGCTCTTTTTTGCCTTGCTGACGGGCCTCTTTTTTCTGGCCAGCCAAAAGAAAAGCCTGGCCACTTTTTATTATGGCCTGGCGTTGGTTTGTTTTCTGCTCGGCCTGCTCAGCAAAATTTCCGTGGCCATGCTTCCTTTTGTCCTGACGGCTTTGGTCTGCGGACGACAATGGTTGAACCGGGAAGAGGTGCCGGCCGGAGATGGCCGCAAAGGCCTGGCCAGACTGTGGCCGTTGCTGCCCTTTTTTGGTCTGGCGCTGGCGCTGGGCCTGGTCGGCATCGGATTTCAGCAACATAACACGATGGTTTTTGAGACGACCACAGATCGGGAACCGCTGCTGATGCGCTTGCTCGGCGGCGGCTATGCGGCGTGGTTTTATGTCTGGAAAGTCATATTGCCCTGGAACCTGATGCCGGTTTATCCGCGCTGGCGGATTGATTCGGCCAATTGGCTGGATTGGCTGCCAACCGTGGGATGGGTTGTTTTTCTGGGGGTGATCGGGTGGCTGGCCAAAGTCCGCCGGCAGCCGGTTTTTCGCGCCGTTCTTTTTGGCGCGGGATTTTTTTTGGTGACGTTGTTGCCGGTTTTGGGGCCGGTGCAGATCTCGTATTTCTTTATTTCGCGCGTCGGCGATCATCTGGCTTATCTGTCCATCATAGGAATCATTGCATTGGCGGGCGGAATGCTGGCCGGTTTGAGCCTTCGCTGGCCGGCGGAATGGCGCAAATATATGTTTGTTCCGTTGGTGGCCCTGCTCGGTTTCGCTTCGTGGCAGCGGGCGCATTTGTATGCCCACCCGGAGCAATTGTGGCGGGATAATCTGGCGAAGAATCCCGGCGCGGGCATGGCTTGGGCCAATCTGGCGGGAATCGTTTTGGACCAGGGCCAGTTGGATGAGGCCAGCCGGGATTATGCGGAGGCGATCAGGCTGGACCCGGGCAACATCAGTGTCCGGGCGAGTTATGCTGTGGGCCTAAGTTCGGCGGGGCGGAACGAGGAGGCGATCGGTCAATATCGGGAAATCATTTCGCGACAACCGAATAATCCAGAACTGCACAGCACTTTCGCGGCGGTCTTGTGGCGGGCCAAACATTATGAGGAAGCGGTGGCACAATTCGGCGAAGTCGTGCGCCTGGCCCCGGATTATCCGAAAGCGCAGGAAAAGTTGCGCACGGCGCAACGCTTGCTCCCGACAAAACAATTATCGCCTCCTGAAGCGGGCGGAAATCCGCCCGGGAAATGATCAGGCGGCATGGAGGGATTGGAGACGGTGTTCGGCGGGAGGAAAGTGGGGGCGCAGTTTCAAGGCCTTCTGGTAATGGGCCAGAGCTTCTTCCGTCCGGCCTTTTTTCAAGCAGACATCGCCGAGGACCACTTCGGCTTCCGGGTAATCGGGCTTTAATTTCAGGGCGGTTTGGAGGTGCGGCTCGGCTTCATCCGGGCGGCCCTGGCTGGCGAGAAAAAGGCCGAGGTTCCCGTGAATCATGGCGGAGTCGGGCAGAATCTGGAGGGCTTGCTGAAGTTGTTGGATGCCGTCCTCTTTGCGGCCGTTCCTGTAAAGTAAAACGCCCAGGTTCAATTCCGGCTCTTCCAGGCGCGGATTGATTTGCATGGCCCGGCGATACAGCGCCATGGCTTCGTCCGGGCGGTTTTCGTGGAAATAATAATCAGCCAGTTTGGCGCAGGCCAGATCGTTGTCGCCCGTGACTTCGATGGCATGTTGGAAGAGGGTGCCGCTGTCCTGCCAAAAGCCAAGCTGGCGACGAGTCAAGGCCAGGCAACCCAGCAAAGCAACGCCGAGCGCCGAGCCAAGAATAATTTCCCGGCGCGGCCAGAGTTTTGTGCCTTCGGCCATCCCCCAGACCACCATGATGATAACGCCAACGGATGGGAGATAGGCGTAACGATCCGCGATGGACAAGCCGCCAATGCCCACCAATCCAATCACCGGCACCAACATGCCCAAAAACCAAAACCAGCCGACCGCCAACCAGGCCCGCCCGCGCCAGCGAAAGACCGCCAGGGAAATTCCCAAAAGCAAGACCACGGCCAGAAGGACGGTGGCCGCGGGCCAGTGAGCGGGTTGCGGATAGTGGACAGCCAGGGAGGAGGGCCAAAATAATTTACCCAGATAGCGGGCGTAAGAAACGACGGTTGCGGCCAGATGATAGGAGAGCGGAACGCCTTCGTTGATGGCGCGGCCAGATTTTTGCGCGTTAAATGTGATAACGCAGTCGGCGATGGAGAGGAGGAAGAAAGGGACTTTTTCCGCCGCCAAATTCCAGACGGTCTTTTTTTCGAGCCGGCCCAGCGGCCAGTAATCCAAGAGCAACAGGACAAAGGGCAGCGTCACCAGCATCGGTTTGCTCATCAAGCCAAGGGCGAAGAAGAAAAGGGCGAGAAGATAATAACGCGAAGAGGGAGAATGGAGGAGGGAGGGAGGGGATTCGCCAGCTTTGAACTTTGAAGTTTGAACCTTGAACTGTGCATAGGCCGCGTAGGCCAGGAGGGTCAGCATGAAAAAGAAAACGCTCAGGACATCCTTGCGCTCGGCCAGCCAGGCAATGGATTCCACGCGCAACGGATGCAGGCCAAAGAGCGCGGCCACAGCCAGGCTGCGCCATTTGCGGCCGGTCAGCCGGTTTAAAAGCAGGAAGAGCAGGACGACGCTGGCGGCATGAAGGAAGATGCTGGTGCGGTGATGGCCGGCCGCATTCAGCCCGAACCATTGGTAGTCAAGCAAATGAGAAAGCCAGGTGGCCGGATGCCAGTTGGGCGTTTCGCTGGTGCGGCCAAAAGCCCAGAGGATGCTTTCTCCGGTCAGCCCTTGCTGCACGTGGGTATTGGCGGTGATATAATCGGGGTCATCGTAATTGATGAAACCGTGATGGACCGCCGGCCAAAAGGCCGTCATGACGACAAAAAACAATGCGAGGCTGAGTGGCAGCAAAGAGCCGGACTTTGCTTTTGGCGCGTTGGGAGAGCCGGCGTTCTTTTTCACGGCTGGTCGTTCAGGCGGGCGAAGTAGGTGCGGTCGCGCAGGATTTGGCCGCCTTTAACCCCGCTGTCGGAAAAAAACTCGGAGCGATCACCGATGCCGTCGGTGCGGGTTTGCGAGCTGCGATAGTGGATGCCGATTTTCTGGCCGTCCTGGGACAATTCCCAATTCAGGAAAACCACGCTGTGGCCGGATTTGCCGCGCCAGAATTGCACGAAGTCGCCGGGCTGGGCGTCGGCGAATTTAATCGAGCGGCCGATTTTGAAATCGGTCATGGCCTTGGTGCAGGTGAGTTCGCGGGTGTCAGCGGTGGCGCCATACCATTCTTTTTGGAAGTGGCGGACGTCTTTTGGGGTCTTGTCTTTGAGCAGGCCGCGATTTTCGGCGGTGCGCAAAACGACGCTCAGGGTGAACCCGCAGCAATAGCTCCCGTTGGGATCGGTGGAGAGGATTTTTTCCCCTTGAAAGGTCAGGTCTTCGGGGACGCCGGTGCCGTGGTTGGTCAGGTCGTAATGACCGCCATTTTTGAAGGAGCGGGCGATGGGGAGGACGCCGGTTTCAGGAGGAACGGTTTGCGCCGGGGCGATTTGGGCCAGCCAAACAAATGTTAATAAAGAAGCAAAGGTTTTTTTCATCGGTGTTGGTTGGCTGGTTTGGGTTCGATTTGTCCTGGTTCAGTGATGGAAACGTCACTGCCACTCTGCCACGAAATTTCCTTTTTATCAACGATCAGGACGCGGGGGAGGAGTTCTATTTCGTGCCGGAAAAGATTGATGGTTAAAGTTCCCGGCAGGAAGGTCGGGTCTTGGAAAAGCAACAGCCCAAAAGGAAGTGCGGTGACGGGCTGGTCAAACCGGACGGTTTGAGAAAGGTTGGCGGAAGAGGTTTTCTCGTTGGGAAACGATATTTTTTTTGAGATGTTTAAAGCGGGTTCAGCAATCAGGAGAGTTGGGACGCCGAGGGAATCAGTCTGAAAGGTGATTTCCCAGGGCCCCTTGAATTCGCGGCGATGTTCGATCCAGGCAAAGCAGACGATGTAAAAAATAACGGAGGCGGCGAGAGTAATCGCCACGTGTTTAAGCAAGCCATCCGTTTTCATGGCAGGATGTTTGGGCAGAGGCCGGAAGGTGTCAAGAGAACCATTTTCTGGGTAGTGGGCTACTTTGAAGAATGGAGCATACTTCAGTGGGGCCGGAGCGCGGGTCTGTGGCACAGTGCCAAGACATCGCTTACAGCTTAGCGCCAAGACATGGCTTACAGTTTGCGAATATGACGCACTGGGCGCAAACTGCGGGAGCGGTCGCGT
>CAIYOY010000281.1 GCA_903927905.1 uncultured Verrucomicrobiales bacterium | reverse complement strand
TCCGTTAAAGCAGCCCATTACCGTCATTCAACTCGCTTGTCTAATTTGGCAACTTGGCGGAGAGTGGTCGCAGCATGATTGCCGCCAGGACTAACCCCGTTCCCGAAGTCGCGCCCGGATCATCGGTGAAACAATTGTTACCCTGGCTGGTGGCGGTGGCGTTCTTCATGGAATCGCTTGACACGACGATCCTGAATACGGCGGTTCCGGCCATTGCGCAGGCGCTCGGCGTCGCGCCGTTGAGCATGAAGGCGGTGCTGTCCAGCTACACTTTAAGTCTCGCGGTTTTTATTCCGGTCAGCGGATGGATGGCTGACCGGTTTGGCACGCGTCGGGTGTTTTCTTCCGCCATCGGGCTGTTTACGCTCGGCTCTTTGCTTTGCGGAATTTCCAGCAACATTCATGTCCTGGTCGCTTGCCGGATTTTGCAGGGATGCGGCGGCGCGATGATGATGCCGGTGGCGCGTTTGACCATGGTGCGAACGTTTGCCAAATCCGAACTGATCCGCTCCATGACGTTCGTGGCCATCCCGGGTTTGATCGGCCCGATGTTGGGGCCGGTGATCGGCGGGTTCATCGTCGGGTATTTTCATTGGCGGGTCATTTTTTTTGTCAATCTGCCGATTGGCCTGGTGGGTTTATATCTGGTCCACCGGTATCTGCCGGATTATCGGGAAAAGAACACCCACCCGCTGGATGTCATGGGACTGGTTTTATTCGGTTCGGGCGTGGCCCTGCTGTCTTATGTGCTGGAAGTCTTTGGCGAACACACCTTGAGCGGAGGCGTCATCCTGGGTTTGCTGGCTTTGGCCGCAGCACTGCTGACCGGGTATGGATTACGTGCGGCTCGCACTCAATTTCCCTTGCTTAAGCTGGGGCTGTTTCGGGTGCGGACTTTTCGCGCGTCGGTCAGCGGCAGTTATTTCACGCGCTTGGGGATTGGCGGCATCCCGTTTCTTTTCCCATTACTCTATCAGGTGGGGCTCGGTTTTACGCCGATCCAATCCGGGTTGATGATGATGCCGCAAGCCATCGCCGCCATGAGTCTGAAGGTGACCATGCCGGGCATTCTCCGGCGGTTCGGCTATCGCCGGGTGTTGATCTCGAATACTTTGATCTTGGGCGGGTTAATTATGATATTCGCGACCATCGGCGCGCACACGCCGGTGTGGCTGGTGGTGGCGCAGGTTTTTGTTTTTGGGTTTTTCACGTCCCTGCAATACACCAGCATGAACACGCTGGTTTACGCGGATGTGGCGGAAGCGGACACCAGCAGTGCCAGCACCATCGCGAGCACGATGCAGCAGATGTCCATCAGCTTTGGCGTGGCGACAGCCTCGCTGGCCACGGCCTTTTTTGTCCCCGACCGTTTTCATGCCACCCCAGCGGAAATGATCCGGGGCATTCATCGGGCCTTTGTGGCTCTGGGCGGATTAACCATTCTTTCGGCGATTGTCTTTCGCGAATTGAAGCAGGGGGATGGCGATACAGTCAGCCAACATAAGGGGCTGCCCGAAGGAGGGTAAGATAGCCCGCTTAATTATTTCAGATTCACATCAATGTGACTGCGCTCCAAAATACTGCCTTCATCATAAGCCAGTTGTTCCAGGCTGATGTTGTAATCGGCAAGGGAGCGGATTTCGTCGGAGCGCGCGCTGGTCAAGGTGTTCTGTGATTGCAGCACGTCCAGGCTGGTGCTTTTGCCGAGATCGAATTTTTTTTGTTCCCCTTCCAGGGCCGATTCAGCGTAAACCCGGGCCGCGCTGGTGTATTTGATCCGTTGGAAATTATCAGCCGCCAGTTTCACATCGTTGTCAATGGCCACGACGATCGTTCGCTCGGTCTTTTTTAATTGCAGCATCAATTGGTTCAACGATTCCTTGGCCGCTTTGTGGTTATTGCGCGCGGCTCTATTGCCCAACGGAATGGTCATGGTCAGGCCGTAGGAATAGTACGGAAAAGTCCCCCGCCCCAGCGTATCCATGTTTTGTTCGAGGCCGATGGTCGTGGCGTTGTGACCATAGGAACCGGTCAAATCTAGTTCCGGAAAAAGCTGGTTGCGGGTGTATTTGAGCGTGATGTTCTGTTTTTCCACGTTTAATTTGGCCTGGGCCAAATCAGGACGGCGTTCGATGCCCCGGCGCAGACTGGCCTGGAGGTCCAGGGGTTCTGGGAGTGCCAGCAAAGGTTCGGTCGGGATGGGCGCGATGTTGGCCCATTCTTCGTAATTATCGCTGATCAGGCTGCGCAAATTATTTTCCACGCCCGCCAGGGCCTGCTCCGCAGTCAACCAATTCGCTTGACTCGTCGCCACCTGGGATTCCGCCTGCTTTTCTTCCAGGGGGGCCAGCGCGCCCAGTTCCACTTTCTTTTTATCTTCGTCGAACAAACGCTTGGCCAATTCCCACGCCTGGATTTTTACTTGCACGTTCTCGCGGGCGAAAATCAGGTTGTAATAAGCGGCCTTGACGTTGTTGACCACGGTCATGATCTGCCAGCGCAAGGCCAGTTGATCTATTTTCAGACTTTTTTTGCCCAATGAAATCTGCCAGCGAGTGCCATCGATCCAGAAATTTTTAAGGATCGGCTGGCGCAGGGTCAGACCCGGGCTGCTGCTGTAAATGGGCGGGTGCGTGGAATTAATCGTCTGTTTGTACAGCGTCCCGCCAAGATTGTAACTCAGGCCGGTCGGCAATACTCCGGCAAAACCGGACGAGTAAATCTCCGCCTCGGAAGTGTTGGCCGCGAAGAACCGCCCCTGCGAATCAATGCCGCCAAAAGTAGAATTGAAACTGTAACCCGAACTGAAAGAATAACCCGGTTCATACGCGCCGTACAATCCATTCAAGCCGTATTGATCCAGCAACGGCGTGGTTTGGCTGATGCGGATGTCCAGATTATTTTTCAACGCCAGTTGCAAGGCTTCCATCATGGAAATGGGCCGTGGTTTTTCGGCATTGAGCAGATTGTCGGATGGTTGGGCGATCACTGGGCCAACCTTAGTCAATAAAACGGCGAGCAATAAATATTTTTTCAGAAGCATAAAATTGCGGGTAAAATCATTCATAACGCAAAGATTCGATCGGATCCAGATTGGCCGCTTTGTAAGCCGGGTAGGTGCCGAAAATCAGGCCGACCAAAGAACACACCCCCAGGCCGATCGCGGCCCAATCGAACGGAATGACCGGCTCCATTTTTAGGAAATGGGCCGCAACGTTTCCACCGATGATGCCCAAGCCGACCCCCATCACCCCGCCGATTTCACAGAGGACGATGGCTTCCATGATGAATTGGACCATGATGCTGCGTTTCTTCGCCCCGATGGCGCGGCGGATGCCGATCTCACGGGTCCGTTCGGTAACCGAGACCAGCATGATATTCATGATGCCGATACCGGCGGCAATCAGCGCAATGGAACTGATCAGCGTGATGCCGAGGCGCAGTTTGAAGGTGAACGATTCCATCTGGGCCATCATGGAGTCGTTGGAAAAAATTTCAAAATCATCTTCCTTGCCGGGAGGAACTTTGCGGGCCAGACGCAGAATGCCGCGCACTTGGTCCACGGTGTCGTCGTACATCGCCGCGTTCTGCGCCGCAACCAGGATGGTGAGATCTTCCCACCGCCGGCCCCGGTAGCGCGTCCAGCCGGTGGTTACTGGAATGATCACAAATTTGTCCTGATTTCCGCCGGACATCGTTCCCTGGGCTTCCAGCACCCCAATGACCGTATATTTGATACTGTTGATCATGATCTTTTCACCCACGCCCGAACCGATCGGAAACAAATCATGAGCCAGACTGTTGCCCAGCACACAGACATCGCGCTCTCCCGCCACATCGGAATCCTGCAAGGCGCGGCCTTCATCAATGGTCCAATTTTTCGCGGCAAAACTCCCGGGCGTTTCACCGAGCACCGGCACGTTGGGCGGACCTTTAGTTTGACTGGAGATCATCTGGCCGCTGAACATATTCAATTCCAATCCCACCGCGTTGGCCAGGCTGGCGCGACTGACGACCGCCCGGCCCTGATCCATCGAAAGGCGCTGGCGCCGCCAATATTTCTGCATGCCACCCGGGCCTTCGAACTGCACCAGCGGCCAGGTCTGGACGACGAACGTTTGCCCGCCAAATTGATTCAGATCGCTCTGGACTTTTTTTTGCATGGCCCGCATCGCGGTCATGACGACGATGATCGAAAACACACCGACCAGAATGCCGAGGAGCGTCAGGGCGGAACGCAGCTTGTGCGCGACTACTGAGCCAATAGCCATGAAGAAACTTTCCTTCGATTCGGCCTGCAATTCACTGAGGGCTTTAAGCAGTTTATTCATTGCGCAAAGCATCCACCGGGTTCATTCGCGCCGCGCGCCAGGCCGGCAAAAATCCTGAGACCGCGCCTGTCATCAGGGAAACCAATATCGCCAGCAGCATCACCGGCACGGACATGGTGACGGGAATATATTGGTTCACGATCAACGTCGCCACGTAAGTGATCGCCAGACCGACCAAGCCCCCGATCAAACAAATTGTCGCCGCCTCGATTAAAAATTGCAACAGGATGGTGCGGCGTTTCGCGCCAATGGCCTTGCGCACCCCGATTTCGCGCGTCCGTTCCGCCACGGAAACGAACATGATATTCATGATGCCGATGCCGCCGACGAAGAGCGACAGGCCGGTGATGAGAAAGCCGACCGAGGCGATGATCAGAGTCAAATGATTGAACGTTTCCAAAAACTGTTCCTGCTGATTGATGGCAAAATCATCGGGGTCGCCGGGAGCAAGATGCCGGATTTTCCGCATCAAACCGTGCAACTCCTCCTTGGTTTCGTCCAACTGTTTGACATCGCTGGCCTTGACCTCGATCATGAAATCGGGGTCCCGCCAATAGCCCATCAACAACTGTTGGATCGGCATCAGGACTTCGTTGTCGAAACTTTCCATGCCCATGAAACTGCCGCGTTTTTCCAGCACGCCGATCACTTCCAGAAAACGCCCGCCGATGCGGATTTTTTTACCCAGGGGCGATTCCTTGCTGAAAAGATTGGTGGAAACATCGTTGCCGATGACGCACACCGGGCGGCCGCCATCAACTTCCCCCGCGCTGAGAAACCGCCCCGCTGCGATGGAAAACCCGCTGGTGGTCAAAAATTGTTCCGTCGTGCCGTAAATCTGCACGCGGCTGGAATAAAGATTTTTGTAACGAACGGTGCGGGTCATTTGCACCACTGGGGTCACCGCTTGGGCCGTGGTTAGTTGACGCTCCACTTCCCTGGCCTGGACCAACGTGATCTCCCGCCGCTTATTATCCCTGATCCATTCCGCCTCGGTATGATTGGACCAATTCATCCGGCTGACATAAAGCACGTCCGCGCCCAGAATCGAGAGGCTTTCGTGCAAAGCACGGTTAAGTCCATCAATGGCCGTGCCCATGCAAGTCACCGTCACGATGCCGATGATGATCCCCAATGTGGTCAGCACCGAGCGCATTTTATTCGCGCGAATGGCATCCCAGGCGATACTCAATCCCTCTTTGATTTCGATCAGGAAATTCACGCTTCAACTTTTTTTAACCGCGTCATCGCTGGCAATCAGACCATCGCGAATGCGGATGATCCGGCGCGCGTGCCGGGCCACGTCTTCCTCGTGCGTCACGACGAAAATGGTGTTCCCCTTTTTGGAAAGAATTTCCAGCAAAGCCATGATTTCCTCGCCGGTTTTGGAATCGAGGTTTCCGGTCGGCTCATCGGCCAGAATGATCGAAGGGCTGTTGACCAGCGCCCGGGCGATGGCCACCCGTTGCCGTTGTCCGCCGGACATTTCGTTTGGTTTGTGATGGACCCGGTCCGCCAATCCGACCTTGTCCAACGCTTCAAGCGCCACGCGTTTTCGCTCGCCAGCGTCCATGCCGGAATAGATCAGCGGCAATTCCACATTGCGCAACGCATTGGCGCGCGGCAACAGATTGAACGTCTGAAAAACAAAACCGATCTCGCGATTTCGGATCTCGGCCAATTCATTGTCATTCAATTCGTTGACGTTGGTTCCGTTCAACTCATAGAGGCCGCCGGTGGCCGTATCCAGGCAACCGAGCAGATTCATCAAGGTGGATTTGCCCGAGCCGGACGGCCCCATGATGGCCACATATTCGCTGCGCTCCACCGAGAGCGAAACATCACGCAAGGCATGGATCGTCTCCGTCCCCATTTGATAGCGGCGCGAAATATTTTGCAGGCGGATCAGGCTCACAATTTTGTGTCCTTAATTGGTCTTGGGTTCTTTGTCGTGACTCGTGCCGTGAGGGACAACGATAATTTTTTTACCATCTTCCAGATCACGATTGATGGCTTTAAATCCGCCCGAGACAATTTCTTCGCCTTCTTTCAATCCATCCAAAATCTCCACGTAATTATCATCACTGATCCCGCGCGTGACCGGAGCCGATTTCACATGATCGCCATCCACCACAAAAACGACTTCGACCGGCTTGATCGCCTCATCGCCTTTCTTTTGGCCGCTGGCCTTCGCGTCATTCGTCGCTGTTACCGGCACGGCATTGGTTTTACTGCCGGCCTTCGGCATACGGGTGGTGACACATTGAATTGGAACACTTAAAGCGGCCATGCGAGTCCGCGTTTCGATTTCCGCGCTGACCGACATGCCCGGACGAAAAATTTCTTTTTGTTTGAGGCGAATTTTCACCTGAAACTTGGTGGCATCGGTTGGAGTGGAAGTGGCGGCAGCGTCATTATTCTTGGCCGAATTAGCCACATCCGTCACCACGCCGTCGAATTTCCGGTCCTTGAACGCATCCACTTCCAGATGAACTTTCTGGCCAACGGCCATCAACACCACATCAATCTCCCCGATGTCCACCCGCGCCTCCATTTCGTTCAAATCCGCCACGGTCATGATTTCCGTTCCGGCCATCATGGCGGTGCCAACCACGCGTTCGCCGACTTCACAATTCAACTTGCTCACCGTCCCGGTCAGCGGCGAATAGATCGTGGTCTTCGACAAATCGGTGTCCGCCGTCTGTAAAGCGGCGTGGGCCATTTCCACCTGTTCCATCGCCCCGGCCAGAGTTGTTTTGGCCACTTCATAAGTGGTTTTTGCCGTCAGATAATCGGACTCGGAAATAAGATGGGCTTTGGACAAACCATCGTTCCGTTTGAATTCCAGTTCGGCCTTTTCCAGATTGGCCTGGGCGGTATTCTTATTTGCGAGCGAGAGCTTGTAACTCGCCTCGGCGGAATTACGGGCGGACACGTAATTATCCGGTTTGATCTTAACGAGGAGGTCGCCTTTTTTCACCGCCTGCCCTTCCTTGACCGGCAGCGCAATGATTTCGCCGCTGACTTCGGGACTGATCTTGACCTGCACGACCGGTTGAATCTTGCCATTGGCCACCACCAGTTCCGTCAGGTCGCGACGCGCGACTTTTTCCTGCTCAACATTGACCGGCAGATCCTTTTTCCGAAACTTGGGAATCATCACCGCCGCCGCAATGGCCAGGATAACGACGATTGCGATCACGATTTTCGTTTTGCTCTTCTTTTTTGCCATCTGTTTCCTTGTCGGGTTCAGTTTTTTGCTGGTGGCCAGCGCACCATTTTTGGCGCATGTTTCTCCTCCTCACCGGCTGCCGGGCCATAATGAACAAGCCGGGCGCTCCGGTCAATAGCAGGCCATAGACCGGGTGTGAATAATCAAGTGATGGTCAATGGGCGATAGGAGCGCGGCATTTATGCCGCTTCCGTGTGACATTGGAAAGAGCATCCCAGCAAGGAAAACGACACTTGGCTGGCCGCATTGAAGCGGGATAAATCCCGCGCTCCCGACCATCACTTTTGTTCGCGCCCCCATGGACCAGACGCGGCTCAAGGGGAAAATTGTCCAAATCGGTCACAGTCACCTTGATCTTGTCAAAATAATTGGCGGAAAACCGGCTTCATGCTATGGTCAAAGGCAATCAAATGAATCGGAAATTGTTTCATCCATGACCCGGCCCGCGCGCATTTCATTCTTCATTCTTGCCCTCGCCGTGGTCCTGGCGGGCGTGCTGCATCTGGCTGCACTCCTTTTGTCCGGGCTCTTTTCCTACTTCCTGTTGAAAAAACTAAATTTCATCCATCGCAAATTACTGGCGGTGGTGTTTTTTTTCGTGGTGGCGCTTGGCCTCGCCTATGGCGCGACCTATTTCATCCGGGAAGCCATCGTCGAATTACCCCGGATCGCGGAAAATTCCATTCCCCGCATCGTGGCCTGGGCCCAGTCCCATGACATCCAGTTGCCCTTCACCGATTACGACAGCCTCAAAAGCACGGCCAAAGAAGCGGCCACGGAACAGGCTCAATATCTCCATAATTTTGCCACTTTCGCCGAAGGCGCGACGCGCGTTTTCATTTCCATCATCATCGGCACCATCGTGGCCGCCGGCCTCTTTCTCGATGGCCGGATGGAAACCTCGCCGGTGCCGGACTGCCCAAAGGATAATTTTTACAGCGCCTGTTGCGCAGAAATCTCCAGGCGATTTCAAACCTTCTACGAATGTTTTGCCACCGTCATGGGCGCGCAATTGGTCATCTCCATCATCAATACCATCCTGACCGCCATTTTTATCTTCTCCATCCATTTGCCCAACGCGCCGCTCATGACAGCCGTGACGTTCATTTGCGGGATGTTGCCGGTGGTCGGCAATCTCATCAGCGGCACAATCATCGTCTGCGTGGCCTTCATCCTCTCACCGAACACGGCGCTGGCCTCATTGGTTTTTCTCGTGGTCATCCACAAGTTGGAATATTTCCTCAACAGCAAAATCATCGGCCACCGGATCGGGGTTCCCATTTGGCTGACGCTGCTCGGCTTGATCATCGGTGAGAGATTGCTGGGCGTTCCCGGCATGATTTTGGCCCCGGTAGTACTTAATTATATCAGAATTGAGACCTCAAAAATAGGGGTAAAACCAGCAGAAAAGATATAATTACTATCTATATATATTTAATAATCAGATGTTTATGGCAAACACACCCTTTTGTGTCAAACAAAGT
This sequence comes from uncultured Verrucomicrobiales bacterium, assembly GCA_903927905.1. GTDB lineage: Bacteria > Verrucomicrobiota > Verrucomicrobiia > Limisphaerales > Palsa-1400 > CAIYOY01. Next base: position 19 of record CAIYOY010000281.1, on the reverse strand, counting down.
GCTTGCATCTGGCATGGCG
>CAIYOY010000280.1 GCA_903927905.1 uncultured Verrucomicrobiales bacterium | reverse complement strand
TGCGCCCAGTGCGTCATATTCGCAAACTGTAAGCCATGTCTTGGCGCTAAGCTGTAAGCGATGTCTTGGCACTGTGCCACAGACCCGTAGCAGCTTCGCCAAGCAGAAGATTTGAGAGTTATCAAAGCGTCTTGACCCTTTCACGCTGCTGCGGGTCACAGACCCGCGCTCCGTCAAAATAGCCGACTACCCAACACGCTTCCGGCTTGCGGTTCGACCTAATCTAAGGGATGAAAGGGGGCGTGAATTGTGATCGCAAAGTTCGTTTGGGCATTATCGGCTCCGGTAAGGGGTCGAATTGCGCGGCCATCGCCGATGCTTGCGCGTCGGGAGTTATTCCGGCGGAGGTGAGCATTATCATCAGCGACGTGGAGGGCGCTGGGATTTTGGATCGGGCCAGGGAACGGGAGTTACTGGGAATTTTTCTGCCGCCGGGGAAGTTTCGCACGAAATTGGATGATGACGCGGAGAGGCTTTACATCAAAATCTTACAGGACGCACAGGTGGATTGGGTGGTGCTGGCTGGTTTCATGCGGATTTTGAAGGGCGAATTTCTGCGGGCGTTTGCCCAACGCGTGGTGAACATCCATCCAGCGTTGTTGCCGTCGTTTCCGGGGTTGGAGGCATGGAAGCAGGCGTTGGATTATGGGGTGAAACATACGGGGGTGACGGTGCATTTTGTTGACCAAGGGATTGACACGGGGCCGATTATCGCGCAAGAAACCGTGCCGATATTGCCGAATGATACGGCGGCCAGCTTGCATGTTCGTATTCAGGAAGCGGAAAGAAGGATTTATCCGGCGGCGTTGGCGGCGTTGGTTCGCGGGGAAATCACGGTGCAGGGGAGGCAGACGATTTGGCGAAAAGAATGATTTGGAGGGCATGGCCGATTTACCTCTATGCTGCGTTCGTGAGAACGGGCAGCTCGTAGCCAGTCACCCGCGTTCTCACGAACGCAGCCACAGAAAAAGAAAAATGTTGGCTTTGTGACTCTGACCATGGAATATAAACGGCTCGTTTGATATGAAGAAACAGATTTTGAAGATGGGATTGCCGAAGGGAAGTTTGCAGGACGCTGCGTTAGCCAAGATGGCCAAGGCCGGCTACAACGTCGTGGTCAGCAGCCGCTCGTACGCTCCTTATGTGGATGACGAGGAGTTGATGATCCGCTTGATCCGCGCGCAGGAGATCAGCCGCTACGTGGAGCATGGGTATCTGGATTGCGGCATCACGGGTCATGATTGGATCGTGGAAAACGGTTCAAAGGTGCATGAAGTGGGGGAATTTCAATTCAGCAAGGTGAGCAATAAACCGACGAAATGGGTCTTGGCAGTGCCGGAAGAATCGCCGATCAAGTCGGCCAAAGATTTAAAAGGAAAACGCATCGCCACGGAGGTGGTGAATTTGACGAGGAAGTATTTGCGCAAGCACAACGTGAAGGCGGAAGTGGAATTTTCCTGGGGTGCCACGGAAGTGAAGGCGCATGAACTTGTGGATGCTATTGTGGAAGTCACGGAGACCGGGTCTTCGCTGCGCGCCAATAAATTGCGCATCGTGGATACGCTTTTGACTTCCACGCCGCGACTCATCGCCAACCATAACGCTTGGAAAGACAAGTGGAAGCGGCACAAGATCGAGACGATGGCCATGCTTTTGCGTGGAGCCATTGAGGCCGAGAGTAAGGTCGGTCTAAAAATGAATATTCGCGAGAAAGATTTGGCGATGGTCCTGCAGACCTTGCCCGCCTTGCGTAATCCAACCATTTCGACTCTGAGCCAGCCCGGGTGGGTGGCAGCGGAGACGATCATCGACGAAAAAGTGGTGCGAGAATTGATTCCCCAGCTGAAAGCGGCTGGCGCAGAAGGAATCATTGAATATCCTTTAAACAAAGTGGTATATTAAGCCGCTGAAGTTAAACGACAAAATAACAAACAAACTATGGGTTCATTAAAAAAACGCCGTAAAGCGAAGATCAACAAACATAAACGGCGCAAGAAGCTGCGCGCTAATCGCCATAAGAAACGTACCTGGCAGAAGTAGCCGGACGACGGCCCAAGCCATTTCCGGACGCCGAGCGCACTCCGCCACCCAGCGGAGGGCGCTCTGTCGTGCCTGCCCATAACTTGCATGAAGCGCATCTGCTATTTACTTCTCGTGCTGGTTTTGGCCGGTGGCTGCCAATTGCCTGCCGCCAAAAAGACCTCGGGAAAAGTAACTGCTCCCAGCGCCCGTTCGGACGGAGATAACACCGACTCGGGTGAAGATGGGACGGCCCAGAGTCCAGCGCCGAAGGTGAATCCCGAAGCCCTGGCCCGTTTTGCCACAGCCGAATCTCTGCTGCTCAACGAAAAGTTTGATCAGGCCGAAACTCAATACTTGGCGTCGGTCGAGGCTGATCCCAGTAATGAAGACCTGGCCATTAAGCTGGCGCGGGGATTTATCAAGGATCAGCAACCGGATAAAGCGGTGGCCATTCTCACCAAGCCGGCAACCCGGACAAATGCTTCGACGCAGGTGATGGTTTGGCTGGCTCGTTCGTTGTTATTTTCCGGCAAAACCAATCAGGCTCTGGCTGTTTGTCATAAGGTGCTGCTCAAGCCGGTGGAAACGCTCGACGGCTACGATTTTCTCATCGAAACCCTGGCCAAAGGCGGGCAAACGCTGGAAGCATCCAAGGCCCTGAGCCGCTTGAGCCGGAATCCGAAGGCCGACCCGGACTATTTGATTTCGCTGGCCGAAATATATTCTATTTACAGCAAATATCATCCGAATGGCCGGAAAGGCGTCAGCTCGCAGGTGATCGAGATGCTGGATCGCGCAGCCAAATTGGACCCCGCTTCCGGCGATCTCCTGAAACGCATGGCGGACGAATACAGCCGCTTCGGCCAGCCGCAAAAGGCGGCCGTATTTTACGCGAAGATTTTGGCGGGATTGACCCGTCCCTCCGGTTTGCGCGATGTGGTGCGCGAAAAGCTGGCCAATATTTATCTGGCCACCGGCGACCGCACCAACGCCGTCAAGCAGCTTAAAGCCATCGTCCACGACAGCCCGACCGGCTATCCGGCAGCGTGGTATCTGCTCGGCACGCTGGCCTATGAAGACCGGAACCTGGCCGATGCGGGGCGCAGCTTTGAACAGGCCATCATTCTCGAACCGGGCCTGGAACAGGCGTATTACGATCTGGCGCTGGTGCAGATCGATTTGCAGCATAACGACGAGGCTTTGGGCACGATGGGAAAAGCGGCCGGCCGATTTCCCCGGAGTTTCGTCGGTGAATTCTTCTCCGGCATCATCAATTCGCGTTTGAAAAAATACGCCGAATCAGTCAAACATTTTACCGCCGCTGAAGAGATTGCGCGCACGGGCGAGACCAATCATTTGACGAAGGATTTTTATTTCCAATTCGGCGCGGCCAGCGAGCGCAATCATGATCTCAAGCAGGCGGCAGAAAAATTCCAGAAATGTCTGGCGCTCGACGCCAATTTTGCCGAAGCGCTGAATTATCTCGGTTTCATGTGGGCGGAGCAGGGGGAGAACCTGGCCCAGGCGCGGGAATTGATCGAGAAAGCGGTCAAGCTCGACCCGAAGAACGCCGCTTATCTTGACAGTCTCGGCTGGGTGTTTTTCAAGTTGAACCAGCCCGGTCAAGCCTTGCCCTGGCTGCTCAAGGCGCAGGAACATTCGCCCGAGCCGGATCCGACCTTGCTCGACCACCTCGGGGATGTTTATCTGGCGTTGCATCAAAATGAGAAGGCCCGTCAGGCCTGGGAAAAATCCCTGACCATCGAAGCCAACCCGGAAATCAAAAAGAAGCTCAGCCTGCTTTTGGGTGGCAACTCATGAAGCGCCATTTCAAGAAACATTACACCCTGGACGAAGCGCGCACTCTGCTGCCCCAGGTCCGGCAATGGCTGACGCAATTGGATCATTTTCAGGAGCGCCTCAAGACGCTGGATAAACGCGTCAGCAGCCTGCTCTCCGCCGGAAATGATGTCGGCGGTGATTCAGTCAATCAATTGGTCAGCCTGCTGGCTGAGTGCAAGGGGGTGTTGCAGGAATTTCGCGTCCGCGAGATTCACATCAAAGACCTGGCGCGCGGCTTGATCGATTTTCCCTCGCTGCGCGACGGCAAAGAGATTTTTCTCTGCTGGGAACGGGACGAAGAAGACATCGAATACTGGCATGACCTTGAGTCTGGCTACGCCGGACGGGAACGACTGTAAAATAAATCTAGGGGCGTCTTTCCACCATGGGAAAATCAGAGCGGGCGGGAATCGTTTGTTCGATAAATAAATGATGCAACATCTGGGCCGACAGGACCGATCCGAGCAGCACGTCAATATTCCGCCATAACTCCGAACTTTTGAAACCAAACGCCCAGACGCGCCGGGCCCATTTGATCAACGGCTGGCCAAACATTCCGGTTTGCTGCAAGCGCTGCGGGGAGAGCAGTTCCCGGACTATGTCTTTACCGACTTTCGTGTGATAAAAACTCCGCCAGTTTGGTGATAGAAACGGATGTTTTCGTTCCGACCACATGAAGTCCGGGATCAGGTCGCGGAACGCTTCTCGTAAAACGAGTTTTTCCTGGAAGGTTTCCAGGTCGAGGAAGTGGGCCGGCGGGATGGTCCCGGCAAAATCCATCAGGTCGCGATCCAAAAATGGCTGGCGGCATTCGACTGAGTGGGTCATTTCCGTGCGGTCACCGAGGGCCGGAATGATGTAATTGGCCAGTTGTAAAAAGCTCAAGGAGCGGGCGGCGTTGAATTGGGACATTGACCGGAGCCGCTCTATTTCCTCCTCGCTCAGTGGAAAATCTTTTGCCCAATCGAACGGGACGCCGGGCAGCAATCTCGGGATGATCGCTTGGTGCGCGCGAATCATGGAGACGTGATAATTGGGATAACCCAAGCGATAGTCCGATTCTCCCCAATGGAGCCGACGCGACCACAGCATGCCTTCCGATCGTTTTTCCATTTGCTGAAAGCGTTTCCATAACCGGGCGAAATCTTGTGTTTTTCCAGCTTTTTGCAGGGACCAAAGCTGCTCCTGTTTGAAGTAAGGGTAGCCGCCGAACACTTCGTCCGAGCCTTCTCCTGTCAAACAAACCTTTTGGCCGCGGCGATGAACCAGTTGCGAGAGGAGGGTTCGCGCAATGGAACCGGGATTGGCCACGGGCATTTCCACATGATAAATGGTTTTGGAAAAATTCTCGGCCATCCATTCCATCGAGCAATCCATCGTTTCAAAACCGAGCCCGTAATGTTCCGCTATCCGGCGAGCCAGCGGAGATTCATCATAGGCGGATCGTTGAAAGCTGATGTTGAAGGCCTGAATTTTTGCGCCAGCTTGCGCCATCAATCCGCAGACGATGGTGGAGTCTAGACCGCCGCTCAAGTAAGCGCCCACCGGCACATCCGCCACCAACCGGCGTTGAACCGCCCGCTTGAGATGGTTACGCACCTGTTCCTTCGCCTCGGCAAAGGTCATCCGTTCATCCACCTTAAACTCCATCCGCCAATAACGATGTTCCGACTGCTCGCCATTTTCCTGGACCACAAGAAAATGCCCCGGCTTCACACTGGAGACATTTTCAAAGGCCGATTGACTGTAAGAAAAGGCCCCGAGAAACGGGCCTTTCAAATAGTCGCCGGAAATTTTTCTTTCCACTCGGGGCAGCGCGAAGATCGCTTTCACTTCCGAGCCAAAAAGAAATTCATCTTTCCCACGATGGTAAAAAAGCGGCTTGATCCCGGCCCGGTCGCGCGCGGCGACCAATCTGCGCCGGTTCTGGTCCCACAAAATGAACGCAAATTCACCGTTCAACTTGTCGAACAGTTCCAACCCATGCTCCTCATAAAGGTGCAGAATCAATTCACTGTCCGAGGTGCTGCGAAACCGGTGGCCTTTCTCCTCCAATTCGCGTCGGATCTCGCGATAGTCATAAATCTCCCCGTTGACCACGACGGCCAGTGAACCGTCTTCGTTAAACATCGGTTGTTGCCCGGTTTGCAGATCCATGATGCTCAACCGAAGATGTCCCAGGCCGATGTGTCCGCCGTTCAAAATCGTGTAGCCCGCTTCATCCGGCCCGCGATGCGCGATAGCCGATGACATTCGGGCGAGATCTGCGATTTCGACCGCGCCTTTGGTTTTAAGAATAGCGGTAATGCCGCACATATCAGTTATGTTTGACTTGAACGCGGATTTCTACTGGTTCTCGTCGTCCGGATAAATTGATTGTACCGCTGGCATTCACCGCCAGACTTTCATCGCCGATTTTGGCGGATTGGATGTTCCAGCCTTGCGGCAGGCGGAAACGCATCTGAATTGACCGGGCTTCGTTTCGCTTGGGCAAAGAGACTTCGGCGAGGACTTCGCCTTGCTCGAGATGTGATTTAATGGTGAAGGAAACCGGCCCGAATGCTGTGGGGGCCCGTTCCACGGTAATGGTTTTGCCATCTTCCAACCAGCGGCGCGGCGTGCCGAAGGCGAGCCGCAAGGTTTCCGGTTGTCCGTCGTTATCCAGATCAAAGTCTTGCACCAAAAGATCGCGCAACGTCCAGAGCCATTGGCCGCTGCTGGAGGTGTTGGGCGGGCAATAGAAGAACCGCCCGCCCTCATCGAGCGGCCGGACGGAGCAACCTTCCGCGCCGATGAAAGTGTTGCGCGTCATGCCGTGCGCCAACATACCGTAGAAACTGACGAGAGCGCGTTCGGGATCGTCCCGTTCCAAAGTGTCAACATTATAGCGCAAACCGTAGAGCGGATTGGTGCGGTCTTTGCCGGTCCAAAAGGTGTGATTGGTCGCGCCGGAATGGATCATTCCCATGATCAGGCCGCCGTGGGTTTCGATATATTTCGGCAGCCAGGTGGCGCGTTCGGTTCCGACAAAAATACCCGAGCCAATGATATAGCCTTGAACCAGGTTCCAATAACTGCCGATGCGAGTCTCGATGATGGGATCGTGCAGCCCTTCATCGTAAAACAGGGCGCAAGGGATGAAGGGAGGCGTGGTCTCGTAACGGATGTTTTTTTCCAACGCGGCCAGGATGTCCTTCTTGTATTTGACGGCGGCTTCGGCCACGCGCTTTGCTTCGGCGGTATCCCCCAAGGCCTCCAGCACCGGAACCAGATCGCGCAACGCCGCCCAGCATTTCGCATTCGAGCTGAACGAATACACCGGCACTTCGATATCGGTGCAATAGTTGTCCTTGGGTAACAGGCCATATTCGCCACCACGATGATTCAGAATCCAATCCAGTTCCTTCTGCCAGCGCGGACGCATGGCTTGAACGAAATTGGTATCGCGCGTCTGCCAGTAATAGCGGCAAATATCGTCCAGCTTGTGACTGGCGAAGTGGTTGGTCAACCGCTTGTCCACCAGATCGAGAATCGTCGGCGTCAATCGGCGCATGTCATTTTCGTAACCCCATAACATCAGGGGCAGAGCGGAGTCGCTGCTTTCCGCCGCATACATTTTTTCATACTGATTGCCCGCGCTGTAATTCATCCGGTTGCCGTTGATGATGGCAAAGTCCTGACAAATCAGATGCCGCCAGGCGTTGTTGACCAACGGCTCCGGTGTCTCGACATTCATGCCGCCAGCCAGAATTTTCTCCCAGGTATCAGCACATAACTGCCGCTGCGCGTCGTAATTGATCGCCGGCCAATTCGTGCCGAACGGTTTTGTGGCAATGGCCAATGTGGCGGTTTTATTTGTGCGTACGCGAGAATGAGCGCGTTGACGGTCCCAACTCCACGCCTGATCAAACCACGCAATTTTTTGTTCATTGGTCGAATCCACTTGGACCGTGACGAGGCCGTTGGTGCCGCTGGCGAGGGAAAATTTAACCAGCACCACACCATGCTCCGCCAAATCCGGGTCGGTGCTGGCAAAGGCTTCCAACTGATAAACCTCCGCCGCATGGGCGTATTTTATTTGATAGATAGGTAAATAGCCTTTGGCCAGCGTGGGATGTTCCACTCGATTCAAAATGTCGCCAAATCTCAGTTCATCCGGCCCGACGCGAAAGGTGACCGGTGTGCCCGGTTCGTTCCAACTGCGCGTGCCGGCGCGCAAGTTGACGCCGCTGCCATTGGAGATAAGCCGCGCTTTGACTTTGGCATTTGGTGCGCTTAGGACGATGGGATAATAGTGAAAGTCAGCATTGACGTAGCGGGGTGGGGGAAGGAGGTCCTGGAAAAACTCATAGCTTGCGCCGTTCGTCTCGTGCATGGCAGCCTCGCCCCAGAGGTCCAGTTTGGATTGGAGGACTTGTTCCAGGGACGGAATTGGAGTCGGCTTTAGTTCATCGGTAGCTCCAAAAGAGGTCAGGCCAGCCCAAAGCAGGAGGTAATATAAGAAAAATTTCTTACGGATTTCTGCCGAGGCTTTTAAGTGAACTTCCACTTCATTCAAGGTAGGAGGCGGCATTCGTCGCAAGGCTTCCATCCGTTTCACCAGCCATATTGGCGCTGGAAGAACTGTTTCTTTGTAAATTTTCGATTCTGATTCTGATTGGTCTCCCGCAGTTTTCATTCAGTATCAGTTCTTTTGAACAGCGAACCGGATCGACTGTTTCCCTTGCAAAAAGGTTAAATCCGCCGTGCCTTTTTCATCTACGGTCAATTTATCTGCCGCCGTCGCTGAAACGACTTTCCAGCCATCCGGCACGCGGGCGCGCAAGAGAACTTTGGCCGGTGCGTTGCGTTCCGGCAGCGCCACTTCGGCGGTGACAAATCCCTCGTTCAAATGCGAGATCATCTTGACTGAGACGAGGCCGAAAGTCGTCGGCGCACGTTCAATCTTGATCGTTTTGCCATCTTCAAGCCAGCGTTTTGGGGTGGCGAAACAGAGCCTGAGCGTGTCGGGTTTGCCGTCGTCGTTCAGATCGTAATCCTGCACCAGCATGTAGCGGAGCATGGAAAGGAAATGCGCATCGGCCGCACTATTGGGCGGCAGGTACATGAAACGTCCGCCTTCGTCGAGGGGAGTCACCGAACCACCTTCGGCGCTGATGAAGGTGTTGCGGGTGAAGCCCTGGGCCAACATGCCATAAAAGCTGACGAGCGAGCGATTGACATCGTCCCGACGCAGTGTGTCAAGAGCATAGCGAGTGCCGTAAAGGGGGTTGATGCGAAAGTCGGAATGCCAGAAACGCGCCAAAGGGCCGCCGGCGCGGATCATGCCCAGGACGATGCCGCCGTATTGCTCCTGGTAATTGGGAATCCAGTTTTCTTCTTCACTGCCCGCCGGGAAGATGCCGCTGGCGATGGTGTAGCCGATGATGATGTTCCAGTAACCGCCGATACGGACTTGCGTGATGGGATCATGCGGCCCTTCGTTGGTGTAAAGAGCCATGGGAACGAAGGGCGGGGTCGTGCTGTGATTGACACTCTCGTGAATGGCGCTGAGAACTTTGGGACGGAAGTCGGCGGCTTCCTGCAAATAATGGGCGGCTTCGGGGTTTTTAATTTCTTCGAGGGTGGCGCCAAGGTCGCGGAGGGCGCGCCAGGCTTTGGAGTTGACGTTGAGACTTTGGCAGCGCGAATGGACGTCGCCGCAGTATTGTTCCATGGGAAAGAGTCCGTGTTCGCCCGTGCGGTTTTTATCGAGACGAGCGGCTTCAGCCTCCCATTTGGATTTAAATTCGGTCCAGACGGAGGCGTCGCGGGTTTGCCAATAGTAACGGCAGATGTTGTTGAGCTTGAAACCAGCCTGATGAAACTCCAGTCCCTTGCGGGTGAAATCGAACAGCGGTTTCATCAATCGCCGCATGTCGTTTTCGTAGCCCCAGACGAGGAAGGCGAGGGCGGCATCGCTGCCTTCGGCTTCATACATGCCATCGTAGGAATTGCCCGAGCTGTATTGCATCCGATTGCCTTTGATCAATTCCAGGTTCTCGATGAGGAGGTGTCGCCAGGCGTTGTTGACAACCGGTTCGGGCGTTTCGACGTTCATGCCTTGAGCGAGAATTTTGCGCCAGGTGCCAGCGCATTTTTCGCGTTCTTGGGCATAGGTGGAAGAGGTGAATTGGAACGCGGTGGTGGCGTCCATCGGCTTGGTCGCGATGGCGAGGGTGACGGAATCGTTGGGGCCGAATTTTGCTTCGATGTGTCCGCCGGAGCCTTTCCATTTGCTGTCAAAGAAGGCAAGGATCTGGCCTTTGTCGTCTGTCAGTTTGCCGTTGGCGAATTTGAGGGAGGAGCGGGCGTCAACGATGATGGTGATATAGCCGATCTTTCCCTGGGCAATGGAGAATTTGACCAGGGCCAGGCCGTTTTTTGAAAGGGTTTCGTCGGTGCTGCCGAAGGCTTCGAGTTTATATATTTCAGGCGTGACCGGGACGTTGGTTTTTTGACCGATGGGGAGCCAGGCCTCGTTATCCACCGGACTGGGATGGAGATAACGGATTTCGAAAATGGGCAGATAACCTTCCGCGAGAGTCGGATGTTCCAGTCGTTTGAGTTCGCCGCCGAATTGGAATTGGTCGGTGCCGACGCGGAAATGGAAGGCCGCGACGGGATCGGCCCAGAGATGGCCGAGCCCGCGCAAATTGACGCCGCTGCCGTTGGAAATCAGATGGGCTTTGACTTCGGCGTTCGGCGCACTGAGAAGGAGCGGATAATAATGGAACTCGGCATCCACATAACGGGGTGGGGGAAGGAGTTGCTCGAAGAATTCGTAACTCGGCCCATTGGGTTGTTCGATGGCCGCTTCGCCCCAGAGATCTTTTTTGGAGGCTTCGGCTTCTTGCAGGGTGGGGACGCTGGCAGCGTGACCGAGGCTGGATGCGATGAGCAGGACGAAGAATTTAAGAACGCATCGGCTGAGAATTTTCATAAGCTTGCTGAAAGGCTAGGCGGTGGTTTTAGTGGCGTCAAACAGTTTAGTGGCGTCAAACAGGATTGCGCGTGGGGAAATTTGGAGATGCGCGTGATAGTTCGGTGGGGGCAGGCACCGCATTGGGCGTAGGGGAATTTTATTACCGTTCTGGCGCGAGATCAGCCAAAGCGGAGTCCCCCATCCCCCTCTGCCTCCGCACTTGCTCCAAATTTTCCCTCGGCGTGCTTTAACCTTGCCAACGATTTGAATGGTGGAAATGTCGGTCTGGTTATAAAACATGCGATATGGCAAAACTCACGCGAAGAGTTAAGAGGTGGATTGGCATCCTTTTGGGTATTGCTGTGGTTGCGATGTTGTTAGCGTTTGGCATCACCGAGCGGCGCAAAGGCACGGCGGCATATTTCTGCGAACAATGTGGCACCAGGCTTTTGGTTAGGTGCGACGATGTGGCTGGCTCAGTCTCTGAGGCGCGAAAGGAACGCCGACTTGAGGACACTGATTTGTCTCGTTGGTTCAAGGCTCATATCGGTACGAACTGCGTTCACAACTGGCATTTCAATCATACATCGGACTACAGATACCTGAGTTTTGCCGGACATCGCATCTGGACGATTGTCGGCCAGTCTGGGTCATACCCCACACCTTTTATCATGTCGTTCTCCGACGATGATCGGGCACGAGTCGAGAGCCTCTTGCGTGAGAGTTCTGATAGTTGCAGGAAATTTATTCATGATAGATTACAGGAGAAGCCAGAGGACGGTAAATAATTAAAATGGATACAGGACAGACGTATAATAAAACTCAAGAAAAGGTCTGTTTTTGGAGTTTTTATCGGGAAGAATCAGCCGTCCCTTCGGGACTCAGGACTGTCATCATGTCCACCCGGCAATAAATTGCCAGGCTATTATCAAGTGTCCCTCCGGGACAAGAAGCAACCTCGCGACCTCGCGATGAAATTTTAATACGTCTGTCCTGTTAATTGCGATTAATTTGCCAGCGGTAAATTCACGATGAACTTCGTGCCGACTCCGAACTCACTTTCCAACTCAATAAATCCGCCGCACCGTTCCACCGCTGCTTTCACGTTCATCATGCCGACGCCGTTGCCGTCCTGGCCTTGGCCGGTTTTGGTGGTGAAGAACGGCGTGAACAAACGTTCCTTCGTTTCGCGCGTCATCCCCTTGCCGTTGTCCTGCACGGTGATTTGGGCAAAGCTTTGTGGAACGGCAGCGCCGTTGTGCGCGATCTCCTTGCGATCTATCCCAATAAAAATGGAACCGTTTGCTTCGCCCTTTTCCTGAATGGCTTCCTGCGCATTTTTGTAGAGATTCAACAAGGCGCGTCGCAGATCAAGATCATTGCCCATGATGAACAGGTCGTGTTCGCACGAGCCGACATCCATGCCGATCTTCCGGTCACGCAACAGATCAAAATCAATCGTGCTTCCGCGGATGGTCCGATAAAGATCAATCCGTTCGGGCGTTTCCTGGATGCCCCGGGCGAAACGCAACATGCTGTCAATCATTTCTTTCATCCGCCGTCAGAAAAACCACCGGCACACCGTAAAAACCATGAGCCACGCGAGCGGCGGCGATGCCATCCATTTCCGTATCGCTCAAGTGGATGTCCATCAGGACCAGGTCGAAATGCTCCTTCTTCAACAACTCCAGCGCTTCCTGACCGTTGCTGCATTCGGTGACATCGTTGTTTCCCATTTTGGAAACAGCGTCCTTGAGCAGGCGGCGTTGGATGACTTCATCTTCAACCAAAAGAAATTTCATGGTTGTTCCTTATATGAAGTTTGTTGGTATTTGGTGGCGCCAGGAAACATATAAACCTGTTGCTAACTGACTATCAGTAAACCGTTTTGCCGAAAAAGTGTCAATGTATATCCAACCGCTGCAGCACCTTGTCCCGCCCTAAAATCTCCAGCAAATGATACAAACTCGGCCCCGCCGCCGCGCCGGTGCAGGCCAGTCGCGTGGGATGAACCAGCGGCCCGGCTTTGATGCCGAGTTCGGCCGCCGTCGCTTTCAAGGCCTTTTCCAATTCGGCGGCAACGAACTGCGGTAATTGCTCGAACGCCGCACGCAATTTCTTCACCCGCGCCTTTGCCTCATCGGTGAATTCCTTCTCCGCCAGCGCCGGATCAATCTTGACCTCATCCGAAAAATAAAATCCCGCATACGCGCCCAATTCCCCGAAACGTTTGATCTTCCCCTTGCACGTGGTCAGCGCCGCCTTCACATAATCCGCCGGATATTTGTCCAGCGCGAAACCCGCCCGGCGCAACGCCTGCGCGCCCAATTCACGAAAGCGATCGTCATTCATCTCGCGCAGATATTCGCCGTCCAACCATTTCATCTTATCCAGATCAAACCGCGCATTGTGCCGCAACACCTGTGGCAGATCGAACAGCTTGACGATTTCTTCCAGCGGCAATTTCTCGCGATTCTCCTTCGGCGACCAACCGAGCAGACAAAGATAATTCACCACCGCTTCCGGTGCCGAACCATCGTCCATGTAACTTTGCAACGACGCGCCCGTGTCGCGCTTGCTCATCTTCGAGCCGTCGGGATTCAGAATCAGCGGAATATGAGCGTACTTTGGCGGCTCCACGCCGAACGCGCGAAAGAGCGCGATATGCTTGGCCGTGTTGGTCAAGTGATCCTCGCCACGGATGACGTGTGTGATCCTCATGTCCAGATCATCCACGACATTGACGAAATGAAACACCGGCTGGCCATCCGAACGGATGATGACAAAATCCGGGTCCACCTGTTCCCGGTCGGTCAATTCCCGCCGCACATCGCCGACCACCAAGTCAGGAATCACAATCGGATTACGATCCATTTTAAATTTCACCGCTCCTTCCGATTCGTAAGCCATCCCTTTATCCTTCAATTCCTGCACCCGCTTCTTATACATCTCCCCGCGTTGCGATTGAAAATATGGCCCGTAATCCCCCTTGCTTGGCCCGGCGGGGTTATTCGAGGCCGGGCCTTCATCCCAATCCAGCCCCAACCAGCGCAAGCCATGCAAAATGACATCCGTGGCTTCCTGCGTATTCCGTGCTGCGTCGGTGTCTTCGATGCGCAGCACAAACGTGCCGCCCGTGTGCCGGGCATAAAGCCAGTTAAACAGGGCAGTGCGCGCTCCTCCAATATGGAGGAACCCAGTGGGACTCGGAGCAAAACGGACTCTGACATTCATGATAAAAAGAAAGGAGACGATAGCCTTGCCGGAACCGGAGTTGCAAGCTGTCTTGTGGTCTGAGGCAGCAATTAGGCGAATCTTATACCATACCCGGTTGGTAATGGAACCTTTCTGCAAAACCCAACACCGGGTAAGGATACCCGGTGTTGGCGATGATGACCGGACAAATCAATACTTCATATCCGCCACCGTCCCGCCCGCCCGGATGAAGGGCATGACGTGTTCGGTGTAGGGGCAGATGACGTCCAGCAGATACGGCTGGTCGGAGTCAAGCATCCGTTGCATGGCGGCGCGGAGATCTTTTTTGAACATGACGCGCTCGGCCGGGATGTTGAAGCTCTTGGCCATGGTGACGTAGTCGGGATAGATCTGCTTGCGATGCTCGGGGTCGCCCAAATAGGTGTGACCACGATTGCCGGCAAAGAAGTTGTCTTCCCATTGCACGACCATGCCGAGGTGCTGATTGTTCAGGATAAGCGCTTTGGCGGCGATTTTTTCGATGTGCGCGGTGGCAAGTTCCTGCACGTTCATGAGGAAGGAACCGTCGCCGTCAATGTCAATGACCTGCTTGTCCGGGCAGGCGACTTTCGCGCCCATGGCCGCCGGGTAACCGAAGCCCATCGCGCCGAGACCAGCGCTGGTCAGGAGTTGGCGCGGGTATTTGTATTTGTAATATTGCGCGGCCCACATCTGATGCTGGCCCACGCCGGTGGCGATGATGGCTTCACCCTTGGTGAGTTCGTAAAGCATCTCGATGGCCATCTGGGGCAGGATGACTTCGTTTTCCTGGCCCTTGAGATGGTCCTGCATGTGTTCCGAAGCTTTGACTTCGGCGCTCACTTCGTAATGGAACGGCGCGCGGGTTTTCCACTCGGCAATTTGTTTGTGCCAGGCGTCGAAATTTTTCTTGATGGAACGCTGACGGATCATTTCGTTCAAGCGTTTGAGGGCGTATTTGATGTCGCTCTCGATGGCCAACTGAACCTTGCGGTTTTTGTTGTGCTCGGATTGATCAATGTCAATGTGGACAATGGTGCCGGTTTTGCAGAATTCATCCACTTTGCCGGTCACGCGATCGTCGAAGCGCACACCGAACGCGAGCAACAGATCAGCGCCGGGTTTGATTTTGACCATCGGCTCGGTCATTTCTTTGCGCTGTTTGAATTCGCCGCTGACCGCCCAATTGGCGTACGCCGCGCCGTGCATGCCGAGCCAGCGCAGGGAGAGATCGTGGGTCTCAGGGAACGCGCCGCAGCCCATGACCGTGGTGGTCACGGGAATCTGGGTGGCTTCGGCGAATTTGAGCAATTCACCGGACGCATCGCCGGTGATGATGCCGCCGCCGCAATACAGGACGGGACGTTCGGCTTTTTCGATGAGGCCGATGATTTCATTGAGCACGAGGTCGTCGGCTCTTTTGTCCGGGTTATAGCCGCGTAAAGTAATTTTATCGGACCAAACGGGTTGCGTTTTGGCCTGCTGAATGTTCTTGGGAAAATCAATGATCACCGGGCCGGGACGACCGGTTTGGGCTATGTAAAACGCTTCTTTGACGATGCGCGCGATGTCGTTGACGTTGGTGATGAGATAGCTGTGCTTGACAATAGGCAGCGTCATGCCGAAGAAATCGGTTTCTTGAAAAGCCCCGCGCCCGATCATGGCCTGCGGCACCTGGCCGGTGATGGCGATGAGCGGCACAGAATCCATGTAAGCATCGGCGATGGCGGAAATAAGATTGGTGGCGCCAGGACCGCTGGTGGCCATGCAAACGCCGGCCTTGCCCGTGGCGCGGGCATAACCTTCGGCCGCGAAGGAACCGCCCTGCTCATGGCGCGGCAAAATGGTGCGGATGGTCGATTTGGTCAGCGACTGATGGATTTCCATGCTCGCGCCGCCGGGATAGGCGAAAATGGTATCGACGCCTTCGCGTTCCAGCGCGCGGACGAGGATGTCGCGGCCCAACATGGGCTGGTCAATGCCGCTTTTGCGGGCGGCAGATTTGGGCGCAGCGGCCTTGGGGGACGCGGTTTTCTTCGATGCTAATTTAGTGCTCATATATTTTATTGGCGGCTCGGCCGGGCTAATAAAAAACCCACGACCGTTGCCAGCCGTGGGTGATTGTCGAAAATTGTTTCAAGCGCGACAAGACCCAGCGGCAGGGCGTCCTACGACGACCGGCACCTGGACACTGACTTGCAGCGCGATTAAATTCATGGCGGGTAGAATAGGGGGTGATGGGATGGGGGTCAAATCTTTTTTCGAGGGTCAATAGATTTTAACTTTTTGAAGCAGCAGCGGCTTTTTCTTTAAGCAAATCCGCCACCGCATGGAGCAGTTGTTCCGGCGTATAGGGTTTCTGCAAAAACTTATCCATCTTCACATCCGGCTGGTTTTGGGCCTGTTCTTTTTCGCTCAGGCCGCTGGTGGCGATGACTTTTAAACCAGGCTCGGACCAGCGCATGGCGCGGACGGCGGTCGGACCGTCCATCACCGGCATGAGGAAATCGGTGACGACCAATTGGACCTGGTCGCGGTTGCGCTCGAAGAGGGCCAGAGCCTGGGCGCCGTTTTCGGCCGTGAGAACGCGGTAATCGCAGCTTTCCAGAATCAGCTTGGACATTTCGCGGATGGCCCGTTCGTCGTCCACCAGGAGAATAAGTTCTTGTTTGCCGGTGGGCAAGGGTGGCGGTTTGAGGGCCGAGGTGGATTCTGCTTTGTCCGGTTGGGCGGGAAAAAAAATGGTGAATTTCGTGCCCTGGCCCGGAGCGGACTGGAGATCAATCAGGCCGCCGTGGTTTTGCAAAATGTTAACCGTGGTCGAAAGCCCGAGGCCGGTGCCTTTGCCCAATTCTTTGGTGGTGAAGAAGGGCTCAAAAATTTTCTTTTGCAATTCTTCGGACATGCCGCTGCCGGTATCGCTGACTTCAATCTGCACGTAAGGCCCGGGCGGGCCGGTCAAGCTGGCTTGGGATTTCGGATTTTTTAAGATGACATTTTTTGACGCAATGGTGATGGTGCCGCCATTGGGCATGGCATCGCGGGCGTTAACGCAGAGGTTGAGGAGAACCTGGTGCATCTGGGTCGGATCGCCGAGGATATTCCAGTCCGACCTGGTTTCAATGCGGGTTTGAATGGTTTTCGGGAAAGTTTCCTGGGCGATTTTGTGGATTTCCTTGATCAGATGATTGGGTTGGAGCAGGGCGCGTTCGCCGGTGGCTCCACGACCGAAGGTCAGGATTTGGCGAACCATGCCGGCGCCGCGCGAGGCGCTGGATTCGATGGTGCTCAATAAGGCCAGGCTGGATTCATCCTCGATTTGTTCCTTCAAAACACCGACACCCATCAAGATAGGGGCGAGGACATTGTTAAGATCGTGGGCGATGCCGCTGGCGAGGGTGCCGATGTTTTCCAAACGCTGGGCGCGCAGGAACTGGGCTTCGAGTTTTTTCTTTTCCGTGATGTCGGTGTTGACGACGAGGATGCACTCGGGGAGACCCGCTGGATCGCGCACGAGGCTCCAATGACTTTTGACGATGAGTTCCTTGCCGAGCTTGGTCACTTGGGTGAGTTCGCCGGTCCACTCGCCTTTTTCGAGAATGGTTTTGCGGGCTTCGCGCACCACCGTGGAATCGGTATTGAAAAGCAGTTTGGTCGCGTCCTGGCCGATGGCTTCTTTCGCGGTCCAGCCGTAGAGACGTTCGGCGCTTTTGTTCCAATAACGGATCTGCTGGTTGAGGCCGGGAACGAGAATGGCGTCCTGCGCTTTGTCAAGCAGTGCCGCCTGTTCACGGATCTTATCCTCGGCCAGGCGCCGCTCAATGCCGAGGGCCACGCGTTTAGCCACATCGGCCAGGGCGTCGTTGGCGTATTCGTTGATGGGGCGTCGGGAGAACAGGGCGATAACGCCAAGGATTTGCCCGGCGACGACCAGCGGGTAGCCGGCAAAACCGGTTATATTTTCCCTCACGGCCCATTCACGGTCGCTGATCTCAGGTTCTTCGGCAAATGTATCAGTGATATAGGGTTTACAATTCAAAGCGATGCGCCCGATCTTATATTGGCCCAGTGGAATACGAGAGTGCGGGCCGTCCAAATGGGTGTAAAGCCCGGCGCTGGCCTGAAGGTAAAGCATACGGTCAGGCTCGTTCAGCGTCCAGATGCGCGCGAAGGCCACATCCAGATGGCGCACCAAAGATTCCGCGCAACCCTGGAGCGATTCTTTGAGGCTGGTGCTGCCGGAGATGGCATTGCCGATTTCGGCTTCCAGCGCAGAATGGCGCGCGCGTTCCAACATGAGTTGTTCGGCCAGTTTGCGTTGCGTGATGTCCATCATCGCGCCGACCATGCGAATCGCTTCCGATCGGTCGTTACGGATGACGTAGCCGCGATCATAGACATGGGCCCAAGTGCCGTCCTTGCGGCGGAAGGGGTATTCTCCCGACCAATATTGTTCGCCGCCACGCAGGACTTTGTTAAGACTTTGTTTGACACGATCTTGGTGATCAGGGTGGATGCGGTCCAGCAGGAAGAGACGAGAGGTGTCCAGATCCTCCTGGTGGTAACCGAAATGTTTAAAACCTTCGCTGTACCAGCAGAGGCCGTCGGCCATGTTCCAGTCCCAAATGGCGTCGTTGCTGGCGCGGGCCACCAATTGAAAGCGTTCCTCACTTTGGCGCAGGGCCTGGCCGGCTTGTCGCGTTTTATAGGACTGATCGGCTTCGCGGATGGCGCGTTCGACGGCGGGAATGAGCCGATTGAGCCGGTCCTTGAGCACGTAATCGGTCGCGCCGTCTTTGATGGATTGGATGGCCGCTTCTTCACCCATGCTGCCGGTCACAAAAATAAACGGGATATCGGGATGCTTGGCCTTGACCATGTGCAGGGCGGAGAACCCGTCAAAGGTGGGCAGCGATTGGTCGGAAAGAATGATGTCAAAGACATGGTTATTGATGGCATTGAGGAAATCCGCGCGATTTTCGACGGCGGTGATTTCCAGCGCAAAGCCTTCGATCTCGAGAATCCCGTGGATCAATTGACGGTCATGCGGGCTGTCTTCCAGATGTAGAATCCGGAGCGCGCGATCCATGACTGAGACAGAGGCGGTTTTCATGTCTGGTTCGGGGCGCTATGCGGCGCGGTTTCATTGATGATGGCCCAGAAAAGGCCAAGCTGTTTGATGGACTGGACGAATTGCTGGAAGTCCACCGGTTTGACCACGTAAGCATTGACGCCCAACTGGTAACTCTTGACCAAATCCTGTTCCTCGCGCGATGAGGTCAGCATGACGATCGGGATCATTTTTCGGTCCGGATCGGATTTGATCTGCCGCAGCACTTCCAGTCCGTCCACCTTGGGCATTTTTAAATCGAGAAACATGACGGCGGGCAGGGGATGGCCGTTGCCGGCATATTTTCCCCGGCTATATAAATAATCCAGGGCCTCGGCGCCGTCGCGGACGACAATTACTTCGTTCGCGAGGTGATTTTCCTCGAGCGCAGCGAGGGTGAGTTCAATGTCGCGGATGTTGTCTTCGGCGAGCAGAATGCGTTTAAGCGGGGGCATGGGATTCCTTTAGGTTTTTAAGCGGAGCATGATCATGGCTTGGCACCGATTGGGTTTTTTGTTCCGGCACCATGGGCAGGGAGAAATAAAAAGTGGCGCCGCCGTCCAATTTGCCTTCGCCCCAAGTTTTTCCGCCATGGCGGGTGATGATGCGGCGGACGTTGGCCAGGCCGATGCCCGTGCCTTCAAAATCTTCCGCGCGATGCAACCGCTGGAAAACGCCGAAGAGTTTCTTGGCGTATTGCATGTCAAACCCGACGCCATTATCGCGGACAAAGCAGACCACCTCGTTTTCCTCCCCCTGACGCCAGCCGATCTCGATCTCAGCGGGATGACGGTTCCGGCTATATTTGACTGCATTGGCGATGAGATTGAAATAAACCTGATACATCAGGGAGCGATCGGCCAGGACGGTGGGCAACGGATGTTTTTTCCAAACGATGGGCCGATCCTTGATTTCGCTTTGCAGATCGCTGATCGCTTGCCGGACGACATCGTCCAGGCCGATCATGTTGCGCTTCAGCTCGGTCCGGCTCATGCGCGAGAAGACGAGGAGATCGTCAATCAGGCGGCCCATTTGCCGGGCGGAATCGGCGATGATGCCAAGGTAACGGGAGGATTTTTCGCCGAGTTTTTCCGTGCCATTATTCTGGAGCAAGTCCACGAACCCGTTGATGTGACGGAGCGGCGCGCGCAAATCGTGCGAGACGGAATAACTGAAGGCCTCGAGTTCTTTGTTCACGGAATCCAGTTCGGCCACCTGGTCATGCAGTTCCTGGTTCAGCGATTTAATGGCTGATTCGGCTTCCGTGCGCTTTTTGACTTCCTGATGCAAATACGAAAACGCCCAAGCCAACAGACCGAGAGTCAGGATATTTCCAACGATCATGGCCCATCGCATCTGGGTCAATTGTCGAATGTATTGTTGATCGTAGTTCGCCCGGTATTGCGCGATTTGTTGTTTTTTACTCTCAATTTGGCTGCGGATTTCGTCCATCAGCAATTTACCCTCATGGGTCTGAACCAACGCCTTGGCCGCAGAGGAATCTTTGTTTTTGGCCAGATGAACAGAGGTGGTGAGTTCGGCCACCTTTTTTTCCACCAGTGGCCGCAAGGTTTCCGCTTGAATTTGCACGGAGTGCTGCCCGTGTTCGGCGGCAACGAGGAGTTCCACTTGCGGCTTCAGTTTTGCCACCGCTAAGAGATAGGGCTGGAGATAATTTTCGTCTTCGGTCAGGAGAAATCCGCGCTGGCCCGTTTCCGCATCCAGAGCCATGACCAGCAACGTTTCCAGTTGGATGGAGACAAGGCGCACCCTTGCCCTTTCTTCCACCGAAGCG
>CAIYOY010000279.1 GCA_903927905.1 uncultured Verrucomicrobiales bacterium | reverse complement strand
CTGTGGCTCTCACCAAGAAAGAGCCTCAGCCGCGCCGCTGGAGATTTTTTGTTTCGCGCATGATTTTCTATAGACAGGCCGCCCCTCTGGGGCTGGAGCATAAATGTAAGTTCACACGCTTTGAATTACATCCGGTATCAGTTCAACCCAGTTTCGGAAAAAACCGATGGGCCACATCACAAGTGGCGCGGCTCAATTCTTCCAGTGAGCAATTTTTCACCTGCGCCGCCAGTTCCGAGATTTCCTTCACATAAGCCGGTTCGCAACGCTGGCCACGATGCGGCATGGGCGCGAGATACGGGCAATCCGTTTCCAACATGAATTGGCCGAGCGGCGCGGCGGCCAGCGTGTCGCGGATTTTTTGCGCGTTCTTGAACGTGATGTTGCCGGTAAAACTGACCAGCGACCCCAGGCTTAAGACCCGCTGCAAGGCCGCGCCATCCTCCGAGAAGCAATGAAACACCCCGCGCACTTTCCCCGCGAACGGCTCAAGCTGCGCCGCCGCCACCTCGAACGATTGGCGCGTATGCACGACGCAATTCAAACCCGTCTCCGCCGCCACTTCCAGTTGTTGCTGAAAAATTTCCGCCTGCCGTTTTCGGTAAAATGCCTCTTCCCCGTGGTCAGGCGGGTGATAAAAATCCAACCCCGTTTCGCCGATGGCCACCGCTTTGGGATGCCGGGCCAATTCGCGCAACGCGGGCCGGATGTCCTCGGGTGCTTCCAGCACGTGAGTGGGGTGCCAGCCGACCGCCGCAAAAACATTCGGGAATTGCTCGGCGATCTCCAGGCCCCGCGCGCTGCTGGCCAGATCCGTGCCGATGCAAATGATTTTGCCGATGCCCGCCGCGTGGGCGCGTGCGATCATCTGCGGCAGATCCGCCGCAAAATTTTTGTGGTCCAAGTGAGCGTGAGTATCGTAAAAAACCGGCATATAGATTTAAAGCGCGTCCATCGTAAATCGTAAATCGCAAATTGAAAAGGGATTGCTTTTTCGTGCGACCCTAATTTACTTTTAACGGCAGTCACCTTTAACAACAGAAATCTGAAAAAATTTATGGCCGACAAATGTTTTCATCCCAGCATTGAAGGCGCCCAGCACGGCGCAAAATCCCTCGATCAATTCCTCGCTTACGCCAAAGCCTCCGGCGCGACCGGCGCGCAACCGTCCAACTACATGCTTCAGGACGGTGCCGGTTTCAAGAAGGCCAAAGAAATCAAAGACACCTTTGCCAAACGCGGCATGACGCTCGACGGCATTTCCTGCCACTGCCCGTTTTGGGTGCATACCACCGCTTGGACGCAGAGTCCGACCATCCGACCTTTTCTACCGCCGGATGTGGCCAAGAAATCGCCGGACGCCATTGAAAAATGGACCGAAGATTATCTGCTCAAACTGATGGATCTTTCCGCCGAACTCGGCATCAAGATCATGCCCATGTTCTGGGGGGTGGCCTTTGGTTGGGAACTCGCCACCGGCTATCCTTGGGGCTTCTGGAAAGGCGGCGATTACGATCTGGCCGCCGAAGGTGCCGAACGCTTCGTCAAAAAAACCGCCAAACTCCGCAAACACGCCAACAAGCTCGGCATCTATCTGGCCCACGAAATCCATCCCGGCACCGCTGCCATGTGCGCCGATGATTTTAATCTCCTGGTGAAAATTTGCGACGGCGACAAATGCATCACCGTCAACGCCGATCCCTCCCACTGCTGGGAAGGCGAATGTTGGGAAACCCGTTTCCTCAAAGTCGCGCCCCGCATCTATGCCTGTCACGTAAAAAACTTCGTCATCCGCAAAGGATTGCCCCTGCGCATGATGGAACCGAGCTGGCAGAAACGCGCCATGCAATTCGTGGACATCCCCTCCGGCGACTTGAACATGAACCGCTACGTTGAACTGATGGTCCACAGCGGTTTCCCGCAACGTTACTGCCAGATCATGGGCACCAAGACCGCCCCGCTGGTGGTCGAAGCCGAGAGTGCCTATCGCGACCTCGATGCGACCAGCGCGAACGGTATCGCCTTTGTGCGCGACAACCTTTGCTTCCCGATGGCCGCCGGTTCATTTGAAGACGGCATGGGGGCGTAGTTAAATCACGGGATTTTTGGTCGAGTCCGAATTTCCCAATCCCAACGGGATTGCGTCATTCAGCCCAGCGGTTGTCCCGATCCGATCGGGACTGCCCTGGGTATCGTGGAGACAAATTCCTCAACCCCAACGGAAGGGCGCATCTGGACGCTGTCCTCATCGTCCTAACCCCTTGTCAAACCAAGGGCTTAAATCAGACCAACTCGCTGGATATGATTCTCCCTCTCCGCTCCATCGTAACACCTGAGGTGTTCTTCTCTTAACCGTACTGACTATGGAGGGGAGAGGGCTGGGGCACTGCCATTTAGTTAAGCGACGGCTGAAGAAATGTATGTACTTTGTATTTACAATTTGCTTTAACCTGAG
>CAIYOY010000278.1 GCA_903927905.1 uncultured Verrucomicrobiales bacterium | reverse complement strand
TGAAGCGGCATAAATGCCGCGCTCCTATCGCCCGTTGATCATTACTTTTAATCGCACCCAAACCAAACCCGCCCCGCGCGTAAATCGTAAATTACAATGACGGATGTTTGAGATGGAAAGCGGTGGCGTCTTGATAGGCCTTGGCCACTGCCAACAGATCTGCTTCGCCAAAAAGTTTTCCCACGAAACAAATGCTGGTCGGCAACCCGGCGGCGGTAAATCCATTCGGCAACACGACCGCCGGATGGCCGGTCAAATTATTCAGGTAGAGGTTATCGCTGGCATCGGTCGGCGCGATATAGACGTCTATGTTTTTCATGGCAGCGGCCATTTCCTGAATGGTTTGAGTGCGAATGCGCTGGGCCTGCAAATATTCCACCGCCGGAATAAGACGCGCTTTGCGGAAAACGTTTGGCCACGCAGCCTGCATCTGTCGCACCAGCAAATCATCCTTGCCACTGCGGGTCAGGTCATCGAACGCCGTCGCGCCTTCCACGTCCAGGATCATGGAAATGGACCATGGGGCTTTCGGCAATTCCATCGGGACCAGCTTCGCTCCGAGGGTTTCCAGTTTGCCCAGGGTGATGAGGTCGTTGGTGCGGTTCTTTCCTTTTTCCAATTCGGACCGCAGATAGCCGATGCGCAGCTTGGACCATTTGACGGTGGGTTGATAATTGAAGGGCGCGTCATAAACCTGCGGATCAATTCCGTCCGGCCCGCGAATCACGTCAAGCACCATGGCGCAATCTTCAACCGTCCGGCAGATGGGGCCGAGCTTGTCCATGGTCCAACTCAATGACATCGCTCCAGCCCGGCTCACTCGTCCGTAAGTCGGGCGCAACCCGGTCACGCCGCAAGTCGAACTCGGCGAAATGATAGAGCCATGCGTCTCCGA
This sequence comes from uncultured Verrucomicrobiales bacterium, assembly GCA_903927905.1. Classification (GTDB taxonomy): domain Bacteria; phylum Verrucomicrobiota; class Verrucomicrobiia; order Limisphaerales; family Palsa-1400; genus CAIYOY01. The sequence continues at coordinate 26,460 of CAIYOY010000278.1, read as the reverse complement.
ACCGATGGCGAACGCCACCAATCCCGCCGAAGTCGCCGAGGCCGGCCCGGCCGAAGAACCGCTGGAGCCGTTTTTAATATTCCACGGATTGCGCGTTTTCCCGCCGAACCAAACGTCGCCCCAGGCCAGTTCGCCCATGCTCAATTTCGCCACCAGCACCGCTCCGGCGGCTGTCAAGCGTTTCACCACGGTCGCGTCTTCGTCAAAGACCCGATCTTTGAAAACGGACGATCCCCAAGTCGTCCTGATCCCCTTGGTGGCCAGCAAATCTTTCACGCCATAAGGGATACCATGCAATGGTCCGCGATATTTTCCGGCGGCGATCTCTTTGTCGGCTTGGCGCGCTTGTTCCAACGCCAAATCTTCTGTCAAAGTTACGACACATTCCAACTTTGGCCCGAATTTTTTCAGCCGCTCCAGATACATCCTTGTCAGTTCTTCCGAGGTGATTTTGCGCGCTTTGATCAAAGCCGACAATTCGCCGATGGAATAAAAAGCCGCGTCCTCAATTTTTTCCGGGCGATTTAAATGGGGCGGAGGACTCCACTGGCATTTGTGGTTGACGGTTTCCAACTTCATTCCCACCGGGATCGGATTAAACAAAATTGAGGGCAGGACGCTATTGGGCAGCGCGGTCTTCCGCATGGTTTCATAATCGGTCTCCTGCTTGCGCATGCCATCGAGCATCAATGTGCGTTTGGCCGGGGTGAATTGCAGCCCATAAAGATGTTCCGCCTCGGCGATGGTGTTGGTGGTGATCTGATTGGTCGCCGCCTGGGCCAGCAGGCCGCTGGCCAGAAAAAAGATGAGCACAGGAATTTTCATAAACCGACGTGACTAAAGCATAAAAGCCCCGGCCTTTGCCAGTTTAATGAAAACAGAGTGTCCAGCGGAAGCAAATTGGTACCCACACCGTGTTTTGCAATCAACACCTCTTGGCTGCGACAACGCTGTTCCGGGCGGCGGGACGCACGCCCTCTACGTCGGGCGGGACGCCCAACGCTACATTGACGGCGCGGAGTCCAGATGCGCCTGATCCTACGCAAACTCCGCCAGCTCCGCCTTTAGTCTCTCCAGCGGCAACCCGACGACGTTGGTGTATGACCCGGAAATCGCTTCCACCAGCAAATCGCCTTTTTCCTGGATGCCGTAGGCGCCGGCTTTGTCAAGCGGGTTGACCTTTTTATGGTACTGTTGGATTTGCGCCATGGTCAGAGGGCGGAATTTCACATCGGTCTGTTCTGCGAAAACGCGTTGGCGATGGCCGCGCAAATGAATCAAGCAAACGCCGGTCACGACCTGATGGATTTGCCCTTCCAACGCGGCGAGCATTTTGTGCGCTTCGGCCAGATTGGCGGGTTTGCCGTAAATTTTGTTGTTCAATGTCACCAGCGTGTCCATGCCCATGACCAGCGCATCGGGATGTTTCTTGGAAATGGCGCGCGCTTTGCGATAGGCGTTGACCTGGGCCAATTCTCCGGCGGTCAAATGTTCTGAACGGATCTCTTCCGCGCTGCTGGGCAGGACCTGGAAATCCAGCCCCAACATTTGCAACAATTCGGATCGTCGGGGTGACGCCGAAGCCAAAATGAGGGTGGGCAAACTCATGGCTGACATAAGTTACGTAGTGTTATTGAACCGGCGTCTGTAACGTAACTTGGAATCCCTGTTTTGCAACTGATGCTTCTTTGAAGGCAGCCAGCTTCTGTTCGAAATCCTTGTCGTTCAACACGGTTTGCGCACCGTCGGTGCTGATGTCATCCGCCAATTCCACCCAGGATTTGCATCCGCCATACGCTGGCAGCATCGGGATTTCTATGGGTTTGGGCAGCCGAAACACGCGCACGGCCAGCGCGTGGATTTCTTTTTCCTTTCCCCAATCGAATCGTTCCGCCACGACTTCGTCCCGCCAGAAATGTTGTCCGCGCAATCGTTCGGCGGTGGCCAAATTATCCAATCGCTGCCATCCAGCGACCCGCGCAAAATATTCCAGCCGCAAAATTTCCGGTGGCGCAAACTGTGGCGCGATTTCGTCGAAGCGTTTCTGGGCCGGGGGTAAGACCGATTCGCGTCGTTGATGGAACAGTGTCGGGAAAAGCAAAAACTCCTCATGCTCCACCTGAAAGCCGCCACGCCCTTCGCGCAGTCCGCCCTTGCGCAAAATGATGATCTGCTCGCCCCGCCCGAGCAAGTCCACGATGATGGCCCATTCTTTAAACGCTGTTCGCATGGACAAAACGTAATCAGTTCCCGGCCAAAAGGCAAAATGATGCGCTTGCCAGCGGAATTCGATTGGCCTACGCTCGCCGCCATGAACAAAGCCATCCGCGTTAAACTTTCGGTGATGATGTTTCTGGAGTTTTTTATCTGGGGTGCCTGGTATGTGACCGGCCCCAATTATCTGGCGACGATCGGTTTTACGGGGGCGGATTTCGGCTGGACGTATTCCGTGGGGCCGATTGCGGGAATGATTTCTCCGTTTTTTGTGGGGATGATCGCGGACCGTTTTTTTGCGGCTCAACGGGTTTTGGCCACCATGCATCTGGCGGGAGCGGCCATCATGTTTTATGCCGCGACCCTGATGAAAGGACACGCCACCCCCGGCACCATCAATCTGTATTTCTTCTTCTACATGCTGACCTATTTTCCGACGCTGGCTTTGACCAACACTTTGGCCATGAAGAATATGACCAATCCGGAAAAGGAATTTCCGCTGATCCGTGTGCTGGGAACGATCGGGTGGATCGCTGCGGGTTTGAGCCTAACCTGGCTGGTTTGGGAAAAATCCATCAACATGTTTTATCTTACCGGCGGGGCTTCGCTGGTGTTGGGCCTGTTTAGTTTCACCTTGCCGCATACGCCGCCGGTGGCAACCGGGCCAGTTTCGATCCGGCAGATATTGGGTTTGGATGCCTTGATCATGTTGAAGGACCGGTCTTATCTGATGTTCATGCTTTCTTCGATGCTGATCTGTATCCCGTTGGCGTTCTATTATCAGTTGACCAGCCGGGTGGTGGAAATGACTGGATTGCCCATCGGCCAAACGATGTCGTACGGGCAGATGTCGGAAATATTTTTCATGCTGGTGATGCCGCTTTGTTTTGCGCGTCTGGGTGTCAAATGGATGCTGGCCGGCGGGATGCTGGCCTGGGTGGTGCGCTACGGATTGTTCGCCATCGGCGCCTCGGCCAATGTCAGTTGGATGATCATCATCGGCATCGCGCTGCACGGGATTTGTTATGATTTCTTTTTCGTGACCGGCCAGATTTACACCGATCAAGCCGCGCCGAAAGCGATCCGAGGTCAAGCCCAGGGGATGCTGGTCTTGTTCACGCTGGGTTTGGGCATGTTTATCGGCGCGCAAGTGGCGGGCAAGATTGAGACGCAACACACGCCGCCTGCATCAATCGCGTTCAAACAACAGGTGGAAGCCAAAGGCAAGGAAGTGGATGATTTATCTCAAAAATTGGCTGCTGCCGCCGCTGCGGATAAACCCGCTCTCGAAGCCGCAGTGAAGAAAGCCACCGAGGAACAAGGTGTCCTGCGCCAATCTGAACTCAAAGCGCTTGAATGGAAGCCGCTGTGGGGCAAGCCGGCGGCATTTGCGGCGTTGATTTTGATTTTGTTTGTCGCGCTTTTCCGGGACAAGCCGAAATCCGCCTAGTCATTCGCCATTGTCATTGCTTTCTCACTGCCGAAAGAATCAATGACGCGCGCTTCTTAAAGTTTAGCAGGAATCCTGTTCTTAATTCCGGACAACTTCCAGCCGTCGCGACCTTTCTGAAAAATTAAGAACTTTTTCTGCTGTGTTGATAAATGAGAATGTATCTATAAGTTTTATTACTCGCGCCACTTGAAAATCCGGCTTGCGAGATGGGGCTGCGAGGATTAAATATAAATTGTGAGCCTTAAAGATCTGAAGCAGGAGTTGGTTGTTCTGTCCGCCACTGAGCAGGCGGAAGTGGCGGCTTTCCTTTTTCATCTTCGTCATCACCAGGATCCCGAGTACCAGGCCACTTTGCAACGTCGGCTGGACGACAAAGATCCAGCCCATTGGTTAACGCCGGAAGAATTTGAGAAACGACTGGCATAGGGGATTTAATGAACTTGCGTTACTCGGTTTATGTCCACGGTGATTTGCTCGGCATCGTCTCAAAACGCGGGACAAATCATCGCAAAATCCTGAATTTTATTCATTCCCTGGCCGACGACCCTTTTCAAAAAGGTGATTTCACGGACACTGATGCCGCCTCTCGACCGCGCCAAATAAAAATCATTGGCGATTTTGCGGTCACCTTCTGGTCGGATCATGCAGTCAAAGCTGTCATGATCGTGGACATCAGTCGGACAGACCAGTAACCCAAATAATTTGTTCGCCGCGATGAGCATCTTTTTCCTCATTCTCTGCCTGATCCTGATTTTGGCCAAATGGGCCGTGCAGCTTTGGCTGGAGCAGATGAATCAGAAGCATGTCCGCGCTCGTGCCAAGGAAATTCCGGCAGCTTTCGTCGGCACGGTTACTCCGGAAAATTATGCAAAATCGGTGGATTATACTTTGGCCAAAAGTCGCTTTGAAAAAATTGAACTGGCTTGGAATTTGATGGTTTTGCTCGCCGTTCTGTTCAGCGGGGTGCTTCCGCGATTTTACCGATTTTTTCAACAAACGTTCGGTCATTCGATTTGGGCTGAGTCAGCCTTTCTGATTGTCATGTCCATTCTGTTGACTGTGCCGGATTTTCCGCTGGACTGGTATTCTCAATTTCGTCTCGAAGAGCGCTTTGGTTTCAACACCTCGACTTCGAAGCTTTGGTGGATGGATCGGGTCAAAGGGCTTTTGTTGGCCGTGGCTCTGGGCTATCCTTTGCTGGCGTTGATCTTGAAACTGGTGGAACGGCTGGGTGCTTCGTGGTGGATTTGGGCCTGGGCTTGTGTCGTTATTTTTCAACTGCTCTTGATGGTCATTGGGCCGATTTTGATTCTCCCACTTTTTAATAAATTTTCGCCCTTGCCCGAAGGGCCATTGCGTGATCGTCTGCTGGCCTTGGGGGAACGCACCGGGTTTTTGGCCAAAGACATTCAAGTCATGGACGGCAGCAAACGTTCGCGTCATTCCAATGCCTTTTTCACCGGTTTTGGACGCTTCCGCAAAATTGTTCTGTTTGACACGTTGATTGAGCAGTTGTCCGCCTCCGAACTTGAAGCTGTTCTGGCTCATGAAATCGGCCATTATAAAAACCGGCATATTCCGAAAACGATTGTCATATCCATGATTGGAATGCTTCTTGGTTTTTATATTCTCGCGGTGCTGGCACAACAAAACTGGTTCTATGCCAGTTTCGGCTTCCAATCCGGCAGCATCATCCCCGCCTTCCTTTTGTTCGGCTTGCTCTCCGGGGTGGTCACGTTCTGGCTGGGGCCGGTCTTCAATCGGCTGTCGCGCAAACATGAATATGAGGCCGACACCTATGCGGCCAATATCATGGGTGAAATCCAATCACTCACCGGTGCGCTGCGAAAGTTGAATGAAAAGAATCTGAGCAATCTGACACCGCACCCGACTTACAGCGGTTTTTATTATTCCCATCCGACACTTTCGGAGAGGGAGCTATCCCTCGCACAATTGAGGCTGTCGGCTTAAGCATTACAGGGGCTATCGGATTTGTTTCGGCATTCTTTCGAGGCGAAGGATTTTCACCTCTTTCACCGCATGATCCGCCCAAAACACCTCTTTGAATTTTTCGATTAGCGCCACTTCCACGGTGCGTCCATGCTCATCGCGTTCCGTTGTTTCTCCCCGTAAAAAAGGTCGATCTTCGAGAAGATTAAAGAAATTTTCCAAACGATGCCTTTCCCTTGGCCTCAGGGAACGATAAAGCGCGACGGCCTCGGCCCGTAGAAATAAAATATAATCCGAACCCATGCCCAAGTCTTTTTGCTAAATCTTTTCCTTTTTCAATTCGCTCCAACGAACCCAATTTTTTGGATCATGATCGTCCATTAACCGTCCAAGTTCCCGGCGATAATTTGCATCGTCCTTCCGTAACCGTTCGGCCACGGAGGACGCTAACTCCGCCTGCTGGTCAAACGGCAGCAGTGCCACTTGTTCTTTTAATTCCATTAGGCTCATAAATCAGGATTTAGTATAAGGCAAAATCGGCTCTTTTGCTCTTTTTTTCAATCTAAAAAGCATTCATCTTTAGCCATGACCCAAGCGCCATTTCATTTCGACTTTGCCCGTAAAGCCCGCGAAACCATGATCGCCGGAGGCTTTCAACCGGATTTTCCTCCCGCGGTTCTGGCCGAAGTGGCCGCCTTCTCCGGCCAGCCTCCGGCCAATGCTGCCTGCAAAGATCTGCGCAATCTCGCCTGGTCTTCGATTGACAACACCGAATCGCGCGACCTCGACCAGATCGAGTGGGCCGAGCAAATGTCTGATGGCAATATTCGTATTCTGGTGGGCATTGCTGACGTGGATTCGGTCGTCAAAAAGGATTCCGCCACCGACGCCCATGCGCGCGTCAATGGCACCTCGGTTTATACGGGTGGTCCGGTTTTTTCCATGCTGCCGGAAAAACTTTCCACTGACCTGACCTCGCTCGGCCAAGATGTTGATCGTCTGGCCATTCTCATGGAATTTGTCACCGGCGCGGATGGCGACATCAAATGTTCTGACGTTTGCACCGCGCTCGTTCGCAACAAGGCCAAGCTCAATTACACCAGTGTGGGCCAATGGCTTGACGGCAAGGCTCCGAGTCCGTGCGATAAACCGGTTGCCCCCGAAATCTTGGCGCAATTGCAATTGCAATTCGAAGCCAGCAAACGCCTGATGGAATTCCGCAAGAAAAATGGCGCACTCACTCTGGGCAGTGTGGAAACCATCCCGCTCATTGTGGGCAATGAAGTAAAAAGTATTTCCATCCTCGATCGAAATCCCGCGCGGGACATCATCGAAAGCTTCATGGTCGCCGCCAATGTCGCCATGGCTCGTCATCTGCGCGAGCAAAAATCCCTCGCGATCCGGCGCATTGTCCGCACACCGAAACGCTGGGACCGCATCCAGGCCATCGCCGCCGCACACGGCACCAAACTCCCCGCCCAACCCGATCCAAAACCGCTCAATGATTTTCTCGCCGCGCAAAGAGCGGCCGATGCCATTCATTTCCCCGAACTTTCCCTCGGCATTTTGAAAGCCCTGGGGCCGGGTGAATACATCGTGGAACATCCCGGGGACGAACATGAAGGTCACTTCGGCCTCGCACTCAATGACTACACCCATTCCACCGCGCCGAATCGCCGTTATGCCGACTTGGTCACGCAGCGCCTGTTGAAATCTTCCATCAACGGCGGAGCACCCGCGTACACCGAAGCCGAACTCACCGCCATCGCCGCCCGCTGCACGGATCGCGATTCCGCCGCCCGTCAAGTGGAGCGTTTCATGAAAAAAGTCGCCGCCGCGTTGATGCTGAGCAACCAAATCGGCCGGCAATTCACCGGCATCATCACGGGTGTCACCCCGAAAGGCACCTTTGCCCGGCTTTTAGAAGTTCCCGCCGAAGGCCGTTTGGTTCATGGCGCTCCCGGACTGGATGTTGGTGAAAAAACACGACTCCGCCTCACCGGCGTGAATCCGGACAAAGGGTTTATTGATTTGGAAAAAATTTAAAAAAGTCAGGTGTTGGGGTTGTTTGCCACGAAGCGTAGAGGCTGATACGCTGGCGTCATAGTGAACAACGACCGTCCAGTTCAATCGCCGAACTCGCCCTGGCTTTTCGGCCCGGCCATTGATTTGTTGATTGGCTGCGGTGGGTGGTCGCTGCCGTTGCTTTGGATTGGTTATTCGGTGGCGCAACATAGCGGTGCCAGCATGGCTTTTGGTTTTTATTTCGTTGCCGCCCTCTGCAATAACCCGCACTACATGGCCACGGTTTATCGCGCTTATGGGACGCGACAGGATTTTTCCAAATACCGTTTCTTCACTATTCATCTGACTGTTTTATTGATCATCAGCGCCGTGCTGCTCCATTGGCATCCGGCGTGGGTGCCTTATGTTTTCACCATTTATATCATTTGGAGTCCGTGGCATTACACCGGGCAAAATTTTGGGCTGGCCCTGATGATGGCGCGGCGCAATGGCGCGCAACCAAGCACCTCCACTCGCAACCTGATCCACTTCGCCTTCCTCGTTTCCTACCTTTTATGGGCGGTGGAGATCAATACGGTAGATAGCGATGATCCACATATTCTTTCGTTAAACTTGGCGCAATCCCTCGCTCATCCACTCGAAGCTGTTCTGATCGCGACGACTTTGATCACGGGCGGGGTGGGGATGTGGACCTTGGCGAAATTTGGCGGCATCAAAAAAATGGTCGCCCCGCTCACGCTTTTCATCACGCAATTTCTTTGGTTCGTGTTCCCGATCGTTTTACGCTCTTTCACGAGCATCAAGCTCTCGCCGCTTTTCTATACCACCGGGATGTTGGCCTTCATGCACTGTTCTCAATATCTCTGGGTCACCAGCTATTTTGCGAAACGCGAAGCCGCCGGTAAAAACTGGAATTTCTGGAAATATTATTTTGTCCTTATTGTCGGCGGCATTGCGCTGTTTATCCCCGGGCCGTGGATTATCAGCCGGGTTTTTCACCAAGACCTGGTTGAAAGTTTGCTTATCTTCATCGCGCTGGTGAATATTCATCACTTCATTCTCGACGGCGCGATTTGGAAACTGCGGGATGGCAAAATTGCCCGGCTTTTGCTGGGGAATAATCCACCGGCGGAAGAAGACGCCGGAGATTTTCCTGAAAAAATCCCTCGTTCCTTAAAAATCGGGTTGATCATCGTGATTCTCATCATCGGAGTTGCGGATCAGACGCAATATTATCTCACCATGGATAAGACCACGTGGTCTCGATTGGAAACCGCCGCACGACTTAATCCCAACGACACTCGCGTTTATTTTCAGCGCGCCAAAATTCTCGAGCAAAGCGGCGACACCACGGCCGCGCTGCAAGAGTTGGATCAGGCCATTGCGCTTAATCCGCACAATCTCCCGCCGCAGTCCTCCAAAGGCCGCATTCTCGCGCGGCTGGGCCAAAAAGATGCAGCTTTCGAGCAGTTCGATAAGATCACCGCCCTGTTTAAACCGATGCCTCAATTCTTGATCAATGCCGCCTCTTTCGCGGTCCAAACCGGCCACGCAGACCAGGCCGTTCCCAAATACGAACTTGCGCTCAAGCGCGATCCGGGAAATCCCGACCTGCATCTGGCCTTTGCCGAAGCCCTGCAAATGTCGGGGCATGATCGAGAAGCGATCAACCACTATTCATTTTACGTCGCTGCCATCAATAAGGACCTTTCGCCCGAGCAGGTTCCGGTCAAACTCGTTCAGGCCGAAATCAAAATGGCCGATTCCTATCTGACTTTGCATCTCATGGACAAAGCGGCCTTTTGGTATAATGCCGCTTCGCTGCAAGCGCACGGCATCAGCCGTTTTGACCTTGAAAGCGCCGGCTTTCAGCGCACGGGCGAGATACTGGAGAAGGATGAAAAAAATCCCGAAGCCAACACCGCCTATCAGAATGCAATCCACACCGCCTACTTCAGCCACGACCAACATCGTCAAGCCGAAGCCTGGCTGGCCTATGGGCAGTTCGTCCAGCGCCATGGCCCCAATCGGCAGGAAGCTCTCGCGGCTTGCTTGCTTGCGGAAAAATATTTCACCGCAACTTCACCCAAAGTCGGCGAACGTCCGGAGGAAACTAGGGGGCTCGTGGATGAGTTGACTAAAACGCTCGGGCCCGAAGCCCGAGACGTTCACGACAAGTTGGCCGATTACGAAAGGAAATATTCCGAGGGCCGTTGATTTATTGCTTTGGAGCGATCAACTTCGGCTGCGCCGCCTCGTATTCTTCCTTGCTGACTTTTTTGATCGAATGAAGATGGACGAACGTCCCTTTTTTATTTCCCACCACGATGTCCGGCAGGCCGTCGCCGTTAAGATCGCCTGTCACGACTTGGGTGCCAACGCCGGAATTGTCGTCAATCTTGTAAGGCACAAAATGGGCGGAATGATTCTTGCCGCGCACCAGCTTGAACCAATATAAAACCGCCGCGCCATTTGAATCCGGGTCCGGTCCGTTTTTGCCGTGCGCCCAGAATCGTTTGCCGGTGACCAGATCCATCAGTCCATCCCCATCCATGTCAATCATAGCGACGGAGTGAAGCTGGGAAAACTCCACGCCATATTCGTTTGGTTTGGCTGACGGCTCGAGGATGGTGTGTTGTTTGAATTGGATTTCTCCTTTGGCGTCCTTCTCGGCCAGTTGTTCATACCAGACCAGTCCGTAACCGTGCGCCCACAAGCCGGTGATCACATCGGGCCGCCCGTCGCCGTTGACGTCGTAAACGTACATCTGTGAGCCGCCTTGTTTGGCGAATTGGTACGGGTGAAACTTCCATATCGGGTCGCCTTCGAGTGACTGCGGCTGCTCATACCATCCGTCCTTTTCCAGAATGTCTTTCCGCCGGTCGCCGTTGACATCGCCGAAGCCGAGGCCGTGGGTGAATTTATGGTAATGCTTGTCCTCGGAAATCTTATGGAACGTCCATTTGTTCGTCGGGTTATTCCAATCCGGTTCCGCATAGCCCATGAAGCCGCCGGAGGAACAAATGATCTCCGGTTTGCCGTCGCCGGTCAGATCACCGAAGGTCGGTGATTCGTTGTCCGTCACGTCAATGGCGGTATGGCGGATCCAATGGCCTTCTTTCCCCTTCGGATTTTCAAACCACCACGAGGCTTCGCCGGGAAAACCGAGGATCAAAATATCCGTCCAGCCGTCGCCGTTGAAATCATAGGTGAAAGCGAAGAAGTTTCGGGAGTAAGTATTGACCACACCCTGGCCGCCTTCAAAACCGGGGATGGTGGTCTCCGTGCCATCGGCGTTCTTTTTCTTAAACGATTCGGTCGCCGGATAATATTCGTGCTTCACCTTGAAATCCGGGCCTTCGTACCAATACGGCCCCGAGACCACGTCCATTTTTCCGTCGTGATTGAAGTCGCCGAAATTCGCGCCCTCGCTCCAAAATTGGTCGGAGAGCTGGATTTTCTTGAAGGCATGCAATTTTTCTTTGGCCGAAACGACGCTGGCGGCGAGGAGCAAGGGCAAAACAAAATAGGGTCTCATGGAGGAAAGGATAAAGGCTTCCTCCTTCGTCTGCAAGACTATGGAGGACAAGAAAGGCTGAAGTTTTGGCAAAATTATAGCGGCAAAATCATGGAGAAAGTTTTCCCATGACACTTTCCTTTTGTCAAAGCCCGTGATAGTATTAGGATGTTGAAACCAAAGGTCCTCATTCTATGCACGGGCAATACCTGCCGCAGTCAAATGGCAGAAGGGATTTTGCGCGCCGCTGCGGGCGACATTCTTGATGTCCATAGCGCCGGCGCAAAGCCTGCTGGTTTTGTCCAGCCATTGGCCATCAAAGCGCTGGCCGAAATTGGCATTGATATCAGCCAGCATAAGTCCAAAAGCCTCGTTCCATTTCTCCAGGAAAATATTGATACCATCATCATAGTTTGCGCGAAGGCTGATCGCGATTGCCCCATTTTTCCCGGGGTGAAAAAATGCTACTACTGGCCCTTTTATGACCCGGCTCACACCAAAGGCAGCGAAGAATATCGTCTGCAGGAATTCCGCCGCATCCGCGATAAAATGAAATTGAAGTTCGATGAATACGCCGCAGATTGCCGCCGGGAACTGGAACTGGTCAACGCTCCGTTCAGCTTTTAAAAAGGTTGTCCGGCCCAATAATCAATAACCATGCGATGTCGCGGCGGGTGTTATGTGGCCACTTCTTGCGGCCCCTGGCCACCGTTCACTAAAAATAAAACGGCCATCCGCACGGCGAGCCCGTTCGTCACTTGATCGAGAATAACTGAACGACCGCAATCCGCGATCTCGCTGTCAATCTCCACCCCGCGATTGATCGGCCCCGGATGCATGATCAATGCGTCCGGTTTGCATTTCGCCAACCGCGCTTTGGTCAGGCCAAACAAACTCGTGTATTCGCCGATGCTCGGAAACATGGTCTTCCGCTGGCGCTCGTGTTGGATGCGCAGGAGGTTGATGATGTCCGCATCGCGAATCGCTTCTTCCACGTTGTAAGTCACGCGGCAGCCCATCTGTTCAAAAACTTTCGGCACCAGCGTGGACGGGCCGCACAACGTCACTTCCGCGCCCAGCTTGATCAAGGCCCAGATGTTAGAGCGCGCCACGCGGCTGTAAAGTATATCACCCAAAATCGTCACCTTCAGCCCCGCGACTTTTCCCTTCTTTTCCAAAATGGTAAACGTATCCAACAATGCCTGGGTCGGATGCTCATGCGCGCCGTCGCCCGCGTTGATCACGCTGGCCTGCAAAAATCGCGCCAGAAAATGCGGCGCGCCGCTGGCACTGTGTCGCATCACGATGATGTCCGCATTCAATGCCTCCAAATTCTTGGCCGTGTCCTTGAGGGTCTCGCCTTTTTTGAGCGATGAGGCTTCTGCGGAAAAATTAATGATGTCGGCGGTCAACCGTTGGGCCGCCAGTTCAAAACTGATTCGCGTCCGGGTGGATGGCTCGACAAATAAGTTCACCACCGTCTTGCCGCGCAAGGCCGGGACTTTTTTGATGGCGCGTTCGCCAACCGCCTTGAAGGCCCGAGCCGTGTCCAGCACGGTCATGATTTCCGCCGCGCTCAACGACTCGATATCCAGCAGATGTTTTCGGTTCCAACTCATGAATTTTTCTCCACGATCACGGCATCGTCGTCTTTTCCGCTAAATTTCACCTCGACCCGTTCGGTTTCGGCCGTGGGCAGATTCTTGCCGACAAAATCGGCTTTGATGGGCAACTCACGATGTCCGCGATCCACCAACACCGCCAATTGAATCCGTTTGGCCCGACCGAAATCATTCAGCGCATCCATGGCTGCCCGGATGGTTCGACCGCTGAACAAAACGTCATCCACCAAAATCACGGTCTTCCCGGTCACATCGAAAGGAATTTCGGTGGGGTGCATGTTGGGTGCCACCTTGCGATCCAGATCGTCGCGGTGCATCCCGACATCCAAGGTTCCGACCGGCACGGGCAACGACCAAATCCCGCTCAAAATTTTCCCGAGCGCCTGAGCCAATGAAACTCCGCCGCGTTGAATGCCGATCAACGCCACTTCCGCGCCGTTTTCGTTGCGCTCGGCGATTTCATGCGCGATGCGGGTGAGGGCGCGATGCATGGCGGCGGAGTTGAGGATTATTGTGGTTTGGGACATAAAAAAATCGAACCAGACCCGTTTCCGGGCCGGTTCGATGGGCTGATGTTTAAATCTTTCATTTTGCCTTCGCGACCTCGCAGGATCGCTTTAAAGGAGCGCGGCATTCATGCCGCTTCAATGTTATGACTGCAATAAACTTTAAAATCAAACAGCTTGCCACCCGGAAGCGGCTTAAAAGCCGCGCTCCTAAAATCACCCGCCGCCCTGCCGGCTCTTGCGCCATTTGGAGCGATGTTTGACGATCCAATCGGTCAAGGCCCGTTCAAAGCCGACATCGTGGCCGGCTTTTTCCGATTCAATCCATTTGTGCTTCAAAATCTCTTCCCGTTCCGCCTGGAATTCGCGGTAGAGGGACGACCTCTTCACCATGTCGGTCCCATTCGAGTTTTCTAATGTATTCGACATAACGGTTAAATTTACGTGGGCAAGAAGGTTAGCAAGGCGTTGGCGGGAAGCAATCAAAATTAGCAAAGCTGTCGGGTGGTTTTCAAAAGCGGAAAAGAATACGCGGTCAAAACTGGAAAAGCATTAGAACACGGGGACATGGAGTAAAACCACGGGGTTGGCCGTGAGATCGGGTGCGTGGCGGAGAAAGAAAGTGTCGCCATCGGGGCGCAAGCATCGCTGCTTCCTGTCAAAGGCCCACGACCAGAAAAATCGGTTTGCCGTAGTAATCGCTCAAGCTGTACTAGCTTTGGCTTGCGTGGGGGCGGAATTTGGTCAAAATAAAAGGATATATGCGCACTCTCCAGATTCCTTTCGGCCGATTGGCTGTTCTTTTTGTGGCTTTGACCCTTTCCGCCCGGGCGGTTGAGATTCCCGAACCAACCGTGGAACCAAAGAAGGTTGAAGCTGTCAGCGGAAAAGCCCCCTCGGATGCAATCGTGCTTTTTGATGGCAAAGATTTATCGCAATTCGTTGATGCCAAAGGAGAACCGGCGAAATGGGAAGTCAAAAACGGAGTGGCTACGGTGAATGGCACCGGCGACATCTATACGATGCAGAGCTTTGGTGATTGCCAGTTGCATGTGGAATGGGCCACGCCAACGAAGATTGTGGGCGAAGGTCAGGGTCGCGGAAATAGCGGCGTTTTTTTACAAAGCAAATATGAAAACCAAGTTTTGGACTCATATACCAATAAAACCAAATTTCACGGTCAAGCCAGCGCGGTCTATAAGCAAACCGCCCCGTTGGTCAATGCCTCCCGGAAACCGGGTGAATGGCAGATTTATGATATTATTTACCATGCCCCGCGCTTTGACGATAAAGGGAAAGTGACCACTTCGGCTCGCGTGACGGTATTGCACAATGGCGTTCTGGTACAGAACAATACAGAAATCAAGGGTTCAACCTCATTTACCGGCGATGTTCACTATGAAAAACACGGGGCGAAAGAGCCGTTGAAGCTGCAGGACCACCATAATCCGGTGCGTTACCGCAATATTTGGATCCGGGAACTGTGATTTGGACGGACTTTACCCGCATTTTCCCTACGTTAAGGCTTGCCAAAAGGCTTTCCATCCATAGATTTAACGGCTCACTTTGATGATAACAAATATAAATGCCTTTTGTGTCTTGCTGGCACAGCAACAGCCGATGGTGGAAGATCCCAAGGCCCAAATGATCAAGTCCTTTTTGATGATGGGCGGGATCATGGTGGTGTTCTGGTTTTTGATGATTCAGCCGCAGCGCAAGAAGGCCAAAGAACTCGCCAGCCTGCTGGATACGCTGAAAGCGGGCGACAAAATCGTCACCAACAGCGGCATCCTGGGGGTGGTTCTTTCCATTAAAGACAAAACGGTCACCCTGCGTTCAGCCGAAACCAAGCTGGAAATCTTGAAATCGGCAGTGGCGGAAGTCACCGATCGCGGCGAAACAACTGAAGTTAAAAGTTAATTTTTCATGAAAAATCCTAAATTCTGGTGGGCTCTAATCGTATTTCTCGTTGCTTGGTCCATCTTTGAGATCAATCCGCCCAACAGCCCCAGTCTGATTTCCGTCTTCAAAGAACAAGCGCGGAGCGACACGAACTTCGTCAAGATCGTCGAACGGGCGGAAGCCATGCAGAAGACCAATACCGATCCGCAGCAGGAATTTGCGATTTTGCTGGCAGCCATCGGCACCAACGACATCACCACGAACTTCCCCGGGATTGATGCCAGCGCCCAAAAGAATCCGACTTATGTGATCTTAAACCGTTTGCAAAAGAAGTCGGCCGGCAAGATCAAGCTGGGCCTTGACCTGCAGGGCGGCACCGAATTCCTCGTCAGCTTGAAGCTGGACACCAACAAGTCCGTGGCTTCCGTCGCTGGCACCAACGCCCCCAAAGAATTGCTCGTGGCGGAAGAGCGCACCCGCCTGATTTCCCAGGCCGCTGAAGTTCTCCGCAAGCGCGTGGATAAACTGGGCGTGGCCGAACCTCTCATCCAGCCTGCCGGTGCCGATCATATCATCATCCAACTCCCCGGTCTTTCCCAAGCCGTGCAAGATGAAGCCAAGTTGAACATTCAAAAAGCCGCCTTTTTGGAATTCCGCATGGTTCATCCGCAGAGCGAAGAAATGATCAGCAAAGGCATCATTGTCCCGGGTTATGAAGCCTTGAAAATGGAACAAAAAGGCCGCGATGGCAAAACCCGGATCGAAACCTTGCTGGTCGAAAAGAAATTGGCCAACGGCATGACCGGAAAATACATCAAACGGGCCATGCCGAATCGCGACGCGGTCGGCGCGCCGGAAGTGCAGTTTGTTTTTGATTCCGAAGGTGCCGATAAATTTGGCAAGTTGACCACCGCCCATGTCGGCGATCGTCTGGCCATTGTGCTGGATCATGAGTTGTACACTGCGCCCGTCATCCAAGGCCCGATCACCGGTGGTAATGGCGTGATCAATAACATCGCTGATTTCGAAGAAGCCAAGACGCTGGCCAATATTTTGGAAAACCCGCTGGAAACACCGGTGCAAATTGATTCCATGCGGCAGGTGGATCCGACGCTCGGCAAAGATTCCATCAAGAGCGGCATCATGTCGGCCATCATCGGCACCCTGGCCGTCGCCATTTTCATGGTGTTCTACTATCACCGCTGCGGTTTGATCGCCAGCATCGCCATGCTTCTGAACCTGATCATCCTCCTCGGCGTCATGTGCTCCATCGGCACCACCCTGACCCTGCCCGGCATCGCCGGCATCGTGTTGACGGTCGGTATGGCGGTGGACGCGAACGTGTTGATCTATGAACGTTTACGGGAAGAAATGGCCACCGGCAAATCCATTCGCGGCGCGATCTCGGCCGCTTACAGCCGAGCGTTTGGAACGATCTTTGACTCGCACTCCACCACGCTTATTTCCGCGATCATCCTGATTTACTATGGCACCGGCCCGGTCAAAGGTTTCGGCGTGACCCTGACGGTCGGTGTGGCCTTGAGCTTGTTCACCTCATTGGTGATGACCCGGTTGATTTTTGACTTCCTCCTGAACAAAGGCTGGTTGAACAAGATCGGCATGTTGCACATGATCAAAAATCCGCATTGGGATTTCATGAAATTCGCCAAGGTGGCGTTTGCCACTTCCTGGGCCGTCATTATCATCGGCATGGCTTGGGGTGTGCATCGCGGTGGCAACGTCATGGGCATTGATTTCGCCGGTGGCGACGCCGTGACTCTGTCTTTCAATCAAAAGGTCGAAGTGGGTCAGTTGCGCACCGCGCTCGCCTCGGTTGGCGAAACGCAGATTCAATATCAAAAAGGTGCCGATAAGGAGATGCTGGAAGTTGTGGCCCCGTTTGGTAAAGCGGGCGGCGTGACCGATGCCTTGGCCAAGAGTTTTCCGAACGCCGGTTTCAAATTGATCGGCAGCAGCACCGTGGGTGCGACGGTCGGGGTTGAGATCCAAAAGTCAGCGATCATCGCTTCGTTCCTATCGCTCTTCGGCATCTTGTTGTATGTCGCATTGCGTTATGAATTCTCCTTCTCCGTCGGCGCCGTTTTGGCCGTATTGCATGACGTGCTGATGACGCTCGGCATTTTCTTCATCTCCGGGCGGCAATTGAGCGCGCCCATCGTGGCCGCCGTGTTGACCATCATCGGTTTCTCCATCAACGATACCATCGTGATCTTCGACCGTATCCGCGAAGACCTGAAACTCGGCGTGCGCGGCTCGTTCAAAGACGTGATGAACAAGGCGCTCAATCAGACCTTGAGCCGAACCATCATCACCTCCGGCACGGTGTTCATCGCCACGATGTCGTTGTATTTGTTTGGCGGTGGCGTGATCAATGATTTCGCCTTCACCTTCCTGGTCGGCATCATCACCGGCACTTACTCCAGTATCTACATCGCGAGCGCGATGGTGCTCTGGTGGCACAAAGGTGAACGGCCCAAGATGGCTGCTTCCGCCGTGACGGTGGATCAAGTGGCCGAAGAAGCCCCGACCTCGCAAGCCTGAGCGAAACGGCGCTCACCATGCCGTCCCTGACCCAATTCACCATCTGGCACTGGGCGGGGTTTATTGTCGTCATCTTATTTTTCCTGGCGCTGGACTTGGGGGTGTTCCATCGCTCGGCCCGGGTGGTCAAATTTCAGGAAGCTTTTCTCTGGAGTCTGCTGTGGTTCGGGCTGGCCGTCATATTTGCCGGAGGACTGGTCCATTGGAGCGGGCCGGACGACGGCCTGGAATTTTTCACCGGTTATCTCATCGAGCTTTCTCTCTCCATGGACAATGTTTTTATCATTGCCCTGATCTTTGGATTTTTCCAGGTGAGCCAGGAGAACCAGCATCGGGTGTTGTTCTGGGGGATTTTGGGAGCGCTGGTCATGCGAGGGTTCATGATCGGCGTGGGCGCGACTTTGCTGCAACATTTTCACTGGCTGCTCAATGCGGTGGGTGCGTTCCTGATCTACACCGGCGCGAAAATGGCCATGACCAAACAGGAAAATCCACAACCGGAAAAAAACATTATCGTCCGGATTGCGCGCAAATTTTTCCCCGTCACCACGGCTTTTGACGGGCAGAAATTCTTCACCCTGCTTGACGGTCGCAAGGCGCTGACCCCGCTGGCTCTGGTGCTGATCATGGTGGAAACCACCGATCTGATCTTCGCGGTGGATTCGATCCCGGCGATTTTCGCGGTGACCGAAAAGCCGTTCATCGTTTTCACCTCGAACGTTTTTGCCATCCTCGGATTGCGGTCGCTGTATTTTGTGTTGGCGGATGCCATCCGGTATTTCCGTTATTTAAAATTCGGGCTATCGGTCGTGCTGGTTTTTATCGGCGCGAAAATGTTGCTGGCCAAATGGCGGCCCATTCCCATCGGCCTGTCGCTGGCCACCGTCGCTGGCATCATTTTGGTTTCAATTATCGCCTCGCTCATCAGCGTTTGGCGTGAAAAAAAGAAGTGACTCCTTGAATCCGACCAACCCCCATACACCTCTTTCCGTCAGCCTGGAGCAGATCCTGGAACACGGGTCTGATCAGGAACAGATCACGCTCAACTCACTGCTGAAAAAGACCGAAGGGCGCGGACTGTATCTGGTCATGATTTTGCTTTGTCTGCCGTTTGTGACGGTCAACCCGCTGCCGGGAGCGAGCGTGGTGTTTGGGCTGGTCATCATGTTTATGTCGTTGCGATTGGCCTTTGAATTGCCGCCGGATTTGCCGAATTTTATCGGCAATCGTTCGTTGCCGCCCAAGGCGATGAAAACGGTTTTGCGCGCCAGTGTGCGGGTGCTGCGGCTTCTGGAACGGATGGTCAAACCACGAAGCAGCGCTTGGATGAATTGGCAGGTGATCCGCTCGGCCAACGCGCTGCTGGTCTGTTTCATGGCTTTTCTTTTGTTCCTCCCGCTGCCGCCGATTCCACCGCTGACCAATACGCTGCCGGGTTGGGCCATCGTCTTGCTCGCCATCAGCATGATGGAGGAAGATGGGGTGATGATCTGGCTTGGTTACGCCGTGTCCGCCGGCACGACCATTTATTTTATAGTGATCGGGGATTTCATTTATAAATTTCTTTCCACCCATCTGGCAAAAATGATTCACTGGGTGGCGCATCTGCTATGAAATATCGCTGGTCATTGGCCGCCCCCTGCCCCGCTCCGCCTGCCGGATCGAATGTTTCGCCATTGCTCGCGCAGTGCCTGTTCAATCGAGGTTTGGTTGAGCCGGAGAAAATCCGGCGTTTTTTGGAGCCGCGACTCAAAGATTTGGCGGACCCGTTTCTCATTCCCAACATGGCGGCGGCGGTGGAACGATTGTTGACTGCGCGGGAAGGCGGAGAGGCGCTGGTGATTTTCGGGGATTACGATGTGGATGGAGTGACTTCCACGGCGTTGTTATACGAGGTGCTTTCGCAGCTTGGTTGGAAGGTGGAATTTTATCTGCCGCATCGGATGGAAGAAGGTTATGGCTTGAGCAAGGATGGGGTGGAGAATTGTTTGAAAAAATTCCCGGTGAAACTTTTGCTGGCTGTGGATTGCGGTTCCACGTCGGTGGAGGTGATTGCCTCGCTGAAAAAACAAGGAGTGGACGTCCTTGTTTTGGATCATCATCAAGTTTCTGACCCACCGCCCGACGCCGACGCCCTGGTCAATCCGCAATTGGGTGAAAATTTTCGCGAACTTTGTTCCGCCGGCCTGGCTTTTAAACTGGCTCACGCGCTGCTGAAACGGATGCGGGAACTCGGCCTACCGGAAGCCCAGAAACTTGATGTGCGCGAATATCTTGATCTGGTCGCGCTCGGCACCATCGCCGACATGGTGCCGCTCATGGGCGAAAATCGCATTCTGGCTACGGCTGGATTGGAACGTCTGGAGACAACCTCACGGACTGGCTTGATTGCGCTCAAGACCGTGGCGCAATGCGAATCGCCCGTCGGAGTTTATGAAGTCGGTTTTCAACTTGGACCGCGTTTGAATGCGGCGGGCCGTTTGGAAGACGCAGAGCTTTCCCTGCGTTTGCTGTTGACACGTGACCCGGCGCAGGCCACGCAAATCGCCCGCTCGCTCGATGATCGAAATCGCGAGCGGCAAACGATCGAAAAGAAAATCGTCACCGAAGCGCTCGCGGCGGTCCGCGCGGAATTCAATCAGGAAACCGATTTTGTCATCGTGCGAGGACATTCGGACTGGCACATCGGCGTGGTCGGGATCGTGGCCTCGCGGGTGTTGCAGGAATTTTACCGCCCGACCATCGTGTTGGGCGGCGACGGCGCGCATTGGCGCGGTTCGGGGCGGAGTATTGAAGGATTTGACCTGGCGGCCGCGTTGCGCGGATGCGGCGATTTACTAGTCAAGCATGGAGGTCATGCGATGGCAGCGGGCATCACCATTCATCCTGACAAAGTTTCTGATTTTCGCGCCCGTTTTAATGAGCTGGCTCGCACTCTGTTAAAACCCGAATTGCTGCAACCTCGTCTCGATCTCGATGCAGCAGTGACCGCGTCGGATTTGACGTTGGAAGTAGTGGAAGCGTTGGAAAAGCTGCAGCCCAGTGGCCAAGGCAATCCGCCGGTGAAATTGGTGGTCCGCAACGTGACGCATCAACGCGCCCCTCAACGCATGGGCAAAGAAAATCAACACGTCAAATTGCGCGTCACCGATGGAAAGCAAATGCTTGAGGCGGTGTGGTGGAATTGCCGAGATGCCGCCATGCCCGAAGGACAATTCGACCTCGCCGTCACGCCGCAGATCAATGAATACAACGGACGCCGATCGGTGCAGTTGAAATTTCTGGATTGGCGAAAGGGTTAAGCTCCAGAGGAGCGGCCTGTCTATAGATAGGTGAATATTCGACAGCCAAAGCTCCGTAGGAGCGACCAGTGCGTTGCTTGAAATCACAGGCCGCTCCTACGGAGCTTTTATTGTTGATACCTGTTAATTATAAACAGGTCGCTCCTCTGGAGCTTTCGATTAAAGCTCCCGACCCGCGGCGGCCAGGTACGGCGGCAGTTCTTCCATGAACTTCTTGAAGCCTTCCAAGGTCAATTGCTGCGCGCCATCGCTCCAAGCTTCAGCCGGGTTTGGATGGACTTCGATGATCAGCGCATCCGCGCCCATGGCGGCGGCGCCTTTGCACATGGCGACGACAAGATCGGAACGACCGGCACCCTGGCTCGGATCAATCACGATGGGACAATGCGATTCCTTCTTGATGATGGGAATAGTCGAAAGGTCCAGCGTGTTGCGGGTGTAGGTCTCGAAAGTGCGGATGCCGCGTTCGCAGAACATGAGGTTCGGATTGTTATTGGACAAAACGTATTCGCCGGCCAGCAACCATTCTTCGATGCGCATGGAAAGACCGCGCTTGAGCATGACCGGCTTGCCGGTTTTGGCGGCGGCGATGAGCAGTTGGAAGTTCTGGGCGTTGCGCGCGCCGATCTGGATGATGTCGGTGTATTCGCCAACCATTTCGGCGTGTTGTTCGGAAAGAAGTTCGGTGATGACGGCGAGGCCGGTTTCTTTGCGGGCTTTGGCCAGGAGTTTGAGGCCTTTTTCGCCGAGACCTTGGAATTCGTAGGGCGAGGTGCGGGGCTTGAAAGCGCCGCCGCGCAGGATGGTCGCGCCGGCTTTGGCCACGGCATGGGCGGTGGTCATCAATTGTTTTTCGCTTTCCACGGAGCAAGGGCCGGCCATGACCTGGAATTTTTTGCCGCCGATGATGTTGCCGCGCACGTTGATGTGGGAGGTGGCCTTGTGGACTTCGCGGCTGACGAGTTTGTAGCGCTTTTGCACGGGCATGACCTTTTCAATCTGCGGCCAGGAGCCAAGGACTTCGAGCGTCGCGTGCTTGAGTTCGTCGCCAATGGCGCCGATGACGGTGCGTTCGACGCCGCGCATGATATGGGGCTTGTAGCCGAGTTTTTTGATCTCTTTGATCACGGCGGCTTCGTCTTTTTTCGAGATATTCGGTTTTAGGACAACGATCATATAATTATTCCGGGTCTGAACAAAAAAACCGCAGGCGTCGGCCTGCGGCTGCTTTGAGAGTGTTGGTCTAAAGGAGCCTCAGGCGCGGTGGGTTCAGGCGAAAAAAGTATTCGCCACCGCGCACATTCATAAAATAAAAACTGCTCCAGTGCATGGGGGGATGCTAACAAAGCCGGACGGGGCGTCAACCGGGAAAATTCGGGCTTAAAATCATTCTGGGGCCAAACCGGCGCGTCCCAGCCCATTTTCCCGGCAATGTAATTTTGGTGGAGAAAGTTACAACTAGCGCTTTCGTGACACATTCGAGGGAAGAGGCCGTGCGAGTTTTTAAATTATGAACGGCAGTTCGACGATTTGGGCAGCGGATTTTTCATCGGCAGTTTGAAGAATCAATTCGGTGCTGGTTTTGTTGGCTTCGCGGCGGATGTAACCAAGGGCGATGTTGGCTTTCAGCGATGGGGAAAAGGCGGCGCTGGTGATGAAGCCGATTTCTTTTTCGCCGAGAAATAATTTATCACCTTTGACCGGGAGTTTTTTCAGGTCGGCGGCGAGGCGGAGGCCGCGAAGGGTTTTGGCGACTTGACCGTAGGTGCGGATGCGGGCGATGACTTCCTGGCCGATGTAACACCCCTTGTTGTAACTGATAGCGCGAGCATCGAGGCCGGCTTCAGGCGGGAGATTGGTTTCATCCATGTCGGTGCCGAAGCGCGGGATGCCGGCTTCGATCCGCGCCAATTCCAAGGCCTGCCAGCCACAGGGGCTGCCTCCGAGTTCTTTGGCGGCGGCGATGAGTTTGTCGGCCACGGCTGGAGCGGCGTGGGTCGGGACGAAAAGATCGAAGCCAGTGGAGCCGGTACGCGGCTGGTTAGTCAAATATATTTCACCCAGCATGGAGTGTTGGACTTTACTGGAACTCATCAGCTTTTCAGGAATCGCCAAACCGAGTTCAAGGCTGGCGATGACGGCGGCGGCTTTCGGACCCTGGATGCTGAGCAGGGCGTAGTGCGGGGCGACGTCCACGAGTTGGGCGTCTTCGGCGATGACATATTTTTCGAGGCGTTCTTTGACTGCGCTCGCGAGGCCGGGTTCGAAATCGAGGAGGATTTCGTTTTCGAGGCAATAGATGTTGAGATCGCTCTGCATTTTGCCCTTGGCGGTGATGAGCGCAGCATAACAACCCTGGCCGGGTTTGAGGTCTTTGACGTTGTTGGTGACCTGGCCGTTGAGGAATTTCTGGCGGTCAGCGCCAAGGACACAGAGGCGGCTGCGGAAACTGAGATCGAGGACGCCGGCGGTCTGGGTCAGGGCGAAGTGTTCGGCCGAAGAATCGCCGTAGTGGGCCACGACTTCCTGGCCGTTGAGGTCAAGAAAGGTGGCGCAGAAGGTTTCGTGAAATTCGTGCAAGGGCAAACTGTCCATATGGCAAGGGTAATGCAACGATCGGAACATGGGAAGCTGCAACCAAAAGACAAAAAGCAAAATGATTAAGGGCAAAATGATAAAGGCAGAAAAAACTCTACCGACCGCCCAGGAATTCAGTCACGAACGGGTTGGCGGGGTTGCGGAGAATTTCGGCGGGGGTGGCGATTTGTTGAAGGGTGCCGTCGCGCATGATGGCGAGGCGGTCGGCCAGGGCGAGGGCTTCGGACTGGTCGTGGGTGACGTAGATCATGGTGGCGGCGGTGAGTTGGCGGATTTTTTGGATCTCGCCGCGCAATTGCTGACGCATCGGCGCATCAAGATTGGAGAGCGGTTCGTCGAGGAGAAATATTTTAGGGCGGCGCACGAGGGCGCGGCCGAGGGCGACGCGCTGGCATTCGCCGCCGGAAAGGTTTTCGGGTTTGCGCTTGAGCAACGCGGTGAGGCCGAGGATTTCGGCGGCTTCACGGACGCGGGTTTCGATTTCGGCGCGAGGAGTTTTACGGAGCATCAGTCCGAAAGCCATGTTTTCGTAGGCGGTCAGGTGCGGAAACAAGGCGTGATGTTGAAAGACCATGGCGACATTGCGGTCTTTGGGCGGGACATTGTTTTGTGAAATGTCATCAAGGGAGATGTTACCGGCATCCGGAGTTTCAAGTCCGGCGATCAGGCGCAGGGTGGTGGTTTTGCCACAACCCGAAGGGCCGACGATGACGAGACATTCTCCATCGGCAACGGTGAGGTTGAGATTTTTGACAGCACAGACCGGCCCGGTTTTTCCGGTGCAAAAACTTTTGTTCAGGTTCTCGATGACGAGGCGCGGCATGGGAAGAGCATAGAAGTTCCCAGAGCCAACATCCAAGCTCCAAAGAGGTACAACTTGACACCCGCACCATCGAGCAAACAAGCCTCCTCTCCCCGACCCTCTCCTCCATCCGATGGAAGAGAGGGAGAAGATCGTGTAATAGATGCGGGTGACGAGATGGGCCGTGCGCCAAGCGAGCCCAAGTTTGGAATTGTCTCAGTCTCCTTTCTCTCCCATCCTTGCTCGGTGCAAAAGTCAGCGTTAGGCAAAAATTTAGGGTCGCTCTTGGGGCGGGGTTCGGTCGCCGGTCCGCTGGTCGGCTCGCTGCCGCCCAAGACTCAGACGATCGGCCCCGGCGTGCGCTCGCTGATCCGCGGGCAACACGCGGAAGCTGCGTTGGCGGAACCAACCGCAGCGGCCCCCACTCAAACGGAGAAGCCAACGATTCCGCGCTGGTATCTTTTCGCCGGCGACATTCTTTTGGTTGCGCTGGCCATGGTGGTCATTTTTCGGCATCCCAGACCGGGTTGGAAAGAAGAAGTTTTCGCCATTATCGCTGTCGCCCTAGGTGGCGGTCTGGGCGTGAAAGCCGTGCTGATGCAACCGCCGGTCGAAGATTTGGCAGACGATCCGAAAATTGAAAACTGAAACGGTCGAGTTTGCTAGGAGCTCGCACTGGTATAACGGCGGATGGAAAATCGCCAAACGATTTCGGAAAAGACAAAACACCCCACCGCCGCTTCCAGCAGCAAGGGTATTTCCCATAAGGCCGACGGCTTGTTGAGCAGCATTTTCACCGGCACGTTGGCGATCAGCAACATGGGGACGACGAAGCGAAAGAATTGTTTAAAAGCTCCTTGGAAAGCTGAATCCGGCAATCGGGCGATATTGAATAGATTATAGTAACCCCAGACGATGCCTTGGGCTCGCACGGTCCAGAACGCCACGCTGGCGAGCGCAAACATGAGCGAATAATGAATGATGATGCCAGCCAGGCACAAAAAAAAGAACTCGCAAATCTGTCCCCACCCCGGAACAAAGTGCATTTGTTTCGCCGCATAAGCCATCACCGCCAGGGCCGAAGTCGCGTTGACAAATCCGCCCATATCCACCTGGCGCAAGGAAAGGAGAAAGCGCGTGTTGGCCGGCAGGAGCAGGATGAAATCCAATTTTCCGGTCCGCACCATTTCGGAGACCTGGATGCAATTGACCAGAAAGAAGGCCTGAAAAATCTGCTGAATAAAATGGCTGGCGCCGACCAGCATGATGACCTGCCATTTGGTCCAGTCTCCGATGTGGTCGGTGTGCAGATAAATCACGCCAATGAAACTGAGTTGCAAGGCGAACCACAGCACTTCGACCACAATCCACATGATGAAATTGCTCTTGAAGGTCAATTCCCGCACGACGGAGTTGCGCCAAAGCGCAAAATAGATCGTCCGATAACGCTTAAATTGTTCGCTCAGATTCATTTCGTCATCCGCCGACGGCGGAATATTTCTTGATGCCCCGCGCCCAAAAGGTCCTGGCCAGGACGTAAAATAGCAGGGTCCACGCCGCTTGGATGGCCAGTCCGTGCCACATGGCCGCGTCCTTTACCTGCCCAAGGTAGAGGCTGACCGGAAAATAAAGCAGATAAGGAAACGGCGTTAAATTCAACACCTGTTCGACGGCAGGCGGTAAAATATTGAGCGGAAACAAATGTCCGCCGGCAACGTACTCAAAGGCAAAGAGAATAAATATGAGTGTGGAAACTTCCAACAGCCAGAACGCCATGAGCGCCATGGTATAAGACATGAAAAATTGCAGCAGGCCGGTCAAACCCACGGAAATCAAAAAACCGACGATGGCCGCGCCATTGGGCGGTCCGACCAAATATTGTCTCAGGTAATAGGTAAAAAGTCCCACTGGAACGATGGCCATGACCGCAAAGATCATTTTGCCGGACAGAAACAGGCAGAAACGGTAGGTCATGTAATCTATGGGCTTGAGCAGGAACTGGCTGAT